>JAQBEX010000213.1:0-9326 GCA_032123675.1 Actinomycetes bacterium
CTTCGAGGAGATCGGGAAGTTTCGGGCGGCTCGTCGGATCTGGGCTCGATGGATGCGCGACCACTTCGGCCTGGGATCGCCGCGGGCCCAGTGGATGCGCTTCCACACCCAGACCGCGGGCGTGAGCCTCACCGCTCCGCAGCCGGACAACAACATCGTGCGCACCGCCATCGAGGCATTGGCCGCGGTCCTGGGTGGCACCAACTCCCTGCACACCAACGCGTTGGATGAGGTGCTGGCACTGCCCAGCGACCGGGCCGCCCAGATCGCCCTGCGCACCCAACAGGTGATCGCCGAGGAGACCGGGGTGGCCAACGTCGCAGACCCGCTGGGCGGCAGCTGGTACGTCGAGGCCCTGACCGACCGGATGGAGGCCCAGGCCGAGGAGATCTTCGCCCAGATCCTCGAGTTGGGAAGGGACCGGCATCCCGACGGGGCGCACCCGATCGGGCCGATCACCTCCGGGCTGCTGGCCGGTATCGAGTCCGGCTGGTTCACGGGCCTGATCGCGGATGCTGCCTTCGACCACCAGCTCGCCGTGGAGGACGGTCGAAAGCGGGTGGTCGGGGTCACCGTCAACACGGATGCGATCGAGAGTCCGCTGGAGATCCTGCGGGTCTCCCACGAGGTGGAGCGCACGCAGGTCGAGGAGCTGGGTCGGCGGCGGGCCGAACGCGATGCTGCCGCCGTCGAGAAGACCCTGGTCGCGCTTGCTGAGGCGGCTGGCACCCAGGCGAACCTCGTGCCGCTACTCATCGACGCTGCGCGTGCCGAGGCGACGCTGGGGGAGATGTGCGACGTGCTCAGGGGCGAGTGGGGGACCTACCGGGAGCCGGTCTGACCCGTTCCGCAGCATCGCCGTTGCAGTGGGAGAATGCTGCCATGAGCAGCATGCCTGGAT
Source organism: Actinomycetes bacterium (assembly GCA_032123675.1). GTDB lineage: Bacteria > Actinomycetota > Actinomycetes > S36-B12 > CAIYMF01 > Prado023. The sequence goes on from JAQBEX010000213.1 coordinate 902, forward strand.
ACGGAGCAGTGGACCTCGGCGCATTGGCAGCGGCACGGGAGGCGCAGGCGCAGGCCGAGGCCCGGGCCACCCAGCGGACGGCCAACCCCGGAGCCGCGCCGGTCGTCATGGACGTCACCGACGCGACCTTCCAGGCCGAGGTGATGGACCTGTCGATGCAGGTCCCCGTCGTCCTGGACCTGTGGGCGACGTGGTGCGGGCCGTGCAAGACGCTGTCGCCGATCCTGGAGAAGCTGGCCGATGAGTCCGGCGGTCGATGGGTGCTGGCCAAGGTCGACGTGGATGCCAACCCGGCCATCGCCCAGGCCTTTCAGGTGCAGTCGATCCCGAGTGTGTTCGCTGTCCTCGGGGGACGTCCGATGCCCTTGTTCCAGGGTGCGCTTCCTGAGCCCCAGGTGCGCGCGTACCTGGACGAGCTGCTCAAGGTCGCTGAGTCCAACGGCATCAATGGCAGCGTGGCCGGCGCTCCCGGCGCTCCCGGCGGTCCGGCGCAGGACGTGCCCGTCGAGGAGCCGGTGGACCCGCGCATGGACGCTGCCTACGACGCGATCGAGGCAGGGGACTGGGCAGGAGCCCGGGCGGCCTACACGTCGATCCTGGACAGCGCGCCGGCTGACCCCGTGGCCAAGGCCGGACTGGCCCTCGTCGGGGTGTTCGAGCGCGTCGCCGGGGCTGATCACCTCGCTGTGCTCAGCGCTGCGGATGCCGACCCCGATGACCTGGCAGCCCAGGAGCAGGCCGCTGATGTGCTGGTCCTCGACGGGAACCCTGTCGAGGCGTTCGCACGGCTGACCGGGGCGATCCGGTTCGCCGCTGGCCCTGACCGCGACCGGCTGCGAACCCACCTGCTCGATCTCTTCGATGTCGTCGGCCCGGACGATCCGTCAGTGGCCCGGGCCCGGATCGACCTGGCCAACGCGCTGTTCTGAGACCTGCGGTCGGGCCCCGCTCAGTCGTCGATCTCCTCGACGACCTGGCCGGTCGCGACCCCCTCGTAGCGCAGCCACACCGTTGCCAACGGCGGCAGCGTCACCATGGACGACGCAGGCCGGCCGTGCCACGGGTGCTCGACTGCTTCCACGCCGCCGAAGTTGCCCACCCCGGAGCCGCCGTAGGCCTCCGCGTCGGTGTTGAGCACCTCGCGCCAGTAGCCGGTCTCGGGCAGTCCGAGCCGGTAGTCGCCACGAACCACGGGGGAGAAGTTGGTCACGGAGGCCAGGAGCGACCCGTCAGAGCCCAGCCGCAGCCATGAGAAGACGTTGCCGGACGCGTCGTTGGCGTCGATCCACTGGAAGCCCTCTGGGGTGTTGTCCTGGTCCCACAGGGCGGGGGTGTCCTTGTAGACGCCATTCATGTCCCGGACGCAGTGCTGCACGCCGTAGTGATCCTGGTACTCGCACAGCCACCACTCGAGGCCACGCTCCTCGCTCCACTCGGAGGTCTGGGCGAACTCCGAGCCCATGAACAGCAACTGCTTGCCGGGGTGGGACCACATGTAGCCCAAGTAGGCGCGCAGGTTGGCGTTCTTCTGCCAGCGGTCACCGGGCATCTTCTGGACCAGCGAGCCCTTGCCGTGGACCACCTCGTCATGGGAGATGGGGAGGGTGAAGTGCTCGCTCCAGGCGTAGACCATCGCGAAGGTCATCTCGTTGTGGTGCCACATGCGGTGCACCGGCTCGCGCGAGATGTAGCCCAGCGTGTCGTTCATCCAGCCCATGTTCCACTTCAGGCCGAAGCCAAGCCCGCCGAGGTAGGTCGGCCGGGTCACGCCTGGCCACGAGGTGGACTCCTCGGCGATGGTCACCACACCGGGCACGCGCTTGTAGACGGTGGCGTTCATCTCCTGGAGGAAGGCCACGGCGTCGAGGTTCTCGCGGCCGCCGTACTGGTTGGGCAGCCACTCGCCATCCTCGCGCGAGTAGTCCAGGTAGAGCATCGAGGCGACGGCGTCCACACGCAGGCCGTCGATGTGGTACTCCTCGAGCCAGTAGATCGCGTTGGAGACCAGGAAGTTGCGGACCTCGGTACGACCGAAGTCGAACACGTAGGTGCCCCAGTCCGGCTGCTCGCCCCTGCGCGGGTCGGCATGCTCGTACAGCGCCGTCCCGTCGAAGCGCGCCAGTGCCCAGGCATCCTTGGGGAAGTGCGCCGGAACCCAGTCGAGCAGCACTCCGATACCAGCCTGGTGCAGCGCGTCGACCACGAACCGGAAGTCGTCCGGACTGCCGAAGCGCGAGGTCGGCGCGAAGTACGAGGTGACCTGGTAACCCCAGCTCGGCGCATACGGATGCTCCGCGACCGGCATCAGCTCAACGTGCGTGAAGCCCATCTCGGTGACGTAGGCGACCAGTTGCTCAGCGATCTCGCGGTAGTCCAGGCCAAGCCGCCACGAGCCCAGGTGCACCTCGTAGACGCTCATCGCCGCATTGATCACGTCGGTCTGTGCGCGGGTCTCGAGCCAGTCGACGTCGCCCCACTCGTAGGCCGACGTGTAGACAATCGAGCCGGTGGACGGCGGCACCTCGGTCGCGAAGGCCATCGGGTCGGCCTTCTCCCGCCACACCCAGTCCTTGCCGAGGATCGAGAACTTGTAGGTGGTCCCGTCTCCCACGTTCGGGATGAACAGCTCCCAGATTCCGGTGCTGCCCATGGAGCGCATGGGGTGCCCGGTGCCGTCCCAGCCGTTGAAGTCGCCGACGACACGCACGCCCTCGGCGTTCGGTGCCCACACGGCGAACGAGGTGCCGGTGATCGGGCCGAACGGGCTGTCGTAGGTGCGCACGTGCGCCCCGAGAGTCTTCCAGAGCTCCTCGTGGCGTCCCTCGCCGATCAGGTGCAGGTCGAGCTCGCCCAGCGTCGGCAGGAAGCGGTACGGATCGTCGGCCGGGATCAGACCCTGGCCGTAGTCCACGTCGATGCTGTACGCGGGCACGACGTCGCCCGGCACGACTGCCACCCAGACACCGCGGTGCTCGTGGACCATCGCGTGGCGGCCCTCGGGCGTGACCACGATCACTTCCTTGGCCAACGGCCGAAGGACCCGGATCGTCACGCCGCCGTCATGCGGATGCGCACCGAGGATCGAGTGCGGGCTGGCGCTGGCGCCGTCGACGAGCCGGTCGACGTCGCCGGTGTTGACCGGCTGGATCGCAGGACCAGCCGGCGCCGCGGTCTCCTTCGGCTTCGGCTTCGTGCTCCTCCTCGGCTTGCCGGGGTCTGCGGGGGTGTTGGACGGGGTCATGACATCCTCTCCAGGACGACGGCGTGGGCACAGGTGAAATTGGGGTCTAGGCGTATGTAGTTGTCGGCTCCCCACGCCCAGGTCTGGTCGGTGATCAGGTCGCGGGCCACGACGCGCTCGTCGGCTCCGAAGCCCAGCGCGGCGAGGTCCAGGTGCAGCACGCCCGCCTGGGGGCGGTTGGGATCCAGGACGCAGGCGACCACAACGACGTCATCGCCGTGTCGCTTGGACCAGGCGATCATCTGGGAGTTGTCGATCTGCTCGAAGCGCAGGTTGCGCAACTCGTGCAGGGCCGGGTGGTCGCGGCGGATCTGGTTGAGCATGGTGAGGTAGGGCACCAGGCTGGTGTGTGAGGCCGCGGCCCAGTCGCGGGGTCGGTACTGGAACTTCTCGGAGTCTAGGTACTCCTCCTTGCCGGGTGCGAGGGCCTTGTGCTCGAACACCTCGAACCCCGCGTACACGCCGTAGGTCGGGGCCAGCAGGGCAGCCAGCGTGGCCCGGATGGCGAAGGCAGCCTTGTTCCCGGACTGGAGGAAGAACGGGTTGATGTCCGGGGTGTTCACGAAGCAGTTGGGGCGCATGTAGTTGGCGGCCTCGGTGCTCAGCTCCGTGAAGTAGGACTCGAGCTCCCACTTCGTGTTCCGCCAGGTGAAGTACGTGTAGCTCTGCTGGAACCCGATTGTGCCCAGGGTTCGCATCATCGCGGGACGGGTGAATGCCTCGGCCAGGAACAGCACATCGGGGTCCGTGGCGTAGATGCGCGCGAACAGCACCTCCCAGAACGCCACGGCCTTGGTGTGCGGGTTGTCGACCCGGAAGATTCGCACGCCCTTGCCCATCCACAGGCGCAGGATCCGCTCGCACTCATCGACGAGCCCGTCGAAGTCGGCGTCGAAGGCGATCGGGTAGATGTCCTGGTACTTCTTCGGCGGGTTCTCGGCGTAGGCGATCGTGCCGTCGGCCCGGTGCACGAACCATTCGGGGTGCGCGGCCACCCAGGGGTGGTCCGGGGCCGCCTGCAGGGCGAAGTCCAGGGCGATCTCCAGGCCGTTGTCCGCGGCCACGGCCATGAAGTGCTCGAAGTCGGCCATGGTCCCCAGGTCGGGATGCACCGTGTCGTGCCCGCCCGCCTCAGACCCGATCGCCCACGGCGAGCCAGGATCGTCGGGTCCCGGGGTCAACGTGTTGTTCGGCCCCTTGCGGAAGGTATGGCCGATCGGGTGGATCGGTGGCAGGTACACGACGTCGAAGCCCATGGCCGCGACACCCGGCAGCCGGTTGGCAGCAGTGCGGAACGTCCCGGAGCGTGGGGGGTTGAGGGTCGCGCCCTCGGAGCGGGGGAAGAACTCGTACCAGGCGCCGTAGAGGGCGCGATCCCGCTCCACGCGCACCGGATAGGGGCCGTACCACGAGGGCAGCTCGCGCAGCGGGAAGGCCTGCAGCGCAGCCTGGACGGCCGGGGCCTCGGCGGCATACAGGCGTTGCTCCGCGGTCTCCTCGGTATCGCGCATCGCGACCGCAGCCTCGGTGAGCACCTTGCGGGCATGCTCGTTGCCTGCGCTGGCTGCCGCCCGGTCGAGGACCCGCGCGCCCTCCTCAAGCTCGAGCTCGACATCGATCCCGGCGGGCAGCTGGATCTCCGCCTTGTGCTTCCAGGTCTCGTAGGGATCACCCCAGGTGATGATGTAGTAACCCCAGTCGCCCTCCGACCCGAGCTGCACGTCGACCGTCCAGCGGTCGGGCTCGGTGGGGCCGACCTCGTGCAGCCGCCGCAGCGGAGCATCCGGGGCGCCGATCTGGAAGTCGGTGTCGGTGAACCCGGGCGGGATGAACTGGGCCTCGACGCCCATCGCGTCGTGGCCCTCCCGGAACGCGGTCACGGACACGGGGAAGGTTTCGCCGACGACCGCCTTCACGGGGTAGCGGCCGCATTCGACGACGGGGCTGACATCTATGGCAGGGTAGCGACCGATCACCTGCGTGACGGTACTACTCGGGGGCACCACAGTGCCTGTTGATGGGTGCCCGACGACCTGCTCGTCGGCAGGACGTTCGGCGCCAGGTGGCGGTTCGCCCGCCGGTCAGCGGGTCACGACGCGCAGCACCGTGGCGCTGAACGGCTGCATGGGCAGGACCGCTCCGTGGGTCCGGACGTGGCCGGCCCCCCCGGCGAAGCCGTTCGCGGTGTCCACCACGACCTCGTAGTCGGTGCCGAACGGCTCACCGGGCAACTGGAATGTGCCCGCGTGTGATCCTCCGTTGAGCACCAGGAGGAATGGGTCGTCGGCGAGCGGCGCACCGCGGGCATCGCGGGCCTGCAGGTCGCCGGACAGGTACATGCCGATCATCCGGTTGTCGCTGAAGTGCCAGTCCACCTCGGTGAACTCGTGCCCGTCGCCACGCAGCCACGCCAGGTCCTTGGCCTGTCCGGGGACCGGAGCCGTTCCCTCGAAGTAGTACGGCCGTGCGAACACCGGATGGTTGCGGCGCAGGTGCAGGACTCCGGCTGTGAAGCGCAGCAGGTCGCGCTGCCACTGGTCCAGGTCCCAGTCCACCCACGAGATCTCGTTGTCCTGGCAGTAGGCGTTGTTGTTCCCCGCCTGGGTCCTGCCCATCTCGTCACCGGCGGTCAGCATGGGCACCCCAGTGCTCAGCAGCAGTGTCGTGATCAGGTTGCGGATCTGGCGCTCGCGCAGGGCGATGATGTCGGGGTCGTCGGTCGGACCCTCGGCGCCGTGGTTCCAGGAGCGGTTGTTGTCGGTCCCGTCCCTGTTGTGCTCCTTGTTCGCGAGGTTGTGCTTCTGCGAGTAACTGGTCAGGTCGCGCAGGGTGAAGCCATCGTGCGCGGTGACGAAGTTGATCGACGCGAAGGGGCGCCGGCCCTCACTCGCGTAGAGGTCGGCCGATCCGGTCAGCCGCCACCCCAGCTCGGACAGCGATCCGTAGCCACGCCAGTAGTCGCGGATGCAGTCGCGGTACTTGTCGTTCCACTCGGTCCACAGCGGCGGGAACTCACCCACCTGGTATCCGCCGGCGCCGACGTCCCAGGGCTCGGCGATCAACTTGACCGTCCGCAGTACCGGGTCCTGCTGGATGGTGGACATGAACGAGCCCAGCATGTCCACGTCATGGAACGACCTGGCCAGGGCGCTGGCCAGGTCGAAGCGGAAGCCGTCGACATGCCTCTCGGTGACCCAGTAGCGCAGGGAGTCCATGATGAGTTGGAGCATGTGCGGCTGGGACGCGTCCGGCGTGTTGCCACAGCCGGTGTAGTCGGCGTACTTCCGACCATGGCTCAGGCGGTAGTAGCCCTCATTGTCGATGCCCCGGAACATGAGGGTGGGGCCCTGCTCGTTGCCCTCCGCGGTGTGGTTGTAGACCACGTCGAGGATGACCTCCAGGCCGGCGGCGTGCAGGGCCTTGACCATCGCCTTGAACTCGGTGACCTGCTGGCCCCGGGTGCCCGAGGAGCTGTATGCCGCGTGTGGGGCGAAGAACCCCAGGGTGTTGTAGCCCCAGTAGTTGGTCAGCCCGTGGGACAGGACGTGGTCCTCGCTGATGAAGTGGTGGATCGGCAGCAGCTCGACGGCCGTCACGCCCAAGCTGGTCAGGTGCGCGATGACCGCAGGATGGGCCAGGCCCGCGTAGGTGCCGCGCAGGTGCTCGGGCACATCGGGGTGCGTCATCGTCAGGCCCTTGAGGTGAGCCTCGTAGATGACGGTCTGCGTCCACGGCGTGCCGGGCCGACGGTCACCGCCCCAGTCGAAGTCGTCGGCGACGACCACGGACCTGGGCACGTACGGCGCGGAGTCGCGGTCATCGCGGACCGTGTCGTCATCCTTGACGTGCCCACGGGTGGCCGGGTGCGGTTGGTAGTCGCCCTCGATGGCCCGTGCGTAGGGATCCATGAGCAACTTGGCGCTGTTCCACCGGTCACCGCGCCACGGGTCCCACGGGCCGTGGACCCGGAACCCGTAGCGATCACCGGCCTTCATGCCCGGCACGTAGCCGTGGAAGGTGTGGAAGGTGGTCTCGGTGAGGGCGACCCGCCGCTCGCGGCCCTCCTCGTCGAACAGGCACAGATCGACACCGTCGGCGCCCTGGGACCAGATCGCCACGTTGGCGCCGTTCGCATCGAGGGTGACGCCAAGCGGGTTCCAGGTGCCCGGCCAGGCGTCGGGCAGCTGCTCGACGGCCAGGGGCAGTGCGGCGGCTGGCGTCGTGCCTTCCCGCACGAGGTCAGGGGTTGTCTCAACGGATCCGTGCACCTGCCCAAGGTTACCCGCGGATGCGGGCCCCGGCCCGCTCCCGTGCCGACAGACGCCACAGTTAGGCTCAGGCTGACCACAGCAGACGTCGCGAAGGAGTCGCACCATGTCCCCCGAGGTTGTTGTCCAGGGCGAGTTGACCCGTGTGGAACTCGAGGGTGCCGTGGCAACGCTGCGCCTTGACCGTGCGCCGGTGAATGCCCTGAACCTGGCCATGCAGGCCGAGATCCTCACGGCCGCACGCTGGTTGTCCGCTGCGCGTGATGTCCGGGCTGTGGTGATCTACGGCGGGCCGAAGATGTTCGCCGCCGGGGCCGACATCAAGGAGATGGCGGCCATGTCCTACCAGGACATGGCGCGCGACTCGCACCTGCTCCAGGAGTCCTTCAACGCCGTCGCGGCGATCCCCATGCCGGTCGTCGCCGCGGTCACCGGGTTCGCGCTCGGTGGCGGTTGTGAACTGGCACTGTGCGCGGACTTGCGGGTCGCGGGGGAGCGAGCCAAGTTCGGCCAGCCCGAGGTCCTGCTCGGCGTCATGCCCGGGCTGGGCGGCTCCCAGCGGCTTCCCCGACTCATCGGACCGTCGCGGGCCAAGGACCTGATCCTGACCGGCCGGTACGTGGGCGCCGAGGAGGCTCAGTCCCTGGGGCTGGCCGACCGGGTGGTCGCCGACGACACTGTGTACTCCGAGGCGCTGGCCCTGGCCAGCCAGTTCGCCGTGGGAGCGCCGCTGGCCCTGGCCGCCGCCAAGCGGGCGATCGACCATGGCCTCAATGCGGACATCGGCACCGGGTGCCAGATCGAGCGCCAGGAGTTCGCCGGACTGTTTGCGACCGAGGATCGCCGGATCGGCATGGAGTCGTTCCTCGCCGACGGTCCCGGCAAGGCCGATTTCGTCGGTCGGTGACATCCGCGG
>JAQBEX010000214.1:0-12747 GCA_032123675.1 Actinomycetes bacterium
TCCAGCGCATGCGCCCGGCCTTGCCCCAGTTGATGTTGGACTGCTCGGCGTTGCCGACCTCACCGATGGTGGCCCGGCAGTGCACGTCCACGTTGCGGATCTCGCCCGAGGGCATCCGCAGCTGGGCGTACGGGCCGTCCTTGGCCACCAGCTGGACGCTGGATCCGGCGGAGCGAGCGATCTTCGCACCACCACCGGGACGCAGCTCGACGGCGTGGATCACGGTGCCGACGGGGATGTTGCGCAGCGGCAGGTTGTTGCCCGGCTTGATGTCCGCCGACGGACCGGTCTCGACCCGATCACCCTGCTTGAGCTTGCTCGGCGCCACGATGTAGCGCTTGTCGCCGTCGGCGAAGTGCAGCAGGGCGATGTTGGACGTGCGGTTGGGGTCGTACTCGATCTCCGCGACCTTGGCCGGCACGCCGTCCTTGTCCGAGCGCTTGAAGTCGATGACCCGGTAGGCGCGCTTGTGCCCGCCACCCTGGTGCCGGGTCGTGATCCGACCCGAGTTGTTGCGCCCGCCCTTCTTGGGCAGCGGCTCAACCAGTGACTTCTCCGGCGTGGACCGGGTGATCTCCACGAAGTCGGACACCGACGAGCCACGACGGCCCGGCGTTGTCGGCTTGTACTTGCGGATTCCCATGAGGTTCCTCGTTCTGCTCAGGTGGTCCCGGTCAGCTGACCGGGCCGCCGAAGATGTCGATTCGGTCACCCGCGGCCACGGAGACGATCGCGCGCTTCGTGCTCGCACGGCGGCCGTAGCCCCGGCGAGTGCGAACGCGCTTGCCCTCGCGGTTCTGGGTGTTGACGGACAGGACCCGCACGCCGAAGACCTGCTCCACGGCGATCTTGATCTCAGTCTTGTTGGCGTCCGGGTTGACGATGAACGTGTACTTGTTCTCGTCGAGCAGCCCATAGCTCTTCTCGGAGATGACCGGGGCGATCAGCACGTCCCGGTGGTCGGCGACCCTCACTTGGCTGCCTCCTGGTCGGTCTCGGTCTCGATCGTGGCGGCCTCGGTGGAGGTTGCCACGGCCTTGGCGCCCTTGCCCTTGGTCGGCCCGGACAGGAACGCCTTGAGCGCACCCTCGGTGAAGACCACGTCATCGCTGCACAGCACGTCATAGGTGTTGAGCTGATCGGCCACGAGCAGGTGCACGCCGGGGGCGTTGCGCAGGCTCTTCCAGCCGATGATGTCCTCGCGCTCGACCACGACCAGCACGTGCGGTCGCGCGGAGATCGCGGTGACCGTGGCGATGGCCTCCTTGGTCGAGGGCACCGCACCGTCCACGACCGCGCTGATCACGTGCACCCGACCGTTGCGGGCGCGGTCCGAGAGCGCACCACGCAGCGCGGCGGCCTTCATCTTCTTGGGGGTCCGCTGCTCGTAGTCGCGCGGCGTGGGGCCGTGCACCACGCCACCACCGGTGAACTGCGGTGCGCGGGTCGAGCCCTGACGGGCGCGACCGGTCCCCTTCTGCTTGTACGGCTTGCGACCACCACCGCGGACCTCGGCCCGGGTCTTGGTGTCGTGGGTTCCCTGACGGGCTGCAGCCAGCTGTGCGGTGACCACCTGGTGGATCAGCGGCACGTTGACCTGCACGTCGAAGACCTCTGCGGGAAGCTCCACCGAACCGGCGGAGGCGCCCGACGGGGTCAGCACGTCGATGCTCGACATCGTCATGCCTCCTTCGTGGCGGTTCGGACGAAGACCAGGCCACCCTTGGGGCCGGGCACCGCGCCCTTGATGAGGATCAGGCCGTTCTCGGCGTCCACGGCCTGGACGGTCATGCCCTGGGTCGTCTGACGCACGCCGCCCATGCGGCCGGCCATCCGCACGCCCTTGAACACCCGTCCCGGCGTGGCGCAGGCGCCGATGGAGCCCGGCTTGCGGTGGTTGCGGTGGGCACCGTGGCTGGCACCCATCCCGTGGAAGCCGTGCCGCTTCATGACCCCCGCGAAGCCCTTGCCCTTGGTCGTGCCGACGACGTCGATCGTCTGGCCCGCCTCGAACAGCTCGGCGCTGAGCTCCTGGCCCGGCGTGTAGCTGGTGGCGTCATCGGTGCGGATCTCCACGAGGTGCCGCCGCGGCGTGACGCCAGCCTTGGCGAAGTGCCCGCCCTGCGGCTTGGTCACCTTGCGCGGGTCGATCGCCCCGTAGGCGATCTGCACGGCCTCGTAGCCATCGACCTCAGGAGTGCGCACCTGGGTCACGACGCATGGCCCAGCCTTGACCACGGTGACGGGCACGACGCGGTTGGCGTCGTCCCACACCTGGGTCATGCCGAGCTTCTCGCCCAGGAGGCCCTTGATGTTGGTAGTCATCTGACCAGTTCCTCTACAGCTTGATCTCGATGTCGACACCCGCCGGCAGGTCGAGTCGCATGAGCGAGTCAACCGTCTTCGGCGTGGGGTCGATGATGTCGATCAGCCGCTTGTGCGTGCGCATCTCGAAGTGCTCGCGGCTGTCCTTGTACTTGTGGGGCGAACGGATGACGCAGTAGACGTTCTTCTCCGTCGGCAGCGGCACCGGGCCGGCAACCTGCGCACCAGTTCGCGTCACCGTCTCGACGATCTTGCGCGCCGAGGTGTCGATGACCTCATGGTCGTATGCCTTGAGCCTGATGCGGATCTTCTGTCCCGCCATGGTGGCTTCGCCTGTCCTTCTCTTTCAGTGGCCGGATGATCGGCCGGTGTACCTGGCTGCCTTCGGTCCGTTCGATGGGGCGTGACGGCCAATAGTGCCGCCACGCCCCATCGCGCGGTGTGTACTAGTTGCTGATCGTGGTGACCCGGCCGGCGCCGACGGTGCGGCCGCCCTCGCGGATGGCGAAGCGCAGGCCCTCCTCCATGGCGATCGGCTGGATCATGTCGACCTTCATGTTGGTGTTGTCACCAGGCATGACCATCTCCGTGCCCTCGGGGAGGGTCACGACGCCGGTCACGTCAGTCGTCCGGAAGTAGAACTGCGGACGGTAGTTGTTGAAGAACGGCGTGTGCCGGCCGCCCTCGTCCTTGCTCAGGATGTAGACCTGCGCCTCGAACTCGACGTGCGGGGTCACCGACCCCGGGTGGCACACAACCTGGCCGCGCTCGACATCCTCGCGCTTGATGCCACGAAGCAGCAGGCCCACGTTCTCGCCGGCCTGGCCCTCGTCGAGCAGCTTGCGGAACATCTCGACACCGGTCACGGTGGTCTTGGTGGTCTCGGGACGGATCCCGATGATCTGGACCTCCTCGTTCACCTTGACGATGCCGCGCTCGATGCGGCCGGTCACGACGGTGCCGCGGCCGGTGATCGTGAAGACGTCCTCGACGGGCATGAGGAACGGCTTGTCGACCTCGCGCTCCGGGGTCTTGATGAAGTCGTCGACCGCGTCCATCAGCTCGATGATCGACTCGCTCCACTTCTCGTCGCCGGCCAGGGCCGGGACAGCCGCGACGCGGATGATCGGGGTGTCGTCACCGGGGAACTCGTAGGTGTCGAGAAGCTCGCGCACCTCCATGTCCACCAGCTCGAGGATCTCCTCGTCGTCGACCATGTCGCACTTGTTCAGTGCGACGACGATCGCAGGCACACCCACCTGGCGGGCCAGGAGCACGTGCTCCTTGGTCTGGGGCATCGGGCCGTCGGTCGCGGCGACCACGAGGATCGCGCCGTCCATCTGGGCGGCACCGGTGATCATGTTCTTGATGTAGTCAGCGTGACCGGGGCAGTCAACGTGCGCGTAGTGCCGCTTGTCCGTCTGGTACTCGACGTGCGCGATCGAGATGGTGATGCCGCGCTGACGCTCCTCCGGAGCCTTGTCGATCATGTCGAACGGGGTGAACGGGTTCACGTCCGGCAACTTGTCGTGCAGCACCTTGGTGATCGCCGCGGTAAGGGTCGTCTTACCGTGGTCGATGTGCCCGATAGTGCCGATGTTGACGTGCGGCTTGGTCCGCTCGAACTTGGCCTTCGCCACTGGGGTCCCTCCTCAGGACTGTGGACCCGCCTGGCGACGTGGTCCGAATCTCTTGTGGTCAGTCTTCTTGTCGTGCCCCGAAGTGGGCTCCCTCACACTGTGAGGTCACTCACCCCGGTTGTTCATGGGGTCGTGCTGGTCGTGCTGGTCGTGCCTACTCGCCCTTCGCCTTCGCGGACTTGTGGCTCAGCTCAGAACTCGTTCGCATTCGCTCACTCGCCCTTCGCCTTCGCGATGATCTCCGTCGCGACATTCGTCGGCACCTGGGCGTAGGAGTCGAACTGCATCGAGTAGCTCGCACGTCCCTGCGTCTTGCTGCGCAGGTCGCCCACGTAGCCGAACATCTCCGACAGCGGCACCAGCGCCCGGACGATCCGAGCACCGGAGCGCTCGTCCATCGCCTGGATGTGGCCACGGCGGGAGTTGAGGTCACCGATCACCTCGCCCATGAAGTCCTCGGGGGTGGTGACCTCCACGGACATCATCGGCTCGAGCAGGACCGGACTGGCGCGGCGCGCGGCCTCCTTGAAGACCATCGAACCGGCGATCTTGAAGGCCATCTCCGAGGAGTCGACCTCGTGGTACGAACCGTCGAGCAGCGACACCTTGACGTCCACCATCGGGTAGCCGGCCAGGATGCCGTACTCCATGGCCTCCTGGACGCCGGCGTCCACCGAGGGGATGTACTCCTTGGGGATGCGGCCACCGGTCACGGAGTTGACGAACTCGTAGCCGCCGTCCCCGCCGCCCGTGGGCTCGATGCCGATGATGACCTTCGCGTACTGGCCCGACCCACCGGTCTGCTTCTTGTGGGTGTAGTCGATCTTGGGCACGGACTTCGAGATCGTCTCGCGGTAGGCCACCTGGGGCTTGCCGACATTGGCCTCGACCTTGAACTCGCGGCGCATGCGGTCCACGAGGATCTCCAGGTGCAACTCGCCCATCCCGGAGATGATCGTCTGGCCGGTCTCCTCGTCGGTGCGCACCTGGAAGGTCGGGTCCTCCTCAGCAAGGCGCTGGATCGCGGTGCCCAGCTTCTCCTGGTCGGACTTGGTCTTCGGCTCGATGGCCACCGAGATGACCGGTGCCGGGAACGTCATGGACTCCAGGACGACCGGGTGACCCGGCTCGCACAGGGTGTTGCCGGTGGTGGTGTCCTTCAGGCCCATCACGGCCACGATGTCCCCTGCGCCCGCCGTGGGGATCTCCTCACGCTTGTTCGCGTGCATCCGGTAGATCTTGCCGATCCGCTCCTTGCGCTCCTTGGAGCTGTTCAGCACCTGGGAGCCGGCCTTCATGGTGCCCGAGTAGATCCGCACGTAGGTCAACTTGCCCAGGTGCGGATCGGACATGATCTTGAAGGCCAGCGCCGACAGCGGCTCGTCCGCCTCGGGCTTGCGCAGCATCGTGACGGACTCGTCACCGGGCTTGTGGCCCTCGACGCCCTCGATGTCCATCGGGGACGGCAGGTAGGCCACGACTGCATCGAGCATGGGCTGGACGCCCTTGTTCTTGAACGCAGTGCCAGTCAGGATCGGGGCGAACTTGGCGCCCAGCGTCCCGCGGCGGATGGCCGCCTTCAGCTCGTCGACCGGGGGCTCCTCGCCCTCCAGGTACATCATCATGATGTCGTCGTCGTTCTCGGCAACCGTCTCGACCAGTCGATCCCGCCATTCCCGGGCGGCCTCTACATGAGTCGAAGGAATCTCCTCGACGTCGTAGGACTCACCGAGCTTGGTGTCCAGCGGCCACACGAGCGCACGCATCTCGACGAGGTCGATGACCCCGCGGAAGTCGCCCTCGGAGCCGATGGGGATCTGCAGCGCCAGCGGGACAGCTCCCAGGCGCGACTCGATCATCTCCACGCACCGGTGGAACTCCGCTCCGACCCGGTCCATCTTGTTGACGAAGCAGATCCGCGGCACGCCGTAGCGGTCGGCCTGGCGCCAGACCGTCTCGGACTGGGGCTCAACGCCGGCGACACCGTCGAACACAGCGACCGCTCCGTCGAGAACCCGCAGCGAACGCTCCACCTCGACGGTGAAGTCGACGTGACTGGGGGTGTCGATGATGTTGATCTGGTAGCCGTGCCAGTGACAGGTCGTCGCGGCCGACGTGATCGTGATGCCGCGCTCCTGCTCCTGCTCCATCCAGTCCATCGTGGCGCCACCCTCGTGGACCTCACCGATCTTGTAGTTGATGCCGGTGTAGTAGAGGATGCGCTCGGTCGTGGTGGTCTTGCCCGCGTCGATATGCGCCATGATCCCGATGTTGCGGACCTTGGCGAGGTCGGTCAGCGTGGGGCTTGACACGATCGAACTCCGAATCTCAAGTGTGGGGCGGGGTTACCAGCGGTAGTGCGCGAAGGCCTTGTTGGCCTCAGCCATCTTGTGCGTGTCCTCGCGCTTCTTCACCGCGGCACCCAGGCCGTTGGACGCATCGAGGATCTCGTTCATCAGCCGGTCGGTCATGGTCTTCTCGCGGCGGGCGCGGGAGTACCCGACCAGCCAACGAAGGGCCAGCGTGTGAGCGCGAGCCGGCTTGACCTCGACGGGGACCTGATAGGTCGCTCCACCGACGCGGCGGCTGCGCACCTCGAGCGTCGGCCGGACGTTGTCCAGGGCCCGCTTGAGGGTGATCACCGGATCGGCGCCGTTCTTCTCACGGCACCCCTCCAGCGCTTCGTAGACGATGCGCTCGGACGTGGACTTCTTGCCATCCACCAGGATCTTGTTGACCAGCTGGGTCACGACTGGCGAGCCGTAGACCGGATCGACGATGACGGGACGCTTGGCGACGGGGCCCTTGCGCGGCATCAGCTCTTCTCCTTCTTCGCGCCGTAGCGGCTGCGGGCCTGCTTGCGGCTCTTGACGCCCTGGGTGTCCAGCGATCCGCGCACGATCTTGTAGCGCACGCCCGGCAGGTCCTTCACACGGCCGCCACGAACGAGCACGATGGAGTGCTCCTGCAGGTTGTGGCCGACGCCCGGGATGTAGGCGGTGACCTCAATCCCGCTGCTCAGGCGGACACGGGCAACCTTGCGCAGGGCAGAGTTCGGCTTCTTGGGCGTGGTCGTGTAGACGCGCGTGCAGACGCCGCGACGCTGCGGGCTGCCCTTCAGGGCAGGCGTCTTGTTCTTCGCGACCTTGTCCTGCCGGCCCTTGCGGACCAACTGCTGGATCGTGGGCACTTGTACTCCGGTGCGTAGAGGTAATCATGGTCGTGTGCCCGGAAAGACCGATTCGCCACTCCCACGCGGTCGGGCGTGTCGCGGCCGTTTCCGGTTGCGATCGATTCCGATCCCAGGGTGGATCCGCCGATGTCTCCCACCACCGCCCGTGAGGGCCGCGGACCCGCCGGCCGGCCGCCTTGGTAGGCGTCCTGGCCACTGCAGGGTGCGGGGAAGCACGCAGTGCATCCGTGCGGCGCCCGGTGATTCCCAGGCACAGTCCACGAGGATACCGTCTGAGGACCGAGCAGGCCAAATCGCCGGTGCGAACGCTCCCGAAGAGCGGCCCCGGCGCTGCGCGGCACGCCCGCGCCCCGCGCAGCTAGAACTCCGTGCTGCCGTCGAGGTCAGCGATGGTGATGGAGTCCGCATTCGCGATCAGCACGATGACCACGATGACGGCCAAGATGGCCAGCACGATGTTGATCCAGGCGATGGCCTTCGTGGCGGTGTTCATCCCCCGGCCCGTGAGGCGCCCACCCGAAGCATCGATGGCCCGGTTGGACTGCCCTGCCAGCACCAGCGCGACGACCGCGGGGAAGAACGGGCACACCACAAAGGCCGAGATCGACAGGATGAGGCCCACGACGGCCTTGTTGTCGGCCTGCGGGGCGGCGGCGTAGCCGACGGCCTCATAGCCCTGCGGCGGGTATCCGGGCGGCGGGTAGTCAGACGGTGTCGCGGGGTAGCCGCCCTGCACCGGCGGCGGGGCGTAGCCATAGCCCGGGGCCGGCGGCGGCGGAGCGGCCCATCCGTCGGCGGGGGCCGGCGGGGCGTATCCGGGGTAGTTGCCTGCGGGCGGAGGACCAGCGGGCGGCTGTGATGGCCAGCCGGCCGGGCCTGGATAACCCGCGGGCGGCTCGGGTGCCGCTGGCGCCCCTGCGGCCGGCCCGTACGGCGGTGGTGGTCCGGGGGCGGCCGGGGGCGGCCCGGTGGTGCCCTGCGGCGCTGCGGCGTCTGGCGGCCCCTCTGCCGGGGTACCAGCGACCGGGGCTTCCGGGGACGGCTGTTCCGGGGAGTCAGGCGTCAGGGCGCTGTCGTCAGTGGGTTCCGGGGGTCCTGGCTGCAGTGACACACCACTGATCCTAGCCCGATGCACCATGCCGGCACCGGCTCAGCCGCGAGGTTGCCCGCCACCGTGGCCCGGGAACGCCTCAGGGGCGGTGGGACCGAGTTGGTCCCACCGCCCCTGAGGGCGTCGTGCCTAGTTGCTGTAGTCGCGGTAGTCGAAGTCCTCCAACGGGACCGCGGACGAGTCCGCGGCGCCGAAGCCACCTGCGTAGAGGGAGTCCTCGTAGCCGCTGAACGACGCGTACATCGCCGCCTTGGCCTCCTCGGTCGGCTCCACCTTGATGTTGCGGTAGCGGGGCAGGCCCGTGCCGGCCGGGATGAGCTTGCCGATGATGACGTTCTCCTTGAGGCCCAGCAGTGGGTCGCTCTTGGCCTCGATCGCGGCCTCGGTGAGCACCCGGGTGGTCTCCTGGAAGGACGCCGCCGAAAGCCACGACTCAGTGGCGAGCGACGCCTTGGTGATCCCCATGAGCTCAGGACGTGCCGAGGCCGGCTTGCCACCCTCGGCGACAACCGCACGGTTGCCGGACTCGAAGAGCCCACGCTCCACCAGCTGCCCGGTCAGGAAGCCGGCGTCGCCGCTGTCGATGATGGTCACGCGCTTGAGCATCTGACGCACGATCACCTCGATGTGCTTGTCGTGGATCGACACACCCTGGGACCGGTAGACCTCCTGGACCTGGTCGACGAGGTGCAGCTGCACCGCGCGCTGGCCCAGGACCCGCAGGACCGTCTTCGGGTCCACGGCGCCAACGGTCAGCTGCTGGCCGACCTCGACGTGGTCGCCCTCGGCGACCATCGCCCGGGCCCGCCGGGAGATGGGGTGCTCCTCCTCGGCCGACCCGTCGTCTGGGATGATCACGATCTTCTTGGCGCGATCGGTCTCCTCGATCCGCACCCGACCCGCCGACTCGCTGATCGGGGCCACACCCTTGGGGGTGCGGGCCTCGAACAGCTCGACGATACGGGGCAGGCCGTGGGTGATGTCCTCACCGGCCACACCACCGGTGTGGAAGGTGCGCATCGTCAGCTGGGTGCCCGGCTCACCGATGGACTGAGCGGCGATGATGCCGATGGCCTCGCCGACGTCGACCAGCTTGCCTGTCGCCAGGGAGCGGCCGTAGCAGGTGGCACAGGTGACCACCTTGGAGTCACACGTCAGCACCGAGCGCAGCCGGACCGACTCGACGCCGGCCTCGCAGAGCTGGTCGACCAGCGTGATGGACAACTCCTCGCCGGCGGGCGCCAGCACCCGGCCGTCGTGCACGACGTCCTCGGACAGGGTCCGCGACACCGCAGAGGTGTCGACGTTCTCGTCCGGGGTCACCGTGCCGTCCTCGCCACGGTTGCCGATCGGCATGGGCAGGCCACGGTCGGTGCCGCAGTCCTCCTCACGGATGATCACGTCCTGCGAGACGTCCACCAGGCGCCGGGTGAGGTACCCGGAGTCGGCGGTGCGCAGCGCGGTGTCGGCCAGGCCCTTGCGGGCGCCGTGCGTGGCGATGAAGTACTCCAGCACCGACAGGCCCTCGCGGTAGTTGCTCTTGATCGGCCGCGGGATGATCTCGCCCTTCGGGTTGGCCACCAGGCCACGCATGCCCGCGATCTGGCGCACCTGCATCCAGTTACCACGGGCGCCGGAGTTGACCATCATGAAGACCGGGTTGGTGGCCGGGAAGTACTCCTTCATGGCCTCGGCGACCTCGTCGGTGGTCCGCGTCCAGATCTCGATGAGCTCCTGACGACGCTCCGCGTCGGTGATCAGGCCATCGTCGTACTGGTCCTGCACCGCCTCGGCGCGCACCTCGGCCGCAGCCATCAACTCCGCCTTCTTCGGCGGGGCGACCACATCGTCGAAGGAGATCGTCACACCCGAGCGGGTCGCCCACCGGAAGCCCAGCTCCTTGAGCTCGTCGAGGGTGTTGGCCACATTCGTCTTGGTGTACCGCTCGGCGAGGTCGTTGACCAGGGCTCCGAGGAGCTTCTTGTCGACATCGGCGTTGACGAACTCGTAGTCCGCGGGCAGCGCCTCGTTGAACAGGGCACGACCCAGGGTCGTCTGGAGCGCCAGCGGCTCGCCGGGCTCCCAGCCCTCAGGCGGGTTCGTCCCCTCGGGCAGCACGAGATCGCGCATCCGCAGGGTGATCAGGCTCTGCAGCGCCAGGCTGCCGGAGTCGTAGGCCATCATCGCCTCGGCCAGCGAGGAGTACGCAGAGCCCTCGCCCGCCAGCCCCTCGCGCAGGGCGGTCAGGGCGTAGATGCCCAGGACCATGTCCTGCGTCGGGGTGGTGATCGGACGGCCGTTCGCCGGGCTCAGGATGTTGTTCGAGCTCAGCATCAGGATCCGGGCCTCGGCCTGCGCCTCAGCGGACAGCGGCAGGTGAACTGCCATCTGGTCGCCGTCGAAGTCTGCGTTGAACGCGGTGCAGACCAGCGGGTGGATCTGGATGGCCTTGCCCTCGATCAACTGCGGCTCGAACGCCTGGATGCCCAGACGGTGCAGCGTCGGCGCGCGGTTGAGCATCACCGGGTGCTCGGCGATGACCTCCTCGAGCACGTCCCACACGACCGAGCGGGACCGCTCGACCATCCGCTTGGCGCTCTTGATGTTCTGCGCGTGGTTCAGGTCGACCAGGCGCTTCATCACGAACGGCTTGAACAGTTCGAGCACCATGCCCTTGGGCAGGCCGCACTGGTGCAGCTTGAGCTGCGGGCCGACGACGATCACCGAACGGCCGGAGTAGTCCACGCGCTTGCCGAGCAGGTTCTGGCGGAACCGCCCCTGCTTGCCCTTGAGCATGTCCGACAGCGACTTCAACGGGCGGTTGCCCGGGCCGGTCACCGGTCGGCCGCGACGGCCGTTGTCGAACAGTGCGTCGACGGCCTCCTGCAGCATGCGCTTCTCGTTGTTGACGATGATCTCGGGCGCCCCGAGATCCAGCAGGCGCTTGAGCCGGTTGTTCCGGTTGATCACGCGGCGGTAGAGGTCGTTGAGGTCCGAGGTGGCGAAGCGGCCACCGTCGAGCTGGACCATCGGACGCAGGTCCGGCGGGATGACCGGAACGCAGTCCAGGACCATGCCCTTGGCATCGTTCGTCGTGGTCATGAACGCCGTGACCACCTTGAGACGCTTGAGCGCGCGGGTCTTGCGCTGACCCTTGCCGGTGGCGACGACCTCGCGCAGCGACTCGGCCTCGGCCTCGAGGTCGAAGCTGGCCAGGCGGGCCTGGATCGCCGCGGCACCCATGCCCCCGGAGAAGTACATGCCGAAACGGTCACGCATCTCCCGGTAGAGCAGCTCGTCACCCTCGAGGTCCTGGACCTTCAGGGTGCGGAACCGGTCGTAGACGCGGTCGAGCTGGTCGACCTTCTTGTCCCCGGCCCGGCGGATGGCGTTGAGCTCACGCTCGGCGCCCTCACGGACCTTGCGCTTGACGTCGGACTTGGCACCCTCAGCCTCGAGGGCGGCCAGGTCGGCCTCCTGCTTCTCCTGGCGCTTGGCCAGGTCAGCCTGGACCTTGTCGGTGATCTGCTTGCGCTCCACGCCGATCCGGGCCTCGATCGAGGGCAGGTCGCGGGCGCGGGCCTCGTCATCGACGGAGGTGATCATGTAGGCCGCGAAGTAGATGACCTTCTCGAGGTCCTTCGGGGCCAGGTCGAGCAGGTAGCCCAAGCGCGACGGAACGCCCTTGAAGTACCAGATGTGGGTCACCGGCGCGGCCAGCTCGATGTGGCCCATCCGCTCGCGGCGGACCTTGGCACGGGTCACCTCGACGCCGCAGCGCTCACAGATGATGCCCTTGAAGCGGACGCGCTTGTACTTGCCGCAGTAGCACTCCCAGTCACGGGTGGGCCCGAAGATCTTCTCGCAGAACAGCCCATCCTTCTCAGGCTTGAGCGTGCGGTAGTTGATCGTCTCGGGCTTCTTGACCTCACCGTGGGACCAGGTGCGGATGTTGTCGGCCGTGGCCAGGCCGATACGCAACTCGTCGAAGTAGTTGACGTCGAGCAAGGTGGGTTCCTTAGGTTCGTGTTCGGGTCTTCGTCATGTGTTGCGGTCGGGACCCGCAGCGGCGGGGAGCCGGTCCGGGTCCGTCCCGTCAGACCTCTTCGACGCTGCTCGGCTCCCGCCGGGACAGGTCGATTCCCAGTTCCTCCGCAGCGCGGAAGATGTCGTCGTCGGAGTCGCGCATCTCGATCGACTGCCCATCGCTGGACAGCACCTCGACGTTCAGGCAGAGCGACTGCATCTCCTTGATGAGCACCTTGAACGACTCGGGGATGCCCGGCTCGGGGATGTTCTCGCCCTTGACGATCGCCTCGTACACCTTCACGCGGCCGAGCTCGTCGTCGGACTTGATGGTGAGCAGCTCCTGCAGGGCGTAGGCGGCGCCATAGGCCTCCATGGCCCAGACCTCCATCTCGCCGAACCGCTGCCCGCCGAACTGCGCCTTGCCGCCCAACGGCTGCTGGGTGATCATC
>JAQBEX010000215.1:0-32321 GCA_032123675.1 Actinomycetes bacterium
GGTGGGTTGGCCGTACCAGGTGTCCACCAGCAGACCGCGGATGCCGTCATCGAGTGACTCAACCATGTCCTTGGGCTGCTCGGCGAGGAACCATGTGCCGTCCGCGATCGACATGGAGTTGTGCGAGGCCGGGATCACGACTTCATCGAACGGCACGTCGCACAGGGCCTCGTACCCGTTGCACGCCGTGGTGTTGACTGCAGCAGCCGGGTCGATCGTGCCCTTCTGGGGGAGGTTGCCAGGGATGATCAGGGCCGCGAGGACCAGGACGCCGACGGCGCCGGCCGCGGCGGGGATGAGCCACGACATCCGCGAGCGGCGCGCTTCTGGGGCATCCCCGGAGCCGTCCGGGCTGGCCGCCTGGTCAGCCTCATCCTCGGCTCGGGACCGTTCGGCGATGACGTCGAGCTCAGTCACCCCGTAGAGGAGCACCACCAGCCCGGCGATGATCGCCACGGCCTGTGAACTGACCCCGGGGAACAGCACGATCAGGAGCCCGAGGCCGATGACCACAATCGCCCGCACGATGGCCCAGCCGGTGGCCTTCGGCCGCTGGGTCGCCAGGCCCAGCGCAGTGCGGGCGTGCTCCCCCACATCGACCTGCGGAAGCAGTGCACCGGCCGAGACCACGATCAGCCCTCCGATGACGCCCATCGCGATGAACCGGACGGACAAGGGCTCGCTGAAGATCGAGAGCCCGGCACCGACCACGGCGCCGGGTAGGGTCGAACTGTCGATGAGCGCGCCAGCGATGTTCAGCGCGACCACCAGCAGGCCCAGGAAGCCCGCAACGATCACCATCATCCACCCCAGGCGCACCAGGGACAGCCGTCGCTTCGGCGCGAACCAGACACCCGCTGCGATGAGTGCGATCGCGACCAGCGGGACGGCCCAGGCCAACGTGGCGACCGCCGAGAGGACCGGGATGAGCTGACCTGCGATACCGCCCTGCCCACCGACCTCGGCCAGGGTCAGGGTGAGGTCGGTGGGCAGGACCTCAGCCGCCTGGGGCACGAACTGCTCCAGGGCTGCGGTCACGGTGGCACCCAGGTCAGCGATCTGGAGCACGGCCGAATCGCTGCCCTCCATGGTCATCGCGTCGTGGAAGGAGCGGATGGCCGGGGTGAAGACCCCGTCGAGGATCGGGCTGCCCACCACCGCGGCGGTGCCGGCCGCAATTGCCGGTTCCACCGCGATGAGGTCCGGTTGTGCGTCCAGCGCCGCCACTGCGACGGCCTTGCCGATCTGGGCCTTGACGTCCTCATCCTGGCGTACCTCGTTGACCAGGTTCGCGAAGGTCTCACCGTTCACCACGGCTGAGTTGAGCCAGCCGAGGATGCCAGCGAGGAACAGCCCGATGGCACCGAGGGTGAGCAGGACCTTCGACCACGTGTCGCTGCGCCTGCTCATCTCGTGTCCTCCCGGGGGTGCCCCACGTACCTCGCGGCCATTGTCGCGCCACGTGCCTGGCGGCCATTATGGGGTGCAATCGGGCGGATCCGCCGGACTCAGGGACGAGGCCGGAGGTGGTGCAGCGCGATCGCGCTGGCCGCGGCGACGTTCAGGGAGTCCACGCCTGCGGCCATCGGGATCCGCGCGCGCACGTCGACCGCACGCATGAGGCGCTCCGGGAGGCCGTCGCCCTCCGTGCCGAGCAGGAGCGCCCGCGGTCCGGACAGCACAACGGAGTCGAGGTCGGTGGCGTCAGCCGCGGGGGTCAGTGCCACGGTGCTCCAGCCGTCAAGGTCAGCCAACGGGTCCGGTCCGGTGCGCGTCCACGGAACGGTGAGCACCGCCCCCATGGACACCTTGACCGAACGCCGGTACAGCGGATCGGCGCACGCGGGTGTCACGAGGACGGCGTCGGCCCCCAGTGCGGCGGCCGTGCGGAAGATGGCGCCGACGTTCGTGTGGTCGACCAGGTCGACCAGCACAACCACGAACCGGGCGTTGGCCAGCAGCGCCGCCGGAGTCGACAGAGCCGGCCGGATGAAGGACGCGAGTGCCCCGCGGTGGACGCGGTAGCCCGTCACGCAGCGGAGCACGTCTGGTGCCCCCAGCAGCACCTCGGCGCCGGCGAGCCCGGGCTCGCCGGCAAGCTCTGGAAGCCACTTCGGCTCGGTGAGGACCGACCGGGGCCGGTAGCCGGCTGACAGGGCCCGGCGGATCACCTTCGCGCCCTCCGCGATGAACAGCCCCTCCTCGGGCTCGCGGACCGAGCGGGCAGCAACGTCGGTCAGTGCCACGAAGTCGCGCACCCGGGGATCGTCAGGATCGGTGACGACCGCCGGGGACTCCACGCCGGTCAGGCGGGGGCGCCGGGTTCAGTCGGCTCCTCCACGACGATCGCGTCCTCGATGTCGACGACCTCCTCGCCATCCAGCAGGTCCTCGGAGGTCTGCGGGCGTGCCGGGCTCATCGGCGGTGTGCCGCCGGGCGGTGGGGCGAATGCGCGGCTCACAGCGCCGAGGGCCCCGGAGAGCTCCGCGGGGATCACGAAGACCTTGTTGGCAGTGCCCTGGGCAAGCAACGGCAGCGCCTGCAGGTACTGGTAGGCCATGACCTGGTCAGTTGCGCCGTTGTGGTTGATGGCGTCGAACACCTTGTGGATGGCCTCGGACTCACCCTCGGCGCGCAGCACCTGGGCGCGTGCCTGTCCCTCAGCCTTGAGGATGGCTGCGGTCTTGGAGCCCTCCGCCTCGAGGACCGCGGACTGCTTGCTGCCCTCCGCGTTGAGGATGGCAGCGCGCTTGTCCCGATCGGCGCGCATCTGCTTCTCCATGGACTGCTGCACGCTGGCCGGCGGGTCGATCGCCTTGAGCTCGACGCGGTTGACGCGGATCCCCCACTTCCCGGTGGCCTCGTCGAGCACGCCGCGCAGCTGGGCGTTGATGTTGTCGCGGCTGGTCAGGGTCTGCTCCAGGTCCAGCGAGCCAACGACGTTGCGAAGGGTGGTGACGGTCAGCTGCTCGACGCCGGACAGGTAGCTCTGGATCTCGTAGGTGGCGGCCTTCGGGTCGGTGACCTGGAAGTAGATGACCGAGTCGATGCTCACCACCAGGTTGTCCGAGGTGATCACGGGCTGCGGTGGGAAGGAGACCACCTGTTCGCGCAGGTCGATGAGCGGCTTGACCCGGTCGACGAACGGGATGATGAGCGATAGGCCGGGATCCAGCGTGCGCCGGTAACGGCCAAGTCTCTCGACGATGCCCGCCTGCGCCTGCGGGATGATCTTGATGGTGCTGAACACGATCAGGATCGCGATCAGGACGAACGCTCCCGCGATGATCAGGCTCTCCATGTCCCCTCTTCCTGAAGCTGTGTGATCCGGGTAGGTCCCGGCTAGCCCACGACGGCGGTGGCGCCGACGATCTCGAACACGGAGACCTTCTCGCCGGGTTCGAACCGCGAGCCCTCGTCGAGGGTTCGCGCGGACCAGATCTCTCCGGCGAGCTTGATCCGGCCGCTGTCCCCGTCAACTGCCTCGAGCACGACCGCCTGCGTGCCGATCAGCGCTGCGGTCCCGGTCCGTTCCAGCGGTGCCTGGTAGACGTGCCGCTTGGCGACCGGCCGGACGAAGGCGACCAGGGCGACGCTCACGATCGCGAACACGGCGGCCGAGCCGACTGTTCCAGCGCCGGCCAACGAGGCCAGGGCCGCCGCCAGCGCCCCGCCGGAGAACATGATCAGCAGCAGCCCCGCGGAGGCGGCTTCCGCCCCGGCGAGGACTACGGCGATGATGAGCCAGACGATCCATGCGTCCACCAGTACAGCGTAATCGCCCTCGCCCGATCTGTCCCCTTACGCCCCGCTGGCCGGAGCCGTGGGCCCGGCCACCTCGCGACCGCGGCGACCCCGAGCGACGGTGTCGGTGGGCACCGACCGCGCCCAGTAGCGGCCGCGCACCCGGCCGCTGCGAAGGCGGGTTCCGAAGGCCTGGGTGAGAGTGCGCCCGTTGAGGACCTCCTCGATCGGCCCGGATGCCACGGCCCGTCCCTCCCGGAGCATGAGCACGTGGGTGAACCCGGCGGGGATCTCCTCGACGTGGTGGGTGACCAGCACCTGCGCCGGAGCCCAGCGGTCGGCAGCGATCCCGGACAGGCGGGTGACCAGGTCCTCGCGCCCTCCGAGGTCCAGGCCGGCGGCCGGCTCGTCGAGGAGCAGCAGCTCCGGATCGGTCATCAGCGCGCGGGCGATCTGCACCCGCTTGCGCTCCCCCTCGGACAGCGTCCCGAACACTCGGTCTGCCAGCCCCTCGGCGCCGACCAGTTCCAGGACGCCACGGGCGCGGTCTGTGTCCGTCTGCTCGTAGGACTCGTGCCACCGTCCCGTGACCGCCCATGCGGCGGTGACGACGACGTCGCGGACCAGCTCGTCAGCCGGTATGCGTTCGGTCAGCGCCGCGCTGGCCAGGCCGATGCGGGGGCGCAGGTCGAAGACGTCGACGGCACCGAGGGACTCGCCAAGGACCTGCACCCGGCCCGACGTGGGATGCAACTGGGCGCCCGCCAGCTGCAGGACGGTGGTCTTGCCGGCCCCGTTCGGGCCCAGGACGACCCAGCGCTGGTCGTCGGTCACCTTCCAGTCCAGCCGGTCCACGATCGGGCGACCCCCACGTAGGACAGTCACCTCGCGGAAGCTGAGCACCTCGACCACGCGGACACCCTACCCGCGCTCAGCCATGCCGGTTCGCAGCCGTGTGGCCTACCCTCCTGCTCGTGAGTGCCGCCCTGATGTCCTCCTCCGCCGTCTGGCTGGGGTCGTGGTTGCGTGGGGTCGCCGCCACCGATGATCTGCTCGAGGCACTGACTGCGCTTGCCCCGGACGCGCCGGCCGTGGTCGCGCTTCGCGCAGCGCCGCCTGCCCCACTGTCCGACCTGCTCCGCGAGATCCGGGTGTTCGCGCCCAGGATGACGTGGCTGCTGCTCCCCAGGCCGGGACGTACGCTCGGCTGGCCACCGGATGCCGTCGGTGCGCCGACGCCCGCCGTGCTCCTGACCGGTGGGTCGACGGGCTCGGGCCTCCTTCGGCACGACCGTGCGGGTTGGCGCTGGGACATCACCGAGGTGGTGCCTGGGGCGCCGCTGGAGGCCGAGATGCTGACTGCGCGGTCCGGTGCGCGGGCGCTGGCAGCGGCGGTGAACGGTGCTGCGGAGCGGCTGGAACGACTCGCACTGGATCGACCGGCGGCGGGCGCCCCACCCCGTGCGTGGGAGCGGTCCGTCCGCCGGCTCCCGCCGGGCATCGACCCTCAGGTCGAGGCGCTCCTGGTTCGTCTCGGAGACCTGCGTGACGTGCTGGACCTCGCGCTGGCGGAGGAGGGCGCCGCGGTGACAGCCAGCGAGGCACTGGCCCGCTCAGGTGAGCTGCGGACGGTGATCGGGCAGCTGGAGGACGTGGTCACCGGGGTCGTGGGTGGCCTGAACCTGCCCGGACAGTGCAAGCCGGACCCGGACCCGAGGAGCTCACGGATCGCCGAACGCCCGGCCTGATCGGCCCGACCCGGCGGGCCGGCCGGCCGGTAGCGTAGGGGTCCATGACGCACACGACCTTCCGCGCAACTGTCGTCGGCGTGGACCGCCCAGGTGTCACGGCGCACATGTTCCAGGCGCTGGCCGACACCACGGTGCTTGATGTGGAGCAGGTGGTCGTCGCCGGCCAACTCGTGCTGGGCGCCGTCGTGCTGGCAGAACCCGGGGCCGAATCCGGGCTGACCGACCGGATGCGGCGGGCCGTCCCCGGATTCGACGTTGCGGTCCGACAGGTCGACATGGCCGACGTCTCCTACGACGTGGCGAACTGCACGGTCACCGTGGTCGGCTCTGCGATCACCGGCGCCGATATCGGCGCCCTGGCCGAGACGATCGCCGGGTTGGGGGCGAACATCATCCGGATCGACCGGGTCGCGGACTACCCGATCACCGTCATCGCGCTCGAGGTGCTGGCGCCGGACGCCTCGGCGCTGCGCCTGGCGCTGGTTGCCCGGTGCCACGACCTGGACGTGGACGTGTCGGTGCAGCCGCGCGGGCTGGCCCGACGGGGCGTCCACCTGGTGGTCATGGATGTGGACTCGACGCTGATCCAGGACGAGGTCATCGAGGTGCTGGCGTCGTACGCGGGCAAGGAGGTTCAGGTCCGCGGGATCACCGAGGCGGCGATGCGCGGCGAGCTGGACTTCGCTGAGTCACTGCACGCGCGGGTGGCCGAGCTCGCCGGGCTTCCCGTGGAGGTCGTCAACAGGGCGCGATCAGACATTCGGCTCACCCCGGGGGCGCGCACCCTGTGCCGGACCCTCAATGGGCTCGGCTACCGGATCGCACTGGTCAGTGGGGGCTTCTCCGAGGTGATCGGCCCGATCGCCGAGGAGCTCGGGGTGGACGCCGTTCGAGCCAACGGGCTGGAGGTGGCCGACGGTCACCTGACCGGACGGGTCCGTGGGCCGGTGATCGACCGGGCCGCCAAGGCCAGTGCGTTGCGTGAGTTCGCGGCAGAGTTCGCGATCGACGTGAGTCGGACGGTCGCCATCGGTGACGGGGCCAACGATCTTGACATGCTGGCGGCAGCCGGGCACGGGATTGCGTTCAACGCCAAGCCAGTGGTGCAGGCGGCCGCGGACTCGGCCATCAACGTTCCGTACCTGGACACCGTGCTGTACCTGATGGGCATCTCCCGCGAGGAGGTCGAGGAGGCGGACGCAGCCGCGGGCGTCGTCCCGCTCAATCCTTCGGGGTCGTGAAGGCCGTGAGCTCCGCGTGCCCCGGGCGGAGCGCAGCCCACGGCGCAGTGGCGGTCAGCACGGCTACGGCGCAGGTCGGGAACTTGGTTGCCACGCGCAGCCGCAGGTCTGGGTTCCCAGGTCCGCAGAGGCTCAGGACCAGTTCGGACACGCCCGGTTCATGGCCCAGCACCAGCACCGTTCGCGCCTGCTGCGGCAACTGCCCGACGAGGTCGATCATGTTCCCGCCCCACGCGTCGTAGATGCGTTGGTCGATCTCCACGGGCCCCCGATGATCGAGCTCGCCGTTCATCAGCTCCCAGGTCTGCTGGGTGCGCCGGGTCGGGCTGATCAGGGCCAGGTCGAGGGTGCCCACGAGCTCACGGATCCGTCTGCCCATCCGGGGGGCGTCCCGTTGGCCCCTCGGGCCCAACGGCCGCTCGCGATCCGGCACGCCGGGCGGCCATGCGGACTTCGCGTGCCGCACGACCAGGAGCCGACTGCTCGCCATGTCCATCGGTCTCCGCTCCCGGCGGCCACGTCCGGGCCCACCACCCACTACCCTGCCACAGGTGAGCAGCACCGCAGCCGATGTCCCCGAGCGCCGCCTGATGGCGATCGGCGGGGCCGAGGACAAGTTGGGGGCAACCCGGGTCCTGCGTCGTTTCGTGACCGAGGCCGGCGGGACCGGCTCCCGGATCGTGGTCTGTGCCACCGCATCGGCCCTCGGTCCCGAGATCTTCGAACTCTACGAGGAGCTCTTCGGACGGCTCGGGGTGGCCGAGGTGATGTCCGCCCGGCCGGGCGACCGACGTGAGGCCGACAAGCAGGAGTTCGTCGATGCGGTCACGGCCGCCACGGGCGTCTTCTTCACCGGCGGCAACCAGATGAAGCTGGCCGCAGCCATCCGCGGCACCCGCTTCGGCGACGCCGTCGTCGCCGCGTACGAGCGTGGGGTCATCGTGGGCGGGACGTCGGCCGGTGCCTCGGTGGTCAGTGAGCACATGGTGGGGTACGGATCGCCTGGGGCAGCGCCGAAGTTCCGGATGGTCGGCCAGTTCCAGGGTCTCGGCCTGCTGCCCGGTGTCATCGTCGACCAGCACTTCTCCCAGCGCGATCGGTTCGGTCGGCTGATGAACCTCGTCGCCTCGTCGCCGGACCTGCTGGGGATCGGGCTGGATGAGGACACCGCGATCCTGGTGACCGACGAGACGGCACTGGAGGTCGTCGGCCGCGGATCAGTCTTCTGCGCCGACATGCGCACCGCCCTGACCGATGCCGCGACCGCCCGTGGCACGTCCCCCCTGATGATCTCGGGCGCCCAGGTGCACTTCCTGCCCAATGGCGCCCGGTTCGACCTGACGTCGCGGACCCTCGTGTCCTACCGCGACCACAGCTCGGAGGACCCGGGTGAGGTGCCTGAGCCCGAGTCCGAGCCCAACCTGGCCAGGATCTCCCGTCGGGTGGCAGCCGAGGGCGTCGACGATTTGGTCGTTGCCCGCAACGCCCGCCGACGCCGCCGCACCAAGGAGCACAAGGAGTCACCGTGACCGATCGCCCCATGCCGACGCACCCCGCCGCCCCGGATCTGGCGATCGTGGAGACCCGGGTCTATCGCGGACCGAACGTCTGGTCCTACGGCCCAGCAGTCCACCTGGTGGTCGACCTCGGCTCCCTGGAGGAGTACCCGACCGACACGTTGCCCGGCTTCACCGACCAGTTGCTCCAGTGGCTGCCTGGGGTGGGTGAGCACACATGCTCACGTGGGCGCAAGGGCGGGTTCACCGAGCGCCTGCGCGAGGGGACCTGGGTGGGTCATGTCGCCGAGCACGTGGCCCTGCAGCTGCAGAACGAGGTGGGGCACGACACCCGCCGCGGCAAGACGCGCAGCACCGGCGAGCCCGGCCAGTACCACGTGATCTTCGGCTACCAGGACGAGTCGGTGGCGCTGGCCGCCGGCGACCTCGCGGTCCGGATGGTCAACGACCTGGTCGCCCACGACCCAGACTTCGATTTCGAGGCCGAGTTCGAGGAGTTCCTCCTGCGGGCCGAGCGGACGGCTTTCGGGCCCTCCACCCAGGCGCTCATCGATGAGGCGGTGTCGCGGGACATCCCATGGATGCGGCTGAACAGCGCCTCGCTGGTGCAACTCGGCCAGGGCTGCTACGCCCAGCGGATCCGGGCCACCATGACGTCGAAGACCTCGGCGCTCGGGGTGGACATCGCCAGCGACAAGGACATCACCAACAAGCTGCTCAGCGCCGCCGGCCTGCCCGTGCCGAAGAGCGACTCGGTGCGGACCCTGCGCGGCGCCCTGCAGGTCGCGAACCGGATCGGGTACCCCGTCGTGGTCAAGCCGCTGGATGGCAACCATGGCCGCGGCGTCGTGCTCAACGTCACCAACGATGTGCAGCTGGAGGCTGCCTACGACGTGGCCAAGGCTGAGTCACGTGGGGGCTACCTGCAGATCGAGAGCTACATCTCAGGAATCGACTACCGGTTCCTCGTGGTGGGCGGGCGCATCGCCGCAGTGGCCGAGCGGGTACCGGCCCACGTGATCGGCGACGGGCGACGGACCGTGGATGAGCTGGTCGAGGCCACGAACGCGGACCCGCGGCGCGGTGTCGGTCACGAGAAGGTGCTGACCCGGATCACGGTCGATGACGCAGCGGTCGCGCTCGTGGCAAGTCAGGGCCTGGGCATGGACTCCGTCCCGGACAAGGGGCAGACGGTCAAGCTGGCCCTCACCGCCAACATGTCCACAGGCGGCATCTCCATCGACCGCACCATCGACGCGCATCCGGACAACATCGAGATCGCCGAGGAGGCCGCACGTGTGGTCGGCCTGGACGTCGCCGGGATCGACTTCATCGCCCCCGACATCACCGCCCCAGTGCGTGAGATCGGCGGCGCGATCTGCGAGGTGAACGCCGCACCGGGCTTCCGGATGCACACGCACCCGACCGTGGGCGAGCCGCAGTACATCGCCAAGCCGGTCATCGACCTGCTCTTCCCGCCGGGCGCCCCGAGCCGTGTGCCGATCATCGCGGTGACGGGCACCAACGGGAAGACGACGACGTCGCGGATGATCGGCCACGTCTTCAAGGGGATGGGACGCAAGGTCGGCATGACCTCCACCGACGGGGTTGTCATCGACGAGCGGCTGGTCATCCGCTCCGATGCCTCCGGACCGAAGAGCGCTCGGATGGTCCTGCAGAACCCGCGGGTGGACTTCGCCGTGCTTGAGGTGGCCCGCGGGGGGATCCTGCGTGAGGGACTCGGGTACGACCGCAACGATGTGGCCGTGGTCCTCAACGTCTCCGCGGACCACCTCGGCCAGCGTGGGATCAACACGCTCGACGACCTGGCGGATGTGAAGAGCGTGGTGGTCGAGGCTGTTCCGCGCGGCGGGTACGCGGTGCTCAACGCCGACGACCCGCACGTTGCGGCGATGGCGCGACGCTGCCACGGCGAGATCGTCTGGTTCACGATGACCGAGCCGGGGTCCGCAACCCGGGCCATGGTCGACCAGCACTGCCGCGATGGTGGGCTGGCGCTCGTCCTCGAGCCGGGCGAGCTGGGCGAGTCGATCGTGCTGCGGCAGGGCAGGCGCTCCATGCAGGTGGCGTTCACGCACCTGCTGCCGGCGACCTTCGGCGGGCGCGCGCGGTTCAACGTCGCCAACGCGATGGCCGCAGCCGGGGCGTGCTTCGCCTCCGGTGCCCACCTCCACGACATCAGGGCCGGACTGCGCACGTTCTCGACGAGCTACCACCTGGCCCCCGGGCGCCTGAACCACATCGACGTCAACGGCGTCAATGTCTTCGTGGACTATGCGCACAACCCAGCTGGCCTGGCGGCACTCGGCGAGTTCATCGGGTCCTACACGGACGGTCTCGACGCGGCCCGAGCCGACGTGCACAAGCGGCGCAGGATCGGCGTGATCGGCACGGCTGGTGACCGTCGAGACGAGGACATCGTCGAACTGGGCCGCACCGGCGCCCAGTTCTTCGACCTGGTCGTGGTCAAGGAGGATGCCCGGCTGCGTGGCCGTGAGCGGGGGGCGGTTGCCGAGCTGCTGGAGCTGGGAGTCCGGGAGGCGATGGCCGCCGGCGCACGTGCCAAGGAGGTCCGTGGCCTCTCTGCGGAGGTCGACGCGGTCCGATGGGCCGTGGGGCAGGCGACCGTCGGTGACGTGGTCGCCATCTGCGCTGACCAGACCGACCTGGTCTTCGAGCAGCTCGAGGAGCTGGGCCACGCAGCCATGCACGAGTAGGGCATCCCCGGAGCGGCTGCCGGAGTGCGCGGCAGCGGCGCACGCGAGGGAACCCCCGCGTGCGACCGGACCTGGCTAGGACCTGTGCTCGGCCGCCGCGCGGGCCTTGCCCGCGATCTGCTCAGGGGTGGCCGGGACCGCACCTGCGGCAGCCAGGAGCTGCTCGCAGGCTGCCCGGTCCTGATGGACCATCATCGCGATGACATCGCCGTCGCGAGCTCGGTCGAGCAGGGCGCGCAGGCCACTGGGCTCGTCGGGCGCGACATCGAACGCCTGCTTGCCCACGCTGGCGATGCCGGCCCGCTGGAGGGCGTCGATCTCGTCCTGGGTGCGCCCTCGCAGGAAGTTCGACTTGGCGGCCAGCTGCACCGTGTCGGCGGCCTGCGCGGCGATCCGGCCGACGTCCGAGATGCCCTGGTCCGTGCGGTCACCCGCGTTGCCGATCGAGGCATGCAGCGCCGCCCCGGGCCGCCGCAGGCCGAGGCCGACCCGCATCAGCGCCTGCGCGCCGGCCTCGTTGTGGGCGAAGTCGAGGATGACCGTCGCGGATCCCTGGTCCGCGAT
This sequence comes from Actinomycetes bacterium, assembly GCA_032123675.1. Classification (GTDB taxonomy): domain Bacteria; phylum Actinomycetota; class Actinomycetes; order S36-B12; family CAIYMF01; genus Prado023. The sequence continues at coordinate 11,556 of JAQBEX010000215.1, forward strand.
CGGGACGTTCCAGATGTTCATCCGGCCCGGGCTGGAGCGGGGGTCGACGCGGAAGGACCGGAGTCCCGCGGACACTGCGGGGGCCGGCAGTCCCGCGGCCAGCCCGGCGCTGGCTGCAGCCAGCGCGTTCGAGGTGTTCTCCACGGACAGGCCCGCGATCGTCACGGGTGTGTCGCGGATGTCACCCAGGTCGATCGGGCCCATGGCGTGACCTTCGACGACGATCCGGCCGTCGCGAACTGTCGTCAGGCGGGCGCCGACCTCGGCGGCGAACGTGGCCCCCTCCCCCAGCGGGTCGACCGCGAAGAACCAGGGCCGGCCGGGCCCGGCGTTGTAGTACCCGCGCACGAGCCGATCCTCGGCGTTGAGCACCGCCCACCCGCCCGGCCGGACCACGCGCACCACCGTGGCCTTGGCCCAGGCCAGGTGCTCGACGGTGTCCAACCCCTGGAGCCCGAGGTGGTCCGAGCTGACGTTGGTGAACACCGCGACGTCGACGGCACTGACGCCCATGCCGCGCAGCATCAGGCCCCCTCGTGCGGTCTCCAGGACGGCGAACCCGACCCCGGGCTGGGACAGGACCATCCGCGCCCCACCAGGGCCCGACCAATCCCCTTCGTCCACGCACGCACCGTCGAGGAAGACGCCGTCAGTGCTGCTCCAGGCAGCGACCAGTCCGGCCTCGGCGGCCATCCGTCCGAGCAGGCGGGTCGTCGTGGTCTTTCCGTTGGTCCCCGTGACCGCCACGGTCGGAACGGTGGGATTGACCAGGTCCGGCGGGTCGCCGGGATCTGTGCGCCGGACCGCTGCAGCCGCCGTGGCGATGCGGTCGCCGAGCGGGACTGCTGATCCGGTCGTCACCACGTCCACGAGTCCCGCTCCGATGGCCTCGCCGGTGCCGCAGCGGACCCATGGGAAGGCCACCACGATGGTGCCTGCGGACCCGGATCGGCTCACCGCAGGCCCCACCCATGCTCCGGCCGCACGGGCGATCCGGTCCACGACGTCGGCGACATCGAGGTCAGGCTCGCTGGGCTGCTCGAGGGTCACTCGGATCGCCGGGCCGGGGATGTCGGCATTCGGGCCGCGCAGCACCCGAAGCTCGATCAGCATGGTCGAACTCTGCCACGTCGGGCGACACCGATCACCTCGGCGGCGATAGTGTGTCCGGGATGGACTGGGGACTCACCGGGCGCAGGGCCCGCGACACCGTCGAGGCCGACTTCCGTGCGTTGCCGTTGGCGGTCACCGCCCAGGCCGCCATCGACGTCGCACAATTCCTGGGCGCCGGGCACGTGGACGTCCGGGTCTCTCGGCAGCGGTCCCGGTCAGCGTCGGTGCGTGATGCCCACCCATTGGGGATGGTGTCCGACTCCGTCACGGGGCTGGGCGTGCGTGTGCTCGTCGACGGGGTGTGGGGGTTCGCGGCCGGCGACCTGATCTCACCGGAGGGTGGTGCGCAGGTGGCAGCCGCGGCGGTGGCGATGGCTCGCGTGGCGGCCCCGGTGGCACGTGCCCGCGTCGAGCTTGCGCCTGAACCGGCCCATGCCGGCCGCGTGTGGGCGAACCCCGTGGCAGTGGATCCGTTCCGGGTCCCCGACGGGGAGGTCCTGGCCCTGCTCGAGGCGCGCAGCGCGGACCTCCTGGCCAGTGCCCACGTCCAGCGTGTGGACGCGGCGTTCCGCGCCTTCCGCGACATCACCTACTACGCGGACAGCCGCGGGACCGACACGCTGCAGCAGCGGACTCGCGTCGGCACGGAGCTCACGGCCTTCCACATCACCGACGAACGCTTCGACGACATGTCCTCGTGCGCCCCGCCAGTGGCGCGTGGATGGGAGTACGTCGTCGGCGACGGGACCTGGGACTGGGACGCCGAGCTGGCTGCCCTGCCCGACTGGCTGGCCGAGAAGTCGGTCGCCCCGAGCGTCGAGCCGGGCCGCTATGACCTCGTGATCGACCCGACGAACCTCTGGCTCACCATCCACGAGAGCGTCGGCCACGCCACGGAGCTGGACCGGGCTCTGGGGTACGAGGCGAACTACGCCGGGACCAGCTTCGCGACGTTCGACCAGTTGGGGTCCCTGCGCTATGGCTCCGGCCTGATGAACGTGACCGGCGATCGCACCGCTGACTTCGGCCTGTCGAGTGTGGGATATGACGACGAGGGCGTATCGGCGCAGGCCTGGGACCTTGTCCGCGGGGGGACCCTCGTCGGCTACCAGCTCGATCGCCGGATGGCCTCAGAGCACGGCTTCGGTCGCTCGAACGGGTGCGCGTTCGCCGATTCGGCTGAGCACGTGCCCCTGCAGCGGATGCCGAACGTGAGCCTGCAGCCTGACCCACTGGGCCCCGACCGGGACTCCCTCATCGGCGGGGTCGAGGACGGGCTGTTCATCGTCGGTGACAAGTCCTGGTCGATCGACATGCAGCGCTACAACTTCCAGTTCACGGGCCAACGGTTCTTCCGGATCAGGTCTGGCCGGATCGTCGGGCAGGTCCGCGACGTTGCCTACCAGTCGAGCACCCCGAGTTTCTGGGCCGGCCTGAGTGCACTGGGTGGGCCCGGGACCTACCTGCTGGGGGGTGCCCTCAACTGCGGCAAGGGTCAGCCCGGCCAGGTGGCCCCGGTCAGCCATGGTTCGCCTGTGGCGGTCTTCGAGGGGATCAACGTTCTCAACACCCAGCAGGAGGGACACGCATGAGGCCCCAGGAGGTGGTCGAGCGTGGTGTGCAGATGCTGGCCGGTGACCGCGGCGCCGTCCTGGTGGAGCAGCAGTCCGCGGCCAACCTGCGGTGGGCGAACTCCACGCTGACCACGAATGGGATGACCGAGTCGCAACGGGTCCATGTCGTGGCCCATCCGCAGGTCGACGGTGGCTGGGGGGCCGCAACGGCCAGTTCCGTGGTGCGCACGGTGGAGGAACTCGCTGCGCTGGTCGAGGCTGTCCGGTCCGAGGCCCGGAGCGCAGAGCCGGCCCAGGATGCGGCTGATGAGGTTGGCACCCGGCCGTCGTCACCTCGGTGGGACGAGGCCCCGGAAGGCAGCTCGCCCGACGAGCTGCGCCCGGTGAGCGCACTGCTCGACGATGTCCTGCCCGAGACGGCGGCTGATCACTTCGGCTATGCCGAGCACTCGGTGACCGCGAGCTTCCTGGGCACCACAGGTGGCCTGCGCCTGCGCCATGACCAGCCGGCCGCGCGGTTCGAGCTGTGCGGGAAGTCCGGTGCCGGCAGCCGGTCGGCGTGGGCAGGGCGTGCGGGGCGGCACTTCGCCCAGATGGACCTCACGGGGACGCCCGGTGAGGTCCGCCGCGGATTGGCGGCGCAGGCCAACCGTGTGGATGTCGCTCCGGGCCGGCACCGTGTGGTGCTCTCGCCGTCGGCCGCCGCCGACATGCTGGTCCATCTCCTCTGGTCTGCCAGTGCCCTGGATGCTGTCGAGGGTCGCAGCGCGTTCAGCCGCCCTGGGGGCGGGACACTCGTGGGTGACCGCCTGGCCTCGACGCCCGTCCGAGTCGGATCTGACCCAGCGGCGGTGGGGCTCGAGTGTGCCGACCATGTCCGGGACACCGTCTCCTCGGGCTTCTCAAGCTCGTTCGATGCCGGGCTGCCTCGGCTGGCCACGGACTGGATCGCAGACGGGCACCTGCGTTCGCTGATCACGACGCGGTACTCCGCCGAGCTCGCAGGCCTGGCCAGCACGCCGTTCGTGGACAACCTGGTGGCTGGCGTCGACGGCCGCTCCGGGACCCTGGACGAGGTGGCTGCGCGAGTGGGTGATGGCCTGCTGGTCACCTGCCTCTGGTACATCAGGGAGGTCGACGCGCAGAGCCTGCTCCTGACCGGCCTGACCCGTGACGGGGTCTACGTCGTGCGCGACGGGCAGGTGGTCGGGGCTGCCGGGAACTTCCGGTTCAACGACTCCCCCCTGGGGATGCTCGCCCGGATCGCCGACGCCGGGACGCCTGTGGACTGCCTGCCGCGTGAATGGGCAGACTGGTTCACCCGCTCGCGGGTCGCCCCGTTGGTCATCGAGGACTTCAACCTGTCGACGATCAGCGAAGCGGTGTGATCAGGCGTCCTCGAGCCGGAAGCCGATCTTCATCGCGACCTGGAAGTGGTCAACCTCCCCATCGCGGATGTGGCCGCGGATCTCCTGGACCTCGAACCAGTCGATGTGTCGGATGGTCTGCCCCGCCCGGCTGACGCCGTTGCGGATCGCCTCGTCGACACCGTTCGGGCTGGTCCCCACGATCTCGGTGAGGCGGTAGGTCCTGTTGCTCATGATGTCTCCTTGGTGTGTCGAAAGGGCTACTGCGCAGGATGCCGGATCGGTGGCCCGGTCGTAGGCTGGGCGGGTGAGTCGGGATGCCGAGGTCCATAGCATCACATCGGCGCAGCCCGGTCCCTCCGAGGACCTCCGGCACCGCGAGCGGCAGTACCTGTTCCTGATGGGAATGCGCATGGTCGCCATCGTGGTGGCGGTCGTCGTCCCGGGCATCTGGCGATGGTTCGCGATCGCCGCCGGGATCCTCCTGCCCTACTTCGCCGTGATCCTCGTCAATGCGGTGAAGGTCCGCGGGACCCCGGATGATCCGAACTACTTCGTGCCCGAGCCCAAGGTGGCGATCACCGAGGCGCCGTTCGGTGGAGCGGTCATCCCCCACGAGGACTGACCGTCCGGCAGTCGACAGCTCAGGTGGCATCACTGCCAGACGCGAGCCCCGCGCGTACGGGGCGTGACTGCCTTGTCGAGGTCGCGCAGCTCCTCTGGGGGCGTCACCCGGGCCACCCAGGCACCGTAGCGCGTTGCCAGGGGTTGGGCGGAGAACCCGTGGGCAACCACGCTCAGGAGCACCGTGAGGGAGATCGTCGCCAGGACCACGCGCAGGTTGTCGTCGACGTCAAGTGACTCCAGCGCGATCAGGGCGAACACGACCGAGGCCAGTCCCCTGGGGCCGAACCACCCGACGAAGAGCACTGTGGGGGCGCGCATCCCTGTGCCGATCATGCTCACGGCCACCGGGACCATCCGCACGACCGTCAGGGCCAGGACCGCGAAGAGCGCCTCCCGCCAGCCGACCTCCCGCAGGACCAGCGGGACAGCGACCAAGCCGAACCCCAGCCACACCGCAAATCCGAGCAGGTCGGCGATCCCCTCGGCGCCGAGCAGGGCGGTCCGTTCACCGTGAGCCCATCCGGCCGAGCCCGCGAAGGCGGTCCCGGAGACGAACGCCGCGACGAAGCCGTTCCCGGAGAGGAGCAGGGCGGTCCCGTACGCGAGGAACGGGATCATCAGCACACCCAGGGCGCGACTGGCCATCGTGCTCATCCGGCGCCGCTGCGACCAGCCGAGCAGGGCTCCCCCACCCGCACCCACGAGGCCGCCGGCCACAACCCCGACGGCCAGCTCGGTCATGGCCTCGACCAACGATTCCCCAGGTCCCAGTCCCTCAGCCCCGACCAAGGAGGCGATCGCGAAGAGCACGATCGGAGTGGCGAGCCCGTCGTTGAGTCCGCTCTCGACATTCAGTGCCCGACGCACCCGCGTTGGCACCACCGGGTTCAGGATGGTGGGTGCACCCAACCCGGCATCGGTGGGCGCCAGGGCCGCCGCGAGCAGGAGCATCATCATGGCCGGCAGGGTCGGGAAGAGCACCGCGGCAAGGCCGTATCCGGCGAGGATCGCCAGGGGGAAGCCGACCAGCAGCAGGCGCGCGTAGAAGGACCCATCTGATCCGATCTCCCGTGGCCGCGCCTGGGCGGCATCGTGGAAGAGGATGAGCACCAGCGTGAGCTCGGCGACCAGCTTGAGGCCCGACATGCTCGTGCTGCTCACGGGTCCGAGCGTGAAGCCCAGGATCGCGCCGATCGCGACGAAGGCCAGCGGCGCCGTGACGAAACGACGCCCAAGGGCAGCCGCGACAGCCGTGAATCCCAGGACGAGGAGCGTGAACAGCACCGCCCCAGCCAGCTCGGGTGAGGCGTGGGCTGTCACAGCCCAACTGTAGCCAAGCCGGCCCTACCGAACGGGGCCCCACGAATGCAGCGTCTGGTAGTAGTTGGCCCGCTGGTAGGCCTCTGGCTCGGCAGCCTTGCTGAAGGAGACCGAACCCTTCGCCTGCGTCACCGAGTCGTAGCCGCGCTCCTCGAGCCACCCCTCGAGTCCGCTGACCAGCGCCCCGACGTGCTCGGCGCCGTGCCGGAGCAGGGCCGCGGTGGTCATCGTGGCGTCGGCGCCGGCGAGGATCAGCTTGACCACGTCATCGGCGGAGTCCACACCCCCGCTGGCCGCCAGCGACAGCGGCACCTGGCCGGACAGGATGCCGATCCAGGCCACGGACTGGCGCACGTTGCCCGGGACACTGAGCATGAGCCGGGGCCGGGCCGACGGACCATCCAGGTCGATGTCCGGCTGGTAGAGCCGGTTGAACAGCACCAGGCCGTCGGCACCGACACCTGCCAGCTTGGTGGCCATGTTGGCCAGCGCGCTGAACCAGGGACCGAGCTTGACGGCCACAGGGACCGGGACCTCGGCACGCACGGAGCCGACCAGGTCGACCACCCGGTCCTCGACCTGCGCCCCCGAGATCCGCGGGTCGGTGATGACGTCGTAGACGTTGAGCTCGATGGCATCGGCGCCCGCGTCGACCAACCGTGACGCATACGTGACCCAGCCCCCGGTCGTGGTGCCGTTGAGGCTGGCGATCACCGGCACCGAGACAGTCGCCTTTGCGCGCGTGACCAGGTCGAGGAAGCGGTCCGGGCCCACCGAGTAGTCCTCGAACTCCGGCAGGAAGTCCGAGGCTTCGGCAACGACGTCGCGACCGGTGTCGAGCAGGTCCGAGACCCACCACGACTCCGACTCGATCTCCTCCTCGAAGAGGCTGGGCAGGACGATGGCGCCGACGCCGGCATCGTCGAGGCGGCGCCACTGGTCCGGGTCGCCGGTCACGGGCCCCGGCGAGGCCACCACCGGGTTGCGCAGCTGCATTCCGAGGTAGGTGCTGGTCAGGTCCACGCTCATTCGTCGCTCTCCACATCTTCTCCCAGGCGGGCACGGCGTCCGTCCGGATCTGGCGGTGGGGCTGCACGCTGCACCCCGGCCAACTGCTCGTAGTAGCGCCACCGCTCCGCGATGTCCTCCTCGGAGCGCTGCAGCAGCTCCTTGGCCCGCGCCGGGTCGGAGCGGAACAGCATGGCGAACCTCGCCTCCTTCTTGGCGAAGTCAGCGAACGGGATGCTGGGGGCCTTGGAGTCCAGCTGGAACGGCGCGCCCTCGGTGGCTGTCGGGCGGTAGCGGTAGAGCGGCCAATGCCCGGAGTTCACCGCGAGCTTCTGGTGGCCCATCGAGTCGGTCATGTCGAATCCGTGGGCGATGCACGTCGAGTAGGCGATCACCAGGGACGGGCCGGTGTGCGCCTCTGCCTCGGCCAGCGCCTTGACCGTCTGCACCTCGCTGGCCCCCATCGCGATCTGGGCCACGTAGACGTCGCCGTATGCCATCGCATCGAGCCCCAGGTCCTTCTTGTGCAACCCCTTGCCGGCCGCGGCGAACTTGGCCACGGCGCCGCGGGGCGTTGCCTTGGACTGCTGTCCGCCGGTGTTGGAGTACACCTCGGTGTCCATCACCAGGATGTTGACGTCCCGCCCGGAGGCCAGCACGTGGTCGAGCCCGCCGTAGCCGATGTCGTAGGCCCAGCCGTCGCCGCCGATGATCCAGATGGTGCGCCGGACCAGCGCGGTCGACAGGTCGATGAGAGCGGCGGCGCGCGGCTCGTGGTCGGCGATCTCCGAGAGCCGATCCACGAGCTCGGCGACGTCGGCACGCTGCTGGCGGATCCCCGCATCGTCGCCGGCGGTGTATCCGCCGGCAACGCGACCGACGAGGTCGAGCCCCAACTGAGGTTCGAGCTGGCCCAGCAGGGTCAGCGCGGTCGTCTGCTGGCGCTCGTAGGCCAGGCGCATCCCGAGGCCGAACTCGGCGTTGTCCTCGAACAGCGAGTTGGACCACGCGGGCCCCCGGCCGTCAGCGTTGGTCGTGTAGGGCGTGGTGGGCAGGTTCCCGCCGTAGATCGACGAGCACCCGGTGGCGTTGGCGACCAGCAGACGGTCGCCGAAGAGCTGGGTGATCAGCTTGATGTAGGGGGTCTCCCCGCAGCCAGCACAGGCGCCGGAGAACTCCAGGAGCGGCAGACGCATCTGTGAGGTCTTCACCGTGTCCGGCGCCCAGAGCGACTGGTCGGCAGGGGTCAGCTGCCCGAAGGTGTCCCAACGGGCTCGCTCGACCTCGAGGTGGGCACCGATCGGCTGCATGTTGATGGCCTTGCGGCGAACCTCGGACTTGTCGAAGGCGGGGCACTGGCCCACACACACGCCACAACCGGTGCAGTCGTCCGGGGCGACCTGGATGGTCATCTCCAGGCCGGGCTGGGCGCGGTTGCGGTAACCCTTGGAGGGCAGGTCGGCACTCTCCGGGTTCTCCGCGGGGTCGAAGACCGTCATCCGGATCGCGGCGTGCGGGCACACGATGGTGCACTTGCCGCAGTCGATGCACAGGTCCGACTCCCAGATCGGGATCTCCTCGGCGATCGTGCGCTTCTCGTAGGCGGCGGTCCCGGTCGGGAACGAGCCGTCAACGGGCAGGGCGCTGACCGGCAGCAGGTCGCCCTCGCCGGCGATCATGCGGGCGGTCACCCGCTCCACGAAGTCCGGTGACCCCGCGGGGACCGGCGGTGCGCGGTGATGGGTCGAGGTGGCCACGTCGGGCGCCGGGACCCGGTGCAGCTGGTCGACCGAGGCGTCGATGGCGGCGAGGTTGCGCTCGACGACCACAGAGCCACGCTTGCCGTAGCTGCGTCGCACGGCCTCAGCCAGCCTGGGCATCGCCTCGTCCAGGGGCAGGACCCCGGAGATCGCGAAGAAGCACGCCTGCATGACCGTGTTGATCCGGCCGCCGATCCCCGCCTTGCGCGCGACGTCGGTCGCGTCGATCGTCCACAGCTCGAGGTCCTTGGCGAGCACCTGCTGCTGGACCTCGGCCGGCAGCTGGTCCCAGAGCTCATCGGCGGGGTACGGGCAGTTCAGCAGCACCCGGGCACCAGGCCCGGCCACCCCCAGGACGTTGAGCCGCTCCATCAGCCCCCACTGGTGCACGCCGACGAAGGTGGCCTCGCTGATCAGGTAGGTGCTGGTGATCGGGTCCTCGTCGAAGCGCAGGTGGCTCACCGTCACCGAGCCGGACTTCTTCGAGTCGTAGACGAAGTACGCCTGCACGTTGAGGTCGGTCGCCTCCCCCACGATGGCCGCGCTGTTCTTGTTCGCCCCCACCGTGCCGTCCGATCCGAGGCCGAAGAACACGGCCCGCACCCGTGAGCCATCCGCCGGGAAGTCCATCGGGACCTCGAGTGATGTCTTGGAGATGTCGTCGACGATCCCCACGACCGACTGACGCATCGGGTTCGGGTCGGCAGCCTCGGTGAACACTGCCGCGGCCATGGCCGGGGTGAACTCCTTGCTCGACAGGCCGTAGCGCACGCCGATGGTCCGTGGCGCCCCCAGGGTGAACCTGCCCGCGGCCCGGGGATCGGTCAGTGCTGCCATGACATCGAGGTGCAGCGGGTCGGCGGGCGCGCCGGGCTCCTTCGTCCGGTCCATGACGGCGATCGTGCGAACGCTCGCCGGCAGGGCCGCCAGGAGCTCGGGCACGGGCAGGGGACGGTACAGCCGCACGACCACCATGCCGACCTTCTCGCCGCGGTTGGTGAGCGTCTGGACGGCTTCTCCCACCGCCCCGGCCCCCGAGCCCATCAGGACGACCACCCGATCCGCCTCCGGGTGCCCGACATAGTCGACCAGGCCGTAGCGACGGCCGGTGGCCTCAGCGATCCGGTCGAAGGTCTCGGCAACGATCTGCGGCACGGCGTCGTGGAAGGGGTTGGCAGCCTCGCGCGCCTGGAAGAAGACATCGGGGTTCTGCGCCGTGCCGCGCAGGACCGGACGGTCGGGATCGAGACCACGCAGGCGGTGTGCGGCGAGGTCGCGCGGGTCGACCAGGTCGTGCAGCGTCTGCTCGTCGATCTCGTGCAGGGTGCCGATCTCATGGCTGGTCCTGAAGCCGTCGAAGAAGTGCATGAAGGGCACCCGACTGGCCAGTGTTGCGACGTGGGCAACGGCGGCGAAGTCGGCCGCCTCCTGGACGCTGGAGGACGCCAGCATCGCGAAGCCGGTCTGCCGCGCGGACATGACATCGGAGTGGTCTCCGAAGATGCTCAGCGCGTGCGTGGCCAGCGTGCGGGCCGCGACGTGGATGACCGTCGGTGTCAGCTCGCCGGCGATCTTGTACATGTTCGGGATCATCAGCAGCAGCCCCTGTGAGGCTGTGAAGGTGGTGCCGAGCGCACCGCGGGTGACCGCACCGTGCAGGGCGCCGGCTGCGCCAGCCTCGCTCTGCAGTGACGTGACCTCGGGGACGGTCCCCCACAGGTTCCGACGGCCCTTGGCGCTCCAGGCATCGGCGTGTTCGGCCATCGGTGATGCTGGCGTGATCGGATAGATCGGGACGACCTCGCTGAAGAGGTGGGCGACACGGGCCACCGCTTCGTTGGCGTCCATCACTGCGCGGTTGGCGTGGGGCATGGGGTCATCCCATCACGCGCCGGGCCTGCCACGCCGGGCCATAGGTCCCGGGTGGTTCGAGTCGAGCGGAACACGGTCCGGATCAGCACCCGGCCAGCTGCTCAGCCCAACTCGGCCAGGGCTGCGGCGAAGAGGTCGCGGGACTCCTCGAGCAGCATCACCATGGTGCGCGATCCGCCCACGGTGGTCATGAAGTTCGAATCGCCGGGCCAGCGGGGCACGATGTGCTGGTGCAGGTGCCCGGAGATCCCGGCACCCGCTGCCGGCCCCTGGTTCAGCCCGATGTTGAACCCGGCCGGGTTGCTGGCAGCACGGATGGCCCGCATCATCCGCGCTTGGAACCAGCTGAGCTCGGCAGTCTCCACCTGGGTGAGGTCCGTGAAGTCCGCGACGTGTCGGTAGGGGCAGATCAGGACATGCCCCGGGTTGTAGGGGAACAGGTTCATCACGACGTAGGCGTGCTCGCCGCGGGCAACGATCAGCGACTCCTCGGAGTCATCCGTGCGGCAGAACGGGCACTGCGGGCCCGCCTCGGTGTCGGCCGGCCGACTCTCACCTCGGATGTAGGCGATCCGGTGCGGCGTCCACAACAGGTCCCAGGCTTGTTCTCCCACGGGCGATCCCCCCACTCAGACCTGTCGATGGTCGGCGATGGCGGCAGTGATCTCGTCCACCGCCTCGGGGATGGCCACCCCGTTGCGCTGGGTCCCGTCGCGGTACCGGAAGCTGACCGCACCGTTGGCGACGTCCTCATCGCCGGCGATCACCATGTAGGGCACCTTCTGCTTCTGGGCGTTGCGGATCTTCTTCTGCATGCGGTCGTCGGAGGCGTCGACCTCGACCCGGACCCCCGCTGCGCGCAGCACGGCCGCAACCTCGTCGAGGTACTCCACGTGCCGCTCGGTGATGGGGATGCCCACGACCTGGACCGGCGCCAGCCATGGCGGGAACGCGCCGGCGTAGTGCTCGGTGAGCACGCCCATGAATCGCTCCACCGAGCCGAACAGCGCCCGGTGGATCATGATCGGCCGCTGGCGCGTGCCGTCCGCGTGCTGGAACTCGAGGTCGAAGCGCTGGGGCAGCTGGAAGTCGACCTGGATGGTCGACATCTGCCAGGTGCGCCCGATGGCGTCACGGGACTGCACGGAGACCTTCGGGCCGTAGAAGGCCGCACCGCCGGGGTCGGGGACGAGCTCGAGGCCGGACTCGTCGGCGGCCAGGCGCAGCGCCTCGGTGGCCTCCTCCCACTCGGCCACCTCCCCCACGTACTTGTCGGGGTTGCGGGTGGACAGCTCGAGGTAGAAGTCGTCCAACCCGTAGTCCTTGAGCAGGTCGAGCACGAAGCCGAGCAGTGACTGGAGCTCGGTGCCCATCTGCTCCTTGGTGCAGTAGATGTGCGCGTCGTCCTGGGTCATCCCGCGCACTCGGGTCAGGCCGTGCACGACTCCGGACTTCTCGTAGCGGTAGACACTGCCGAACTCGAACAGCCGGAGCGGGAGCTCGCGGTAGGAGCGCCCCCTCGACCGGTAGATCAGGTTGTGGAACGGGCAGTTCATCGGCTTGAGGTAGTAGTCGGTGCCCGCCCGGCGCACGGTGCCCTGCTCGTCGACCTCGGCATCGATGTGCATCGGGGGGTACATGCCGTCGGCGTACCACTCGAGGTGCCCCGAGGTCTCGAAGAGCTGCCCCTTGGTGATGTGCGGCGTGTACACGAACTCGTAGCCGGCGTCCTCGTGCTTGCGCCGCGAGTAGTCCTCCATGGTGCGGCGGATGATGCCGCCCTTGGGATGGAAGACGGCCAGGCCCGAGCCGATCTCGTCGGTGAAGCTGAAGAGGTCGAGATCGGCCCCCAGCCGACGATGGTCCCGCTTGGCCGCCTCCTCGAGGAAGGTCAGGTGGCCGCGCAGGCCGTCCTTGTCGGGCCACGCGGTCCCGTAGATGCGCTGCAGCTGCTCGTTGGCCTGGTTGCCCAGCCAGTAGGCCGCGGACGAGCGCATCACCTTGAAGGCGTTCGGGGCGATCATCCGGGTGGTCGGGATGTGTGGTCCGCGGCACAGGTCGCCCCAGATCCGCTCACCGGACCGCATGTCGACGTTGTCGTAGATGGTCAGCTCGGTGCCGCCGACCTCCATGACGTCAGCGCCACCCTCGCTGCCGACCAGTCGGAGCTTGTAGGGCTCCCCGGCCAGCTCGACGCCGGCCCCGACCTCGGAGACCACCCGACGCTCGAAGCGCTGGCCCTTCTTGACGATCTCGACCATCCGTTTCTGGATCTTCGCGAGGTCGTCGGGATCGAAGGGCTCGGGCACGTCGAACTCGTAGTAGAAGCCGTTGTCGATCGGCGGGCCGATCCCCAGCTTGGCCTGCGGGAACAGGTCCTGGACCGCCTGGGCCATGACGTGCGCGCAGGAGTGCCGCAGCACGCGCAGCCCGTCAGGATCGGTGATCATGACCGGCTCGACCATGGTGAACGCGCGTGCCGGCTGGTCAAGATCGACCAATTCGCCGTCCACGCGGGCCACAGCGACGTCGCGCATGCCGGGAACCAGGTCGGCGAGGACCTCTGCCCACGTTGTGGTGTCGTCGATGGCCCGGACGTGGGACTCCCCTGCGACGACCACTGTGACCTGCGCGGACATGTGACTCCTCGAAACGATCCGGCGTGATGAGCCGGGGTTGGCGTGTCGGGGGTCAGCCTACCCAGTCGGCGTTGACCCGCCCGGGCCGTGCTGGGGCTGGCGTGGAGCTCAGGCCGCTATTCCGGGGTGTCGGTCGGTGCTGCCTCCAGAGCACGGATCCGCGCCGTGAGCACCGGGAGCAGGGCGCGGGCGATCTGTGGGTTGTCATCCATGAGCGCGGAGAACGTCAGGGCGGAGACTGCGAAGGTCTCGGCCCCCTCCGGCCCCGCGACGACCGTGGCGGAGCGCTTCGCCGAGTCGATCAGCGACATCTCCCCGAAGTAGGCGCCCGGCTTCTGGGTGGCAACAACGACGCCGTTGACGCTGACGATCACGGACCCGTCGCGGACCAACTGGAACCCAGCTTCGGTGCTGCCCTGTGTGACCAGCACGTGGCCCGGATTCATCTTCAGCGTCGTACCGCTCTGGACGAGGGTGTCGATCGCGGAGTCCGGAAGCGCACGGAACAGGTCCACCTCGGTCAGTGCCTCGCGCAACAACATCGGTGTCTCCTCGTCCTCGGCCCTATGAGTCGGATGACATCCGCCTCCCTGGAGTGCCCCGAGGCTAGCAGCACGCGCCGGCTCTGCCCGGTCCGACGAGTCCACGGCCCTGCCTGGGTGGGCGAGTGCCGCGACCGACCAGGCGGGTCAGGATGACGGTGCCGCGGTCACGGCCAGGACGGCGTCGAGCTGGGCCACCAGGGGGGTGGCGCCGATGCTCTCCAGGTGGGCGCGGGCCGAGTCGATGGCGTCGTCGGGGACCAGATGAGCAGGCAGGGCGGTGGCCGCCTCGACGGTCACCAGTGCGTGCGCGAACGGGTCCCCTGCCGACCTCCGACCGGCCAGCACGGATGCGTAGGTCGCAGCGGCCTGCTCATGACGCCCTTCGAGGGCCGCGATTCCGGCCTCGATGGTGCGTTGGATCGACTGGCTCCAACTGCCCTCGAACTCGCCCGCCTCAGCGAGGATCCGCCGGGCTCGTTCCGGATCGTGCATCCAGACCGCGGCCTGCCCAGCGGTCCGGCCCGCGAGGGGGGCGTTGATCCCCGAAGGGTCGGTGGTGATGGCGGCCAGCGCCTGCTCGAAGGCCGATTCGAGCTCGCCGTTCATCAGGGCCACGACCGCCGAGACCCGTCGGAACCAGGCGCGGAGGTCGTGCTTTGCCCCCTCCCGCGTGCCGGGGCTCACCTCGGACAGACTCGCCCGGGCCTGGGCATCGTCGCCCTGGTAGGCAGCCAGCAGCGCAGCGCCGAGGAGCGCCGTGTCCGTCTCCAGCTCAGGCAGGTCGTCACGCCCGCTGAGGGTCTCGATCATGTCTGCCGCACTGGGCCACTCCCCGGTCTCGATGGCTGCCTCGAGTCCGTTGGCGAGCGCCGAGACCTCCATCTCGCCGTAGCCCCCGCGATGTGCCACGGCCGCGGCCTGCACCGAGTAGTCGAATGACTCGGTCGCCTCCTCGCAGTAGAGCGCGAGCGATCCGAGGGCGTCGGCCATCTCGCGCAGGTCGTTGGCGTCGGTCGCGAATGCCAGTTGTCCGCGCAGCAGGAGGCGGGCCTCACGGTGTCGACCCGTCATCGCGAGGAGGTTCGCCTTGCCGCGCAGGGCCAGGGAGAACTGCCGCCATTGCCCAGCCCGCTCGTACCCGCCCATGGCCCGGTCCAGGGACATGAGGCAGTCGGTCATCTGCCCGTCGTAGTACTGCAGCCAGGAGATGGCGTGATCCAGGAACGCACGTGCCACGGTGTCGGCGCCCGTACCGAGCATCCGCTGCATCTGCGGCACCAGCGAGCGGAGCTCGTCGACCTGCACGGTGCTGCCGAGCGCCGAACCCAGCGCGCCCATCGCTGCCAGCTCGGCATCCCGGTCACCGAGTTCGTGAAGGACGCGGATCGCCTCCCGCAGGTACTCGAGGCGCTCGTCTCGATGCAGGGCGTCGGTCGCGGCATCTGCCGCCTGCTGGAGCAGCGTCACCCGCTCGTGACCGACGGGCGTGAAGTCGAGCGCCTGTTCCAGGTAGCCCAGTGCCTGAGCGGGTGCACCAAGAGCCGTGGCCCGCTCCGCAGCCCGGCCGAGCCCGTCGCGCGCGCGGGCGGCCAGCGCCTCGGCATCGGGGCCCGGTGGCGTGGCCTCGAGCGCCTCCAGGTAGTGCGTGGCGACCACAGCGGCCAGCTCGTCGTCGCCAGTCGCCTCGAAGTGGTGAGCGGCAGCCAGGTGTCGGCTACGACGGTCGGCCTTGGACAGCATGCCGTAGGCGACCTCGCGGATGATGCTCTGCACGAAGGAGTACTGACCCCGCTCGGGGGACCGCGGATCGACCTCGAGCTCCACGAACTCCTTGCGGACAAGGACAGGCAGTCGGTGCTCGAGCTCACCTCGGGGCTCATCGGCGACCGCCGCAAGGGCCTCGATGGTGAAGCTCTTGCCCAGGACCGCGGCATCCTGCACCAGGGCCCGATCCCTGGTTCCGAGCGCGTCGAGCCGGGAGGCGATCAGGGCGTGCAGGGTCTCCGGGACCTGGATGTGGCCGAGTTCGCCGGCGACCTCATAGGCCGACCCCGAGGCCACGAGGACCCCTCTGTCGACGAGCATCCGGATCATCTCCACGGCGTACAACGGCATGCCCTCAGCCCGGACGACGATCCGGCTGACGGCGGCATCGTCGGCAGCAGGCACCATGGCGTGCACCAGCGCGGTCATCACTGCATCCGACAGTGGCTCCAGGTGCAGGGACACGAGATTGCGCTGGCCCACGCCCCAGGTCGTGCGCCGCTCGAGCAGATCCGGGCGCGTGAGCGCGACGATGTAGATCGGCTTGCCCCGGGACCACTCGAGCATCGACTCGATGAAGTCCAGGAGCCCGGTGTCGGCCCAGTGCAGGTCCTCGAAGATCATCGCGACCGTGCCCCGCTCGCTGACCCGCTCGAAGAACGTCCGCCAGGCGGCGAACAACTCCTCGCGTCCACCCGCGGGCCGGTCATCAAGGCCGAGCAGGAAGGCCAGCCGGGGGTGCAGCCACCGCTGCTCCTCCTCGTCGCTGACGAACTCGGCGACTGAGGCCTCGAGCTTGGTGCGGGAATCACGCGCGGAGTCGGTCTCAGCGATCCCCGCGCGCATCCGCACCATCTCGCCCAGTGCCCAGAACGTCACCCCATCGCCGTAGGACGGGCAGCGCCCGTGGTGCCAGTAGACGTCCTCCGATAGGCCGTCGACATACTTCAGCAGCTCCCAGGCCAGCCGGGACTTGCCGATCCCGCCGACGCCCATCACCGATACGAGGCGAGCCCGGCCCTCGCGACCTGTCGCGTGCAGGAGGTCCTTCATCAGCCGGAGCTCCTCGGCCCGGCCCACGAAGGGCGGCTCGATGGCAATCCGGTTCTGGCTGCGCCCCTGGCCCTGGCGCTCGCCGATGACCCGCAGCGCTCGCCAGGTCGAGACGGGCTCGGCCTTGCCCTTCAGGTCAACCTCCCCAGCCGCTTCGAAGACGATGGCCCCCGAGGCTGCCCGGACGGTGGCCTGACCCACAAGGGTGGCGCCGGGCGGTGCGGCCGACTGGAGCCGGGCGGCTGTGTTCACCATGTCGCCGGTGACCATCGCCTGGTTGCCTGCGTCCGGGGCTGTCGCTGCCTCGCCAGTCAGGACCCCTGCCCGGGCCCGCAGGGGCAGCTCCAGGGTGGCGCCGAGGCCTTCCACCGCGTCGAGCAGTTCCAGCGCTGCGCGCACCGCCCGTTCAGCGTCGTCCTCGTGGGTCACGGGAGCGCCCCACAGGGCCATCACCGCATCGCCGATGAACTTCTCAACCGTGCCGCCGTGCCGCTCGATCACCGTGCGGGCGGTTGCGAAGTACGCATCCATGACCGAGCGCATGTCCTCGGCGTCACGTCGCTCGGACAGGGTCGTGAAGGCCACGAGGTCCACGAACAGCACCGAGACCAAGCGGCGCTCGGTCGAGTGGAGAGGTGCCGCAGCGGGTGGGGCAGTCGGGCTGCCCGCCGTGCTCAGTGAAGCACCGCACTCGCCGCAGTACTTGCTCCGAGGGGGGTTCGCGGATTCACAGGCCGGGCAGGTGGCGGCCAGCCCGGCGCCGCATTCCATGCAGTACTTGCGGTCGTTGTCGTTGCCTGTGCCGCATTCTGCGCAGATCACGTTGCCTCCTCCCCGGGTGCTGGTGGCAGCGTAGGGCAGACGACCTCCCCGCGGCCCGTGGAGCGCATTCGGCCGACGAGGTCCGCAGTTGGCCGGTCCGCTGAGGTGGCAGGCCGCTAGGATTGGATGCGAGTTCGGACGAATCGCGAGCCGGGCCGAGATCAGGAGTCAGTCATGAACGTCATGCGCACCGCTGCCGCCGCCGTCGCCGGGCTCGGCCTGGCCCTGTCCATGTCGGCGTGCTCGTCGTCATCGACCGATACGGCCGACGCGAATGCTGCCTACTGCGAGGGCTCGGCCGACGTGCAGCAGGAGATCGACAAGATGGAGGCCCTGATCGTCAGTGGGGCCCCCATCGAGGAGGTCAAGGAGCAGCGGGACTTCGTGCAGAGCGCGATCCAGGCGAACTCAGTTCCGCTGTCGCAACTGCAGTCGGCCCTCCGGGAGGACATCGAGGCGGCCAATGACGCCTTCACCACGGCCGTGGACGCAATCCCTGACGATGCGCCTCTCACCGAGACGGCCCCGAGCTACGCAGCGGCCATTGATGCGTGGAAAGCCTCGATCGAGACGATCGAATCCGAGGTGGGTTGCTGATAGTCGAGCCGCCGCGCCGTCACGCAGTCGCCGCTGACAGCTCTGTCTGGATCACGGCCAGCAGCTCCGGCGTGACCCGGTCGTTCGGCACGGCCGGGTCGAGCCTGCTGATCCGCCACTGCACCGGGTAGGTCAGGCTGTGCCCCGGGTCAAGCGTCTGGTAGGCGCCCTGGTTCTCCAGTTCGATGTAGTCGCGCTCGATGCTGAAGAACAGCTCCAGCTCCGCCTGGCGAGGTGCGGCCTGCTCCGGGGTCAGGTCCGGGAAGACCCGCAGGAACAGGATCGACTGGTGCACGTGGGCGACCCAACCGCGGGCGTCGGTGAAGAACTTGGACGTGCGGGTGACTGAGGGCACGGTGATGCTCGCGTACTCCCCGCCGGCGACCAGGCCCTCGAAGGGGTCCGGTAGGGTCGAATGCAGGTAGAAGCAGCCAGGGTCCTCGGCCTGCTTCTGCAGACGGTCGGCATCGTGGAACGGATCGCCCGTGGCCCAGACGATGAGTCCCTCGCGGGGTGCTCGGGTCACTTGCCAGGGCGCGACTGACTGGGGCCGTGACCACGTGTTGGTCAGGATGAACTCCATCGCGATCCCGCGCTCGGACAACGTGAAGCTCTTCTCCACCTGGAGCCCCTGGTCGGGGTCCGGTGTGCTGCGCATGGTCAGCCTCAGCGGCGTCTCGGCGGTGATCTCGAAGGGGTCGGAGTCGAGGATTGGCGGCGGCGGCCAGTCGAAGCGCGACTGCGGGCTCGGCCAGAACGTGTCGCCGTAGTACCCGGGCACCCGCCCGGGGGGAAGGACGAGATCCACGTCATCGTGCCGCAGGTGGGCAAGTCGGCCACCCTCGGCGGGACGGAAGCCGACGGCCAGAGCGCCGCAACGCTTGGCAAGCGTGGCGGAGTCAGGCATCCCTGCATTCAACCAAGGCTGCCTCGGGAATGGCCGCCTGAGGGGTCAGCCGGTGATCCGGAACTCGGCCCGCAGGAGATCCGCATCACGAGCACTCGATCCGACAAGGAGCTCGAAGGACCCTGGTTCGACGACCCGTCGGCCCTCGGCCGTGACGATCGTGCAGGAGCTGGCGGGGATCGTGATGTCCACCACCGACGACTCCCCCGGCGCCAGCGGCACCTGGCGATACGCCTTCAGCTCGCGATCGGCCCATGTCACCGATGTGACCCGGTCGCTGATGTAGGCCTGCACCGTCTCGATCACCGGCCGCGATCCTGTGTTCGCCACCGTCACCTGTGCGTCGATCGAGCCGCCCGGGGCAACGTCAGCAGTACCGACCTCGAGCTCGGAGTAGGTCACGGTGCTGTACGACAAGCCCTGGCCGAAGGTGAACAGTGGATCCTGGGTGAGGTCGGCGTAGGTGTCGCCGTGCTGGCCGCGGATGGAGTTGTAGTAGGTCGGCTGCTGGCCCACATGCCGGGCGAATGAGATGGGCAACCGGCCCGTCGGCTCGATCAGGCCGAGGAGCAGCTCGGCGATCGCCCGACCGCCCCGCATCCCCGGGTTGAACGAAACGACCAGCGCCGCAGCTGACAGGGCTGACTCAGGCAGGACCATCGGCTTGGATGACATCAGGACCACCACCATGGGCGTCCCCGTCTCGGCCAGCGCATCGAGCAGGGCCACCTGGGCCCCGAAGAGCTCCAGGGTCGCGGTCGAACGGACCTCGCCGACCAGGCGCTTGTGGTCGCCCACGACCGCGACGACCACGTCGGCGGCCCGCGCCGCCGCAACGGCGTCGTCGAGCAGGGCCTGGTCGACGGGGGCCGCCACCGACACCGGGGGCTGCGTCATCCGGAGGATCTCGAAGGCATCGGGGCCCTCGGCCACGATGTCCGCGCCTCGGGCGTGGTGCACCGTCCACCCATCAGGGCAGACCGCCCGCAGCCCATCGACGACGGTCTCGATCGTGTCGCGCGGATGGCCCTCGGACATCCAGTCGACCTGTCCTGATGCCCCGGCCCAGTCACCCAGGGTCGTATCCGGGTTGTCGGCGTTGGGCCCCACGACTGCGATCGTCAGTGGGTGGCCCGACCCGGGCAGTGCCCGCCCGTCCGGCCCCGCGGCCAGCCCGCTGGCAAGGGGAAGGACGCCGTCATTGCCCAGCAGGACCAGGCTGCGTCGGGCCAGGTCGAGGTTGGTCGCCGCATGGGCGGGGCTGCCGATGACCGCCGCCTGCTGGGCCGGGTCGGGACCGCGCGGGTCCTCGAACAGTCCCAGTTCGAACTTCAGGGTCAGGATCCGGCGCACGGCGGCATCGATGTCGGCCTCGGCCACCAGGCCCCTGGCCAGCGCTTCGAGGGCACCGTCGAAGAAGGACGGGGTGCACATCACCAGGTCGTTGCCGGCACGGATGGCGACCGTGGCCGCCTCGACTGCATCGGCGCAGACCCGTTGTTCCCAGACCATCCGGCCCACGTTGTCCCAGTCGGTCACCAGAGTGCCGGAGAACCCCCACTCGCCCTTGAGGACCTCGTTGATCAGCCAGGAGTTCGCCGTGATCGGCACGCCCTCGATCGACTGGTAGCCCAGCATGAACGTCCGGCATCCCGCGCGTGCCACCCGCTCGAACGGTGGCAGGAACCACGACCGGAGCTTGCGCCGGCTGATGTCGGCCTCGCTGGCGTCCCGGCCGCCCTGCGTCTCGGAGTACCCGGCGAAGTGCTTGGCGCAGGCCAGCACTGCCGTCGGGTCG
>JAQBEX010000216.1:0-33758 GCA_032123675.1 Actinomycetes bacterium
GGTCGCTGTGCCCCCCCAGCCGCCCCCCCCCCCCCCCCCCCCCACGCCGGGTCGAGGTCGCGTGCGGGTGGCGGGACTCGAACCCGCACGTCGCGTGGACACAGGAACCTAAATCCTGCGCGTCTGCCAGTTCCGCCACACCCGCGTGTGGTCATTGTCGCAGCCGTGGTGCCCGGTCGCGGCGGGCTGCCCCGACCCCGATCCTGTCAGGGCCCGGAGTCAGACTCCGAGCTCACGGCGCAGCTTCGCCACGTGGCCGGTGGCCCGCACGTTGTACATGGCCCGCTCGATGGTCCCCTCGGCATCGATGACGAACGTGGACCGGATCACCCCCACGACGGTCTTCCCATAGAGCTTCTTCTCGCCGTAGGCCCCGTAGGCGGTGAGCACCACCTTGTCCGGGTCGCTGGCCAGCGGGAAGGTCAGCCCCTCCGCAGCGCGGAACGCAGCCAGTTTCTCCGGCGAGTCCGGTGATATGCCCACGACGTTGAGGCCGGCTGCGTCGAGCTCGTCCAGGGAGTCGCGGAAGTCGCAGGCCTGCGTCGTGCAACCGGGGGTCATCGCCGCCGGATAGGCGTAGACCACTACGCGCTGCCCGCGCAGGTCGGACAGCCGGATGCGGCCCCCGGCATCGTCGGCGAGATCGAAGTCCGGTGCGCGGTCGCCGGGTGCAAGCCGAGTGGTCATGGGTCCTCCTTGACTCCTGGGCGCCCAGACACTATCCCGCAATGGCCTGCCCGGGCCCCGCCCGCGTATGGTGGGCCCATTCCGTGGTGTCAGGAGGATTGATCGTGTCCCAGGACAAGTCCAGCAAGCCCGCGAGTGCGCCCGTGCGTACTCCGGCCCAGATCGAGGGCGACATCGTCGACACTCGTGAGCGGCTCGTAGGCACGATCACTGATCTCGAGGATCGGGTGAATCCCGCCAAGGTCGCCGACCGCGGCAAGAACAAGGTCGTCGCGTTCTACAAGGACGACACCGGGATTCGCTGGAAGAACGTCGCGATCACGGCGGGGGCGGTCATCGGGGGCCTCGTCACGGTTCGCATCGTGAGCAAGTCCGTGCGCTGGGCGCTGGCGGCACCGCCCGCCCAGGTGGTCCCCACCGACATCGTCTTCCTGCCGGTCCCTCGCGATCAGGTGGGGCCCTTGGCGGAGCTGGCCGCGGTCGTCTGACCCACGCAGCAGGCCGCTGCACCACGCCTGGCAGTTTCCCGGCGGTGGTGACCGCTCAGCACGCTCAGGTGGGATGCCGGGGTGCGACGACGCACGTCACTGGGCTTCGGAGGGCCCGGCCCTGACCAGTCGCGCCAGGTGCCGGCCCACGATCAGCGTGGGGCTGATGGTCCCCACGGCCAGCGCGACGATCGTCAGGGTTGCGATCGAGCCGTCAACCATGACGGTATCGACGATGGCTGCGCTGTCGGCCTCGTTGCTCGACGTGAGCGCGAGGATCCCCGTCAGCGCCTCGAACATGTAGGTGCCCGGGATCAACGGGATCACTGGTGCGAACGCGTAGATCGGAGTCGCCTGGTTCGTGCGCGGGGCGATCAGGGCCGCAGTCAGGCCGACGAGGACCGCAGCCACGAAGCTTGCTGTCGGCAGCGGGGCCCCCAGCTCCAGGACTGCGGTTCGCACGAGGTGGGCCGCGATCGCCAGCGCGACGATGCCCGGCAGGGTGCGCCGCGGCACCGAGAAGACCATCGCGAAGCCGAGCACGGCCAATCCGGCCCACAGGGACGGGGCCCAGGTCATGGCAGCACGTCCACGAGCGATACCGCCACCGTGAGCCCGACGGCCGCGGAGCCGATGATCACTGCACTCATCGCCAGCCGGACCACCCCGTTGAGGTAGTGCGCGGTGAGCAGGTCGGCGGTTCCGTTGAGCATCGGGACTCCGGGGACGAGGAACAGCGTGGACGCTGCAAGTGCGGGGTTGACCTCATCGCCCAGCCCCAGCCAGTGGCCACCGGCGGCCACGATGAAGGCCGACGTGAAGGCGGCGCTCGTCACCGCGACGAAGGGCTTGAGTCGCCTGGCGACGAGCCCGTGCCGGACCCAGGCCCCGGCCCAGCCGCCGAGCAGGACCAGGGCCATGGCGGCGGCCTGGGCGCCGAAGAGAGCCGCGAACGCCGCGCTCGATCCGCCGAGGGCCAGCATCACCGACCAGGTCGGGTAGACCTTGGCGGAGTTGCGGATCAGCGTGAGCCGCGAGCGGACCTGGCTGGCGCTGAGGCGGTGCTCCTCCGTGTCGGCCACCAGCCGCTTGAGCAGTGTCAAGGTGTTGAAGTTGATGCCCAGGTGCTGGGCGTGCCGTCCGGCCGTGAGGTTCTCGCCCTCGTCGAAGACAGTCATCGCGACGTTCACCGAGGAGATCCGTGCGTGGCTCTCCTGAGCCCCGAGCGCGCTGGCCATCCGTTCCATGTGGTCGACCGTCAGGCTCGTGTGGCCGCCGGAGAGCTGGACCAGCTCACCGACCTCGAGGGACAGGTCGAGCGCATCGCCGAGACCGGTCATGACGTCGAACGGTACTCCGTTACGCTGCACCTGTGTCCCGCCAGCCCCCGATGGCCCCTGACCTCACTCCGGGCGCGGACGGATCGGTGCCCATCAAGTTGCTCCACGACCGGGTTCTGGTCTACGTGGATGCCGCTGACGGGGAACGGCGCTCCGGCGGGGGCATCGTCATCCCAGCCACCGCGGCGGTCGGCAAGCGGCTGGTCTGGGCCTCAGCAGTGGCCATCGGCCCACTGGTCAGGTCCGTGGAGGTCGGTGACCTCGTGCTGTTCGAGCCTGAGGAGCGCGCCGAGGTGGAGGTGCGCGGCCTGGCCTATGTCCTGCTCCGTGAGCGCGACATCCACGCCGTCGCCGCGGCCCGGGTCGCTGAGGATGAGACCGGCCTCTACCTGTGAACGCGAAAGCCCCCCAGGATCGCTGGGGGGCTGGTACGCCGTGTAGGGCTCGAACCTACGACCCGCTGATTAAGAGTCAGCTGCTCTACCAACTGAGCTAACGGCGCAAGTGCTGGTTCACGATACCAGCGCCCGGGGTGGCGGGCCAAACTCGCAGGCCGGACGAGGGATCGTCGACCACCCACCACGTGCGGCAATGGGTGGTCACTGCGTCAGCGGCGGCGCAAGGGGCTACTCTCCTACCAGCCGAACTCGGCGACTCGAGGAGAACACCATGCCCGGGGAGAACCCGAACCAGCGCTGCCTGGCTCCCGCAGGGCAGAGATCGGAGCCAGTTCGATGGACGTGAGCCTGCTCGCGGAGGTCGCGGGGCTGGGGCTGGCGGCCGTCGATGCCATCGGGATCGCCTTCATGCCGATCCTGCTTGCCCAGGCCAACGGCCTGCGCAGGGCACTGGTGTTCATGCTGGGTTCGTTCCTGGCCCTGATGACGGTCGGGATGCTGTTCACCACTGGCCTGGGGTCGCGGATCGCCGACCTGAATGAGCGTCACCCGTGGCTGGAGCCAGGTGTCCAGGTCCTGGGCGGAGTCTTCCTGGTCGGTGCTGGGATCTTCATGCTGGTGCGCTCGCGAGCCGGCGCCTCGCATGCGCCGGACGATCTGGTCGACAAGCTGAGCCTGCCCATGCCCCTCCTGTTCGGGTTCGGCGTGATCCTGGTCACCGTGCAGTCGCTCGTGGACGTCGTGTTCGCCGTGGCCATGGTGGAGATCGGTGCCGAGGGACTGAGCATCTTCCAGGACTTCGTCCTGGTCCTGACGTACACGGTGTGTGCGCTGCTGCTGCAGTTCGCGGTCGTTGTCGCCTACCTGCTCGTCCCGCAGGGACGTCGGATCCACTTGATGGCGCGCTTCACCGAGTGGCTGGGAAGCCGGGGGGAGTTCTGGGCTGGAATCGCCGGACTGGTGGTTGGCATCGGCCTGCTGATCCTCTCGGCGCCCGACCTGGCCAGGGAGCTCAACCTCTGAGGCGCAGCCTGCGACGGACAGCCGCCACGTTCCCGGGGTGACAGACGTTCCCGGTGGGCTCAGCGGACAGCGCCCGGCAGGATGGGCCAGCACTTGGGGCGCGGGCTGAACCCTCAGGGCGCGCCGGCATGTTCCACCTATGCTGTGCGTAGCCATCGATCAATGAGTCGGAGGAAAGACAGTGGACAGCAGGAAACCATCAGTCGCCGCGACCGCTGCGCCTGACGACGAGGGCTCGCGACTCGTCCGCGAGGCCACCAGGTTCTCCCACAACTCACGATCGGACGTCGCAGCCGACTGGTGGGCCGCCGGTGCGCTGCTCTACTCGTTGCTGCTCTACGTGGTCTCGATCATCCCTGCTGCGCGGGACTACTTCAGCCGAGAGGACGACATCGTCTCCGAGACGTTCGTCGTCATCGAGCCGAACCTGATCTACGCCAGCCTCGTGCTGGCGATCGCCATCGGACTGCGCCGCCGACTGGCTGAGGCGTGGTGGATCTTCCTGGCACTCGTCCTGCTCCTGCCCACTCTTGGCCGTGCCCTGTCCTTGGCGCTTGACGACGCCACGTCGTGGGGCAAGTGGGTGGGCCTGGTGATCAACGTGGTCCTGATCGCCCTGTTCTTCCGAGCCAAGCCGCAGTTCCGTGCCCACAACGCCCGCGGGGCCGACCTCCGGGCGCTGGCGGTGCTTCTGATGGGGGGACTCGTCACGGTCTTGGTGGGGGGCTGGTTGGCGGGCACCTACGGGACTGGCGGCGAGAATGGCGTGGCCACGATCTTCGGCCTCGAGACCCTGCTCGCGGACCTGGGGTTCATCCAGCCGGACCTGGGCCTGTCGTTGCCGTTCTGGGTGCGCGCAGTGGTGAACGTCCTGGGTGCGGCTGTTGTGCTCGGGGCGGCCTATGTCTGGTTCCGACCGCCCCGGGAGTCCCGGACGCTGCAGGCCTCGGACGAGGCGCGCATCCGTGCGCTGTTGCGGGAGTTCGGCGGCCTCGATTCGCTGGGGTACTTCGCGACCCGGCGCGACAAGGTGGTCGTCTGGGACACCGAGTCCGTGGACGACGCGATGGCGGGGGTGTCCTACCGGGTCGTCGGCAGCGTGGCCCTGGCCAGCGGGAACCCAGTGGGCGATCCTCAGCGCTGGGGCGCGGCGATCGACAGGTTCCGCGAGTATGCGCGGTCAAACGGGTTGTCCGCGGCGGTGATGGCCGCCGGCGAGGAGGGCGCCGCCGCGTACCAGGCAGCAGGCATGGACTCCTTCGAGATCGGTGATGAGGCGATCCTGAACCTCACCGACTTCTCACTCGAGGGTCGCGCGATGAAGGACGTGCGCCAGGCAGTGTCTCGGATGGAGCGGCGCGGCTACACCCTGCGTGCGGTCCGCCACAGCACGCTCGCTGCGGCGGACTTCGCGGCCCTCGAGACCGCTGCGGCGAAGTGGCGCGGTGACGGAGGCGAGGAGCGGGGGTTCTCGATGGCCCTCGGCCGGTTGGGTGACCCCCTGGACGGCGACTGCGTCCTGGTGGCGGCCTATGACGCAGACGAGCAGGTCCGCGGGTTCCTCTCGTTCGTGCCATGGGGCCGAAACGGGTTGTCGCTGGACCTCATGCGCCGTGATCCCGCGGCCGAGAACGGATTGATCGAGTTCCTGGTCGCGGGGTTGGCCCGCCGGGCCGGTGAGCTGGGTGCGTCCCGCGTCTCGCTGAACTTCGCGATGTTCCGCGAAGCATTCGCCCGAGGCGAGTCGCTGGGCGCGGGACCGATCGCCCGTGGGTGGCGTCGCGTGCTGATGATTGGCAACAGCAACTGGCAGCTGGAGAGCCTCTATCGCTCGAACGCCAAGTACTCCCCGGACTGGCAGCCGCGCTACATCTGCTTCGACTACTCCTCGGACCTGCCGCGGGTCGGCATGGCTGCGGGCAACGCCGAGGGGTTCCTCGCGGCCCCCTCGCTGTCGCTGGCCATCAGCCGGGGAAAGGAGCAGCGGGCGGGGGCGATGGATCGGTCCAGCGACGTCTACGCCGCGGAGGTCGCAGCGCTGATGCCCGCGGAGGAGGATCCGCTCGAGGCGGCGCTGTCCCTTGACGGGCTGCCGGAGCAGGTGCGGGTCCGTCGGAAGAAGCTGGAGCACATCCGTGAGATGGGGATCAATCCCTACCCCGTGGGTGCGCCCCGGACAGCAACGCTCGCCGAGATCCGCGACCAGCACGGGGATCTCGGCCCCGACGAGCACACCGGTGTCACCGCCAGCGTGGTCGGGCGGGTGATGCTCAAGCGGGACGGCGGCAAGTTGTGCTTCGCCACGCTTCGCGATGGGTCCGGTGACCTGCAGGTGATGCTGTCGCTGGCCGAGGTGGGCCAGGAGCCGCTGGACAACTGGAAGC
Source organism: Actinomycetes bacterium (assembly GCA_032123675.1). Lineage (GTDB taxonomy): Bacteria > Actinomycetota > Actinomycetes > S36-B12 > CAIYMF01 > Prado023. The sequence goes on from JAQBEX010000216.1 coordinate 6,321, forward strand.
ACATCGTCGATCTCGGGGACCATGTGTCGGTCACCGGTGAGGTGATGACCTCACGCAAGGGTGAGCTCAGCATCTCGGCGACGTCCTGGGTGCTCACCGCGAAGGCGCTGCGACCGCTGCCGGACAAGTACAAGGGGCTGACGGACCCCGAGGCCCGTGCCCGGATGCGCTACGTGGACCTCATCGTCCGCCCGGAGACCCGCAGCGCTGCGTACATGCGCGCCACGATCGTGCACAGCGTGCGTGACTCGCTGCATCGCCGAGGCTTCGTGGAGGTGGAGACCCCGATCCTGCAGCAGATCCACGGCGGTGCGAATGCGCGCCCGTTCGAGACGCACATCAACGCCTACAACATGGACGTCTATCTGCGGATCGCCACGGAGCTGCACCTCAAGCGGCTGCTCGTCGGCGGCATGGAACGCGTCTTCGAGCTTGGTCGCCAGTTCCGAAACGAGGGCGCGGACTCCTCGCACAACCCGGAGTTCACGTCGCTGGAGATGTACCAGACGTACTCGGACTACCAGGACATGCGGATCCTCACCCAGGAGATGATGCAGGAGGCCGCCATCGCTGCGTTCGGCGAGCCGGTGGCCCGTCGTCTGCAGCCCGACGGCTCCATCAAGGAGTTCGACCTGTCTGGGGAGTGGCGACACATCACCGTGGTCGATGCCGTCAGCGAGAAGGTGGGCCAGCAGATCACTGGTGACACCCCCATCGAGCAGATGAAGGCCATCGCCGAGAAGCACGGTGTCGAGATCGAGCCGCACTGGACGTGGGGTGCGGTGCTCGAGGCGCTCTACGAGGATCTGTGCGAGGACTCCACGGAACTGCCGACGTTCTACATGGACTTCCCGAAGGAGATCGCTCCCCTGACCAAGGCCCACCGGGACGACCCACGGTTCGCCGAGAAGTGGGACCTGGTCTGCTGGGGCGCTGAGCAGGGCACTGCGTACTCGGAGCTCAACGATCCTGTTGACCAACGCGCCCGGTTCTATATGCAGTCGCTGCTCGCCGCCGCGGGCGACCTCGAGGCCATGGCCATCGATGATGACTTCCTCCAGGCACTGGACTACGGCATGCCGCCGACCGGCGGCCAGGGGATGGGGATCGATCGACTGGTGATGACCCTGACCGGCATGAACATCCGGGAGACGATCCTGTTCCCGATGGTCAAGCCCCAGTAGTCACACCAGCGCAGAAGCCGACCCCGGGCGGTCAACCCGGAAGCGGAACTGCATCGGGCCCGGCAGCCACAGGCTGCAGGGTCCGATGCTCGACTCAGGATCAGGATGTCGGCGGTTGCGGTGGCGCCGCTGGGGGTTGCCCCGGGTCCGCGGGCGGCTGCTGGGGCCCTGCGGGGGGTTGCTCGGGGCCGAGGATGGTGGCCAACTGGTTCGCGGCCGTGTTGACGGCAGCTGCCGATGCTCCCAGCGACTCAGGGTTGGCTGTTCCCGAACTGACCAGGGCGACGTGCGCACCGACCGACGAGCGCACCTGCGTGGTCGCCGAGGCGATCGACTGCGCGACCTGTGCCCTGCCGTCATCCGGGGCATCGGCCACCAGTGCGACCAGGTTGGCGTCGAGCTGGTTGAGCGTGGGCTGGGCGCCGGCCCAGTCCTGGATCACTGCCGGGGTGGGGGCGGCCGGATTGGTCAGGGCGGGCACCAGCTGGTGGACGACCCACTGGGCCTGGGTGCGCTCGACATCGAGGCGCTCATCCCACGTGCGGCGACGTGACCCCACGATCAGGAACCCGATCAGCGCTGCGAGGGCGGTCAGCACGGCGGCCAGGCCCAGCCACAGCGGCAGTGTGCTGTCACCGGACTCCGAGGCCTCGGCGGAGGCCGATGCACTGTCGCTGGCGGTCTCCGAGGGGGTCTCGCTCTCCGTTTCGGTGGGAGTCTCGGTGGGCTCCTGCGTCGCCTCGGTCGGCTCCTCCGTCGGCTCTTCCGTGGGCTCCTGGGTTGGGTCCTCGGTTGGCTCCTCCGTCGGCTCCTCTGTGGGGGCCTCGGTGGGCTCCTCCGTCGGCTCCTCCGTGGGGGCCTCGGTGGGCTCCTCGGTCGGCTCCTGCGTCGCGTCCGTGGGCTCTTCGGTTGGCTGCTCGGTCGGTTCTTCTGTGGGTTCAGCGGAGCGCGTGGGGGTGGGCAGTTCGATCGAGCCGGAGGGCAGCGCGCTCGGCAGCGTGATCTCCCCATCTGACCCACATCCGGACAGTGCCAGGGCGGCGACGATACCCGCCGCCCAGATGGTCGCCTTGCGCGCAGCCATGCTTCCTCCTGGTCGATTGCGGGGCCGATGCCCCAGTCGACGATCAACCTAACTGCGCGGGTCGCGAACGTCTGCTCGACGCGCGCAGTGCGCCCCTGGGGGACGTGCGAGGGCCCAGCCATGGGGGAGGAGGCGAGTCGCGACCGCGGCGCCACTCGCCCAGGGCGGTCGCAGGGCTGCCCACCCTGCACACAGCAGAAATCCCGGGACATCGCTTGACGATGCCCCGGGACTTCACGGTGGGGTGAGTGACGGGACTTGAACCCGCGGCCACCTGGACCACAACCAGGTGCTCTACCAGCTGAGCTACACCCACCGTTTCCGCGCAGGATGATCACGCGGCAGGTCAGAAGTGTACCCGACTCAGACCGTCGGCTCGGACGCGGAATCGGCTGCCCCGTGGTCAACGAGGTGGTGTGTGGCCGCTTCGCGTGCCTCGTCGGTCGACGGCCCCGGGGCTTCGACGAACAGGGTGTCGCGGTAGTAGCGCAGCTCCGCGATGGACTCCCGGGTATCGGCCAGCGCGCGATGGCCACCCGTCTTGGCCGGGGCACTGAAGTACGACCGTGGGTACCACCGTCGGGCCAGCTCCTTGATGCTTGACACGTCGATCAGCCGGTAGTGCATGTGCTCATCGAGCTCGGGCAGGTGTCGGGCGAGGAAGCTGCGGTCGACGTAGACGCTCGACCCGGCCAGCGGCGCCTGGCGTGCCTCGGGGACATGGCCGCGCACATAGGCCAGCACTGCCGCCCCGGCCTCCGCCAGCGGCACTCCATCGGGGATGTCGGTGAGCAGCCCCGACTCGGTGTGCATGGACACCACGACCTCGTCCATGCCGTCGAGGATTCCGAGATCGGGTGGACGCACGACCAGGGAGATCCCGGCATCGAGCTCGTTGAGCTCCGCGTCGGTCACGATCGCAGCGATCTCAACGATCTCGTCGGTAGCCGGGTCGAGCCCGGTCATCTCCAGGTCGATCCAGACCAGGCGGTCCTTGCGGGCATCAGTCACGCGGAGAAGCCTACGTGCTCCTGGCCCCGTCGTCGGCCCACCAGCGCACCAGGTCCGACCCGGTCACGATGCCCACGAGGCGGTCTCCGGCATCCACGACCGGGACGGCCTCTGCGGAGTAGCGGGCCATCAGCCGTGCCACGTCGGACAACGGGGCGGTGTCTCGGACTGATCGGGCCGGTGCCCGCGAGAGCAGCTCGCCGACGCCGCGATTGCGCATGCGCTCCTCGGACACCGGGATGTCGGTCAGGATCATCCGGTCGGAGATGATGCCCAGGCAGCGGCTGTCATCGACGACCGCCAGGTGGCGCAGGCCCGAGACGCTCAGCAACTGCCAGGCATCCCAGAGGCTCTCGGTGACATCGATGGTCAGCACCGGGCGGGACATGGCCTGGCTCACCACGGCGCGTGCCCACTCGACCCCACGGCGCCGGGCGGCCATCTCGCCGTGGGTGGATGGAGATGGAAGGGTCACACCCTCTGTCGTCGATATGTCCATGCACCGCCTCCACCGCGCTCGCCTGTTGACCAAGCATCGCGCACCTGGGGTGCGGGCTCTCAGGGGCAGGAGGCCCCGAGGTGGGGGACCTAAGTCACGAGGGCGTCAGGGCGGCTCCGGGGTCCCCGCAGTGGAATCAAGGATTCCCAGGACCTCGTCGATGGGGTGCACGCCGAGGGGTGCCCGGCGCCCGGTCCCGCCGCGCTGCCAGGGCCTCGGGCCGCCCAGCGGACGATGGTTGACGTGTCGGGCGTCGAGCCTCGCGACGTGGGCCTGGAGATCCGGACCCTCGGACGCCGGGTCCAGCGGCGTACCCCGCCACAGGTTGGCGGCCAGCACCGACAGGCGTGGGAAGGCGCGGTACTCGCGGCTGCCCGCATCCGGGGTGTACTCGGTCCAGAGCTGCCCCTGGCCGCCGAGGACGCGCCCCGGGCTGCCGGGCGCAGCCGGCTCCGGAACCCATGGGGCCACCTGCTCGATCCCCAGCGGCGCTCCGATGGACAGCGGCTCATCCGGTCCCGTCGCCTCGGCGTAGTCGAGGTAGGTCGGTAGCACCGGGGTCATCACCACCTGGTGTCCGGCTGCCGCAGCCGCGTGCCCCACGGCGACCGAACGCCACGGCATGACGACCGTCGCTGTGGGCAGCCCACCAGCCACGAAGGCGTCGTCCCAGGCGATCGGGGTCCGCCCGAGCCCGAGGACGGTGCGGGCCAGCTGTGCGTTCACGGCCCTGCGCAGCCCCTCCACACCACCATGTGCGCTCGCGGCGGCCAGCACCTCCGGCGATTGCCGCCACATGGTCAGCTCGGCCTCGTCGCCACCGATGTGCAGGTAGGGGGAGTCGATCGCGTCGGCGACCTCGCCGAGCAGTGTTGCCACGATCCCCATCGCGTCCGGCAAGGGGGAGATGGTGCGGCCCAGCAGGCCCCAGCGGGGCTCCACCCGCTGGGGTGGGCAGCCCGGGACCCCGAGTTCGGGGATCGCTGCGAGCAGTGCGCTGGCGTGGCCGGGGAGATCCACTTCCGGCACGATCGTCACGCCGCACCGGGCGGCATGGTCGGTGATCTCGCGCAGGTCGGCGGTGGTGTAGAAGCCGCCATGGGGCGTGTTGTCAAGCCTCGAGGGCTCGAGGTCCTCCCGGCCCTGGCTGTGGCCGACCCAGGTCGAGGCCCGCCATGACGCGATCTCAGCCAGCGCCGGGTGGCTGGGCGACTCGACCCGCCAGCCCTGGTCATCGGTGAGGTGCAGGTGCAGCCGGTTGAGCCGGTGCATCGCGGCCAGCTCGATCCAGCGCAGCACCTCAGGCACCGGCGCGAAGTGCCGGCTGACGTCGAGCATGAACCCCCGGTACTCGAAGGCTGGGGCATCGCTGATCGAGGTCAGCGGCAGCCGCCAGTCGTCGCGGCGGGTGGCCGTCGCGCGCCACGCGTCCGCGGGCAGCAGCTGACGGATGGTGGTCACCGCCTGCAGCGCACCGAGCCGGCTGCTGGCGGCGATCCGGATGCCCGAGCTGGTGATGTCCAGCCGGTAGCCCTCCTGCGCGAGGTCCGGGTCGGCAACCGTGTGGATGTGCAGCGTCGCACTGGCGCTCGCGCGGGAATTGGCCGACGCGGCGCCGCCCGCGGGCCCCGGGAGCGGATCGAGGACCCGTAGGCCATGGCGCACCTGCTCGGTCCACGGCCCGTCGACGATGGGGGCCTGGTCCAGGATGAGCCAACCGGTGGAGATTGCCCGGCGGGGCGGCCACAGAGATGCGACGGTCATGGGCATGGGACGCATCATGGCTGAGAACCGGTGCCCAGTGGACCCTGAACGCCCGGGGGCGTTCGCGGTGGGTGCCCGGATTGGCCGGTCGAGCCCTCGGCGCCCGGCCAGAGTCGTGGACGCGTCCCGCCCGACCGTCGTGTGAGGATCGCTCCATGCACCTCTACCCGGACCTCGCCGCCCCCCGGAACCGCCAGATCTCGCGCGACGTGCTCGTCGTGATGGCCCTTGTGCTCTTCGCCCTCTTCGCGTGGGCGGTGCACGGCGCCGTGATGTCGCTGACCGCCATCAGCGCCGGCTTCACCGCCAACGCTGCGGGCGCCCAGGCGTCCTGGAGCTCTGCGGGCAACACGCTGTCCCGGATCCCGTTCGTCGGTGATGACCTGCAGAGGTCGCTGGAGGACCTGTCTGATGCCACGCTGGGCAGTGCGGTGGAGTCCGGGAACTCGATCACCGAGGCTGTCACGACGGCTGCCAACGTCCTGGCGTTCGTGACGTTCGCGGCGCCGGCCGCGGTCCTGCTCGTCCTGTTCCTGCCACGCCGGTGGGATCGGTCCCGAGCGTGGGCGGCTGCGGACCGGGTGCTCTCCCCGATCGAGGTCAACCCCGACTCGGGGGTGGTTCGGCGTGCTGCGCCGGCGGCCGACCCTGAACCGGCGCCCGAGTCGGCGCCGGCTGCCGACCCCGAACCGGCGGCCGTGTCCGAGCCGGCGGCCGACCCCGGCGAGGTCCAGCACGACACCGTCGTCCTGCCGTGGGGAGCACCTGGTGCGGGGATCCCGACCGGGTCGGTGCGCACGGGGCCAGCGCTGGTGGCGTTCCCGCCCGACGAGCTGATGGCTCTTCGGGCCCTGTGCGACCTGCCCTTCGTGGACCTGGTCCGCTACACCCCACGCCCGTTCGAGGCGTTCTACGCCGGGGACTATGCCCCGCTGATCCGGGCGCTCTACGCCCACGAGGGACTCGAACCGCCGATGTGAGCCGCGGCGCGCGGCTCCAGCCGGGGCTGCCCGGGATCAGGCGAGCTCGTCCAGGAAGTCGCGCAGGGGGCCCTCGATGGGAGCTGCCCGGCCGGTCGACTTGTCGACGTAGACAACGGTGATGTCGGCCTCGACCACCGGCCGGCCGGATGCCGACAGCCGGATCTCCTGGTGGATGATGGCACTGCGGGCGCTGACCGCACCGAGCCGTGATGCGATCGTCAGCTGCTCGCCGATCCCAGCGGGATAGCGGTAGTCGATCTCCATCCGGACGAGGACCATCGAGTGGCCGGCACCGAGCAGGGCGCCGAGGTCCGCCCGCTGCTCGAACCAACCCCACCGGGCCTCTTCGAGGAACTCCAGGTACCGGGCGTTGTTGACGTGGCCGTAGAGGTCGAGGTGGTAGCCGCGGACGGTCATCGTCATCTCATTCGGAGCCGTGCCCGGTTGGTCCATGACCCGCACGCTACTCGCAGCCCGGACAGCTGATCAGTGGGTCCGCACCCCGAGGGGCTGGGCGGGGCGATGGGCCACGCCCACGCCGGGCCCGGCCGAGCCCTACGGTGTGCCCATGGTGGTCTCGCAGGCACCGCTGCGGCTGGTGCTCGGCAGCGCGCTGATGCTCTTCGTCGAGCTGGCGCTGATCCGCTGGCTCGGGGCGAACATCCTGCACCTGTCCTACTTCTCGAACATCGTGCTGCTCGGATCGTTCCTGGGGATCGGCCTTGGATTCCTGCGTGCCCGGCGTGGCGCCCAGCCGCCGATCTGGTTCCCGCCACTGCTGGCCGTGACTGTCATGGGCGTGCTGGCCCTCGACCTGGGCGTGGACCGGTCGAACTCGGATCTCATCTTCTTCACATCGTTGTCATCGACCGGCCCACCGGCCTGGGTGGTGCTGCCGATCGTCTTCGTGGTTGTCGCGGCCGTGCTCTTCGGCCCCGGCTTCCTGGTCGGGCAGTGCTTCTTCGAGCTGCCCCGATTGACCGCCTACCGTCTTGACCTGATCGGTTCGCTGATTGGGATCGGGTCCTTCACCCTGTTGAGCTTCCTGGGCGCCCCGTCGCTGGCCTGGGGCGTCGTCGTCGGAGTGCTTGCCCTTCTGCTGTACTGGCCCGCGCGCCAGGTGCGAGCGGAGCCGCGCTCGGAGCCGGAACCGCCGATCTTCCCCGCGATCAGCGGGGTCGGGCTGGTCCTCGTCGGGCTGAGCGCCGCGGTGCTCATTGGATTCCTCGCCCGGGAGTCCGCCCAGCCCGGTGTGCGCTGGTCGCCGTACTACAAGATCGAGACCGAGACCCAGCAGACGACGATCGGTGAGTACACCACGATCATCGCCAACGGAGTCCCCCATCAGGCCGTGACCGATGTTGACGCCCGCGTCGAATTCGAGCCCTTCTACGCCGTTCCCTACCAGCGTTCGCAGCGAACCGATCCGGGGCGGGTGCTGGTCGTGGGGGCTGGGACCGGTACGGACGTCGCCCTGGCACTGCGGCAGGGGGCGACCGGCGTGGACGCGGTCGAGATCGACCCGCGGATCCGCGACATCGGGCGGGACATCAACCCGAACCGCCCCTTCGACGACCCCCGGGTCAGCGTCCACATCAACGACGGCCGGGCGTTCATCGAGCAGGCGCCGGGTCCCTACGACACGATCCTGTTCGCGCTGCCGGACTCGCTGACCCTCGTGGCCGGGGCCAGCCAGCTCCGACTGGAGTCCTACCTGTTCACCGAACCGGCCCTGCAGCGGGTGCGCGAACTCCTGGCTGACGACGGCGTGTTCGCGATGTACAACTACTACCGCGAGCCCTGGCTGGTCGGTCGCCTCGGGGCGACGATCTCTGCGGCGTTCGGCCATGACCCGTGCATCGACCTGAACCGGGACTACAACTCCGCGACCCTGGTGGCCAGCGTGGACGAGTCGATGCAGCGCTGCTCGGCAGAGGATCACGCGGCTGCCCTCATGGCCGGGGCGCCCGCGCCGGTCGATGACAACCGGCCCTTCCTGTACCTGCGCACCCCGCACATCCCCGGTTTCTACCTGGCCGTCCTCGCGGTGATTCTCGGCATCAGCCTGATCGCGGTGCGCGGGGCGGTGGGCAGCCTGCGTCGCACCCGCCAGTATGCCGACCTGTTCCTCCTCGGGGCCGCCTTCCTGCTGCTGGAGACGCGGGCGATCACGATGTTCGCGCTGCTGTTCGGGACCACGTGGTTGGTGAACGCGATCGTGTTCGGCGGGATCCTGCTGGCCGTGCTGGCCGCGGTGGAGTTCACGGCCTGGATGAAGCGGACCGGCCGGTCGCAGCGCATCTCCCTGCCGATTGCCTACGCAGTGCTCCTGGCCTCGATCGCCGTGGTCTGGCTGATCCCGCTCGCCGCCCTGCTGCAGTTGCCGGTGCCGCTGCGCGTGGTCGCGGCCACGGCCATCACCTTCATGCCGGTGTTCACGGCCAACGTGGTGTTCGCATCCCGGTTCGACGAAGCCCCGGATCCATCGATCTCCTTCGGGATCAACCTGCTGGGGGCCATGCTCGGTGGCGCCCTGGAGTACCTGGCGCTGCTGACCGGGTACCGCGAGCTGCTGCTCGTGGCCGTGGGCCTCTACGTCGGTGCTCTCGCACTCGGGCAGCGGCAGCGGCGCCGCATGGTGGTGTCCGCCGGCTGAGCCGGCCACTGCTCACCGCTGGGGCGTGCGACTGGCGCCCCGGTGGTGGTGGCCCCGGCGTGCCGGCGGACCCTCCGGGTCGACTCACGATCCGTGCGGGTTGGCGACCTTCTATGGTCGGCAACCCACACGGATCGCGGGCGAGGCGGGTGCGGGTCCCGACCATTGCGGTGCCAGGACCGGAGCGGCCCGGTGGTGGGCCGTGCGGTCGGCCTGGACATCCGCGCCGAGGGGGTGCACGAGGTTCTGGGGCCCGCCGCAGCAGCCGCGAGGGATCTATCCGGTTGCCGCGATGATGCCCTGGGCGCGGGCCACCAGGTAGTTCACCGCCGCGCCGAACTGCTTGAAGGCCGGGTTCGTGGTCTGGCCGGCACGATACCGGTACCAGATCTGCTGGGCGATCACGGCCAACCGGAACAGCCCGAACACCTCGTAGAACTGCCAACCGACCCCGGGCAGCGACAGCCCGGTCCGGTCCAGGTAGTGGGCCACGATCTCGTCGCGGGTGGGCATCCCCGGAAGGTTCGATGGCTGCCGCCTGAACATCTGGAAGACGGGGTCATCGTCGGACTGCACCCAGTAGGCGAGCGCAGCGCCCAGGTCCATGAGCGGATCGCCGACTGTGGCCATCTCCCAGTCCAGCACCGCGCGAACGGTCGAGAGGTCGTTGGGGTCAAGGACCAGGTTGTCCAGTCGCCAGTCCCCGTGGATCAGCCGGTCGGCGACATCCTCGGGCTGGTTGGCAACCAGCCAGCCCATGACATCCTCGGCGTCGGGGACATCGTCGGTCAGGGCCGCGCGGTACCGCTGTGACCAGCCGGAGACCTGACGGCGCACGTAGCCCGGGCCTCGCCAGAACGTGTTCAGCCCGCTGGCCCGGATGTTCACGGAATGCAGGTCGGCAAGGGCGTTGACCATCCCCAGCGCCAGGTCGTGGGCGGCCTGAGTCGAGAGCTCCACGCCGGTCGGCAGGTCCCCGCGCAGGATCAGCCCGGGGACGTGTGCCATCACGTAGAACGGCGATCCGAGGATCGACTCGTCGGAGCCGTACCCGACCATCCTGGGCACGGCCGGGAACGAGGGTGCGAGCATCCGTTGGATGTCGTACTCACGATGCATGTCGTGCGACCCAGCCGCCTTCTGCCCGGCCGGCGGGCGACGCAGCACGAGGTCACGCCCCGGGTAGCGCAGCAGGTAGGTGAGGTTCGACGCGCCCCCGCCGAACTGCCGGACCTCGGGCAGGCCGTCGTCAGGCAGCCGGGTCCGCGCGCGCAGCCAGGTGTCCACGGCGGCCACGTCGAACGCATCCTCGGACCGGACCGGCCCGGCCCCGCGGGCCTCCGAGGTCAGGTCGGCGGCGTCCGGCGGCTCGACAGGCTCGGTGGCGCCGTCGGAGGTGTCGGCTGTCGGGGTCATCGTGGCGCCACGAGGGGTCGCAGCTCGAGGCGGGCGATGTCGCGCAGGTGCACCTCATCAGGGCCGTCGGCGATCCGAAGGGAGCGCAGCCCGGCCCACATCATGGCCAGCGGCGTGTCGTCGCTGACACCGGCGCCCCCGTGCGCCTGGATCGCCCGATCGACCACCTCGAGGGCCATCCGGGGCGCGACCACCTTGATGGCGGCGATCTCCTGACGGGCGCCCTTCGCGCCGACCGTGTCGATCATCCACGCCGCCTTGAGCGTGAGCAGCCGCGCCTGGTCGATCGCGATCCGGGACTCGGCGATCCACTGCTGGATCACGCCCTGGCGGGCCAGCGGCCTGCCGAACGCGACCCGATCGATCGACCGGCGGCACATCAGGTCAAGGGCACGCTCGGCCATTCCGATGGCGCGCATGCAGTGATGGATGCGCCCTGGCCCGAGCCGGGCCTGGGCGATCGCGAACCCGGACCCCTGTTCGCCGAGAAGGTTCGTCACCGGGACCCGCACGTCGGTGAACGTGATCTCGGCGTGCCCGTGCTGGTCGTGGTACCCGAACACGGGCACGTTGCGGACGATCTCCACCCCGGGGGTGTCCATGGGCACGAGGACCATCGACTGCTGGTGGTACACGTCGGCGTCGGGATCGGTCTTGCCCATGACGACCAGGACCTGGCAGCGCGGGTCGTTGGCTCCGGTGCTCCACCACTTGCGCCCGTTGATCACGTAGTGCTCGCCGTCGCGACGGATGCTCGTGGAGATGTTGCGGGCGTCGCTGCTGGCGACTGCGGGCTCGGTCATCGAGAACGCCGAGCGGATCTCCCCGGCCAGCAGGGGCGCCAGCCACTGCTCCTTCTGCGCGGGCGTTCCGAACATGTGCAGGATCTCCATGTTGCCCGTGTCCGGTGCGGAGCAGTTCAGCGCCTCAGGTGCGATCTCCGGCGACCAGCCCGTCAGCTCGGCCAGCGGTGCGTAGTCCGTGACCGACAGGCCATGGGCCGGGGCGGCGCTCCCGGGCAGGAACAGGTTCCACAACCCGGCCGCACGCGCGGTGGCCTTGAGGTCCTCGACGACCGGCGGGAGCACATTCGGTGCACCTGCCGCGATGAGTTCGCGCCGCTGCGCCGCGTACACGTGCTCTGCGGGGAACACCTCGGCGTCCATGAACGACTGGAGCCGGCCGAGATAGTCCTCGGCGAGGGGGCTGGGGTGGAAGTCCATGGTGCTCCGTCCCGGTCCGGCGTCGCGGAATCCCCGCGGGCGCGCTGGTCACCTGTGTGGCGTTGGTACGTTGGCATCGTCCCACTCCCGCGCGTCGAACCTGTGATGAGGCCCCATGGATGTCGGTCCGCCCACCGACCTGACCGGTCGTGCTGTGCTCGTGACCGGGGGAGCTGCCGGGATCGGCGCCGGTGTCTGCCGGTGGCTGGCCAGCGCAGGCGCCCGGGTCGTCGTGGCCGACATCGATCTGCCGGGTGCCGCTGCCGTCGCTGACGATATCGGCGGGCTGGCGGTGCGCTGTGACGTCAGCGTGCTGGCCGACAACCACGCCGCTGCCAGTGCGGCCGTGCAGGCGTTCGACCGGTTGGACGTGGTGGTCCTCAACGCCGGTATCAGCAGCGGGTTCACATTCGCGGACTTCGACGAGGCCGCCTATCGCCGAGCCATGGGAGTCAACCTCGACGGTGTGGTCTTCGGGATCGCTTCTGCGCTGCCCGTGCTGCGTGCGCGCGGCGGGGGCCGGATCGTCGTGCTCGCGAGCCTGGCCGGACTCGCCCCGGTGCCGGTGGATCCGGTCTACGCAGCCAACAAGGCTGCGGTCGTGAACCTCGTCCGGTCCCTTGGTCCGGTCCTCGCTGGCGAGGGCATCGCCGTCAATGCGGTGTGTCCCGGCTTCACGGACACGGCGATCGTCGACCCGCACCGCGACATGCTCACAGCGATGGACGTGCCCCTGATGGCCGTCGACGACGTCGTGTCGGTCGTGGGCCAGGTGCTGGAGTCCGAGGGCACGGGTCAGGCATGGCTGGTGCAGCCAGGGCACCGGGCGGCGCCCTACCGGTTCCGCGGTGTCCCGGCCCCGAGCGGCGCTGGTGGCACCACGACCAGCGAGTGACCGAGCAGGGGTCCGCGCCAGCGCTCGCGACTCAGTCCGGGACCGTCGAGTGCCGCGTCCGATTCCTGCCAGTGGCTCCGCCGATCATGGGGGAGGATGGGATCCATGGACGCAGCCCTGGATCACGAGCGCTGCTACCGCGCCGTCGCCAGTCGGGATGCGCGCTTCGATGGTGACTTCTACACCGCGGTGCGCACGACCGGCATCTACTGCCGACCCAGCTGCCCGGCGATCACCCCCAAGCGCGGCAATGTCTCGTTCTTCCGCTCTGCGGCCGCCGCCCAACGCGACGGGTTCCGTGCCTGTCGGCGCTGTCGCCCCGATGCCGTGCCCGGGTCCGCCGAATGGAACGTGCGCGGTGACGTCGTGGCCCGTGCGATGCGGCTGGTGACCGACGGAGCGGTCGAACGGATCGGGGTCGCCGGAGTCGCGTCCGCACTCGGCTACTCGCAGCGGCACCTGAACCGGGTCGTGACTGAGGAGCTCGGCGCAGGCCTGCTGGCAATCGCTCGGACGCAGCGGGCGCACACGGCGCGGATCCTGCTGGAGACGACCGACCTGCCTGCCTCCGAGGTTGCCTGGGCAGCTGGTTTCGGCAGCATCCGGTCCTTCAACGACACGTTTGGCTCGGTCTACGGCGAGGCCCCGCGCGAGCTGCGGGCACGACGCAGGCGGTCAGCCGGCCACGACCCGTACCGTCGCGACTCCGTGCACCCCGTGCAGCCCGTCGACGCGCCACACGCCCCGATTCGGGTCCGGCTCAGCACCCGCGAGCCGTTCGACGCGGCCACGCTGCTGGCGTTCCTCGGCGAGCGGGCGGTCGTCGGCCTCGAGACGTGGGATGGGTCCACGTACCGTCGGACGCTGTCACTGCCGCACGGGCACGCCACGGTGGCCTGTCGCACGACGACCGGCGGGGTGCTGGCTGAGTTCCGGCTGGCCGACCTCCGCGATCTGTCCCCGGGGGTTGCCCGAGTGCGCCGGCTGCTCGATCTCGACGCGGACCCGGTCGCTGTTGCCGAGGTGCTCGGAGCTGATCCGATGATCGCCGATCTGGTCGCCGCCCGACCGGGGCTGCGGATCGCCGGCAGCGTCGACCCGCACGAGATCGTCGTGCGCGCCATCGTCGGCCAACAGGTGAGCGTTGCCGGGGCCCGCACCGTGGTCGGCAGGTTCGTCGCGGCCCACGGTGAGCCGCTGGCCTTCGCCGAACCGGGACTGACCCACGTCTTCCCGACCGTTGCCAGGCTGGCTGAGGCGGACGCGGCGAACCTGTCGATGCCCAGGGCTCGAGGTGCGGCGCTGGTCGGCGTGTGCCGCGCGCTTGCCGATGGGGAGCTCGTTCTCGATCCGGGAGTCGACCGATCCGGGATCGGTGCACAGTTGCAGAGTCATCGCGGCATCGGGCCGTGGACTGCTGCCTACGTGCTGATGCGGGGACTGTCGGACCCCGACGTGATGCTCGCCGGGGATCTCGGTGTCCGCCATGCCGTGGCTGCGCTCGGTGGCGACGACCGCGCCCGGGAGATCGAGCGTGCCGCCCACGCCTGGCGGCCCTGGCGGTCCTACGCAGTTGGGCACCTGTGGGCAGGCCTGGGTGCCCGAGCCTGCGATGTGCCAGGCCCAGTGACCGCAGCGAAGCCCGATCACCACGATTCCACGATCAGTGCGCCCGCTCCGGTGGGTCGAGGCAAGGAGAGATGATGGCCAGGACCGCGACCCACGCTCAGACAGGGGCCACCGCGTTTGATCGCCGAACGATCGACTCCCCAGTTGGGGCCTTGGAGCTGGTTGCAGGCCTGCGCGGGCTGCGCGCCGTGCTGTGGCCGGGCGAGGACGGTTCCCGAGTTCTGCGGGCAGTCGGCACGTCAGCGCCGACCGGGGATCGCGCTGCGGAGGGTGGCGCTGGCGAGGGTGGGGCTGCCGAGGGTCGAGCTGCCGAGGGTCGAGCTGCCGGGGCGCGGGGGGCCGGGGCGCGGGGGGCCGAGGGCGCGCGGATCAGCTCGCCAGCCGCTGCCCATCTGGATCGAGCCGAGGTCCAGCTGGCGCAGTACTTCGCCGGGAGCCGTCGCGACTTCGACCTCGATCTCGACCCCGCGGGCACCGACTTCCAGTTGCGCGTCTGGCAGGCCCTGCGCGGAATCCCGTACGGGCAGACGGTCAGCTACGGGCAGCAGGCGGTGTCCATGGGGGAGCCCGGGGCCGCGCGAGCGGTCGGGGCCGCCAACGGGCGCAACCCGCTGTCGATCGTCGTGCCCTGTCATCGGGTGGTCTCCGCGTCGGGGTCCCTGACGGGATTCGCCGGAGGCGTGCAGACGAAGGCCTGGCTCCTGGACCACGAGCGACGAGTTCTTGCCGGAGGCTGACCAGCCCGCCGTGGGGCGGCGCGAACGCCCGTCGAAGTCCCGTCCGGGGTCCAGGCCAGCGTCGGCACGTCAGCCGCTTCGTCCACGTCAGCCAGCCTCTTGCGGGCCCCGCCCTGGTCGGGACCTCAGCCCCTGTCAGGTTCGGCTCTGCGGATCTACTGTTGAAGGTGTCGCCGTTGTCGCACCGGTCAGCCGTCGGTGGTCCGGCGTCACGGACAGAGGAAGGACGATCACCATGCCAGCACCAGATCCGACTGCCCCCGAGGTCAAGACCCTCCTGCACGAGGGGTACAGCCTCCAGGAGTTGAAGGACGAACTTGTCCGTCAGGTCCACCGCCTCGACGACCCTGCCGCAACATGGAGCGAGGACGAACGGCACATCCTCAACACATGGATCACCGCCGTGCGCGGTGAGATCGTGCGACGCGAGGCAGGCGAGTAGACCCGTCTGGGCCACCAGCCAGCGGCCACTGATCGACCACAGTGCGGCGCTCGGCAACTGCGCGGCGCTCGACTACCGTGCGGCTCGCCACAGTGCGGCGCTCGGCCACAGTGCGGCGCTCGCCACCGGCGTGGGCGAGTGCGCGCGGCGCCGGCCCCGTGCCGACGCCGCGGGCCATGGTGAGGCGCGCGAGGTCGCCTGATCTCATCCCGTCGGGGTGATGTCTGCTGGTTCGCCCCGGGGCATCGTTGTCCGTGAACATCAGGTTCGCGATGTTCGGAGTGAGTCACTGGACTCCCGGTCGTAGTAGCGCTCGTCATGGAGGTGCATTGTGGGAATGAGACGACGTCGTGTCCGTCGGCGCAGGGCTGTCATGCTCGGCACAGCCGCGTACGAGACAGGCAAGAACAGGCAGGCCAGTTCCGACGCCCAGTACGACCAGGGGTACGAAGCGGCTCCTCCTCCCCCGCCAGCCCCACCGCCCCCCGGCCCGACCGCGCCCGCGAACGACACCATCGCCGAGATCCAGCAGTTGGCGTCCCTGCACGACTCGGGCGCACTGACCGACGAGGAATTCGCCTCGGCGAAGGCCAAGGTCATCGGCTGATCCGCACCCGACCACACACCTGCAGGAGGAAGACATGAGCCAGAGCGCCAACGCTGAGGTGCTCCGTCGCGCGATCGAGGCGTTCGAGGTTGGGGACGTGGGGGTGTTCCCTGAGTTGTTCACCGACGACGTGATCGGATGGTCACCGATTCAGTTGACTGACGGCATCGATGCGCTCATCGCGGAGTTCACCGACTTCGAGACGGCCTTGACCGACGTCACCGTCCAGATTGACGCCGTCGACGGGCTGGGCGGCAACAAGGCACTTGCTGAGTACCGTGTCGCAGGGCAGTTCACGGCCCCGTTCGTCATGGATGACGCAGTCCTGGAGCCCAACGGCCGGACCATCGTCGTCGGAGCGGCCATGGTCGCCGAGTTCGAGGACGGCCGGATCAAGGCCTATCGCAACTACTTCGACGACATGACATTCCTCGAGCAGTTGCTGATGCCCTAGTGGCGCAGCGGGCTCGGGACCGATTGGCGCAGTTCGCTCCCGCCGGCTGTGCCATCGGCGACGGCGCCACGGCTGAGGAACTCGACCTCCTTGAGGACCACGTCCTTGAGGAGACGAGGGCCGCCGCCGGGGTCGGCCCCGACGAGGAGCTCGCGGTCATGGTCCGGGACGGCTCCGGCCGTGTGGTTGCCGGGATCAGCGGCTGGACGTGGGGTGGGTGCTGCGAGTTGGCGCACATGTGGGTCGATCCGCAGGTGCGCAATGGCGGCCTCGGGTCTGCCCTGATGGCAGCGGCCGAGGAGGAGGCCGCCCGCCGCGGCTGCGACCTGGTCGTGCTGCTCACCCACGATGTCCAGGCTGCCGGCTACTACGAGCGCCTGGGCTACGAGACCGTGGCCGTCGTGCCGGGCTATCCGCGGGGCAGTGCCGCGCGGTGGTTCCGCAAGCAGCTCGGGCCCGGGGACGGCCAGGAAGCTCCCGGGTCTGGCTGAGCCGGCCCATCGGCCGTCAGCCGAACCGGCCCGTCAGCGCCACCAGGTCAGCGGGGCACCGCGCGCCAGACGGTGAGCCCGGCGCCGACCAGCGACCCGACGCCCGCGGACGCACAACCACCGGAGGACCCGCAGCTTGTGCACCCGTCGGTTGCGCATGCCCCGGCGAACACCAGGGTCCGGCGGACCCGGCCGGTGCTGGCCAGCGCGGCCAATGCTGTCTCTGCGACGTCGTGGGAGACCCCGCAGCGCCGCGACACCTCATCGGTCGAGCCGGCGCCGTCGGCCACGGCGGCCAGGACCTCGGTCAACTGCACGGGCGCGCTCATGTGATCGCCGACCCGATCTGAAACACGGCCACGGCGAGGAGCCATGCCATGGTCAGCTGCATGACCACGCCCGTGGCCGTCCACCGCGCCCCGATCTGGCGCTTCTGGGCGGCCAGTGTCGCCACGCACGGCGTGTAGGCCAGGAGGAAGACCATGAAGGCCGCCGCGGCTGCCTGCGGGTGCCCGCCCGAGCTGACGACGAAGTCGGCGTAGACGCTGGACTGCAGGTCTGCGCCGGCCGGGTAGGTCTGTGCCCAGGAGGAGATCACTGCCTCCTTGGCCACGAAGCCGACGATCAGCGCACCGATGGCGTGCCACTCGGCGAACCCGGTGGGGATGAACAGGACGCTGGCCTGGTCGGCTATCCAGGCGTACAGGCTGTCGGCGATGGGGACTTCGCCAACGGTGTACGCGGTCCCCGGTGCGGGCATGATCCCGAGCACCCAGACCACGGCCACGGTGGCCACGATGATCCCGGAGGCGGTCTGCAGGAAGCCACGCAGGCGCATCCAGGTGGCGGCGCCCAGCATGCGCACCGACGGTCGCTGGTAGGGCGGCAGGTCGAGCACGAGGGGGTCGCTGCCCATGGTGCGGATCAGCGTCGAGCGCAGCAGCAGCCCGCCGAGGACGACGAGCAGGATGCTGGCCAGGTACATCGCGAAGACGACGGTCCCGGCGTGGGCGGGGAAGAACGTGGCGGCCACCATCACGTAGACCGTCAGCCGGGCTGAGCAGGACGTGAACGGGACCAGCAGGGCGGTCAGCAACCGGTGGCGGGCGTCGGGAAGCACTCGCACAGCCGAGATTGCCGGGACGTTGCACCCGAACCCGACGACCAGCGGAAGGAAAGCGCGGCCCGGCAGCCCCAGCCGGCCCATCAGCCGGTCGGTGACGACGGCAGCTCGCGCCATGTACCCGGAGTCCTCCAGGAACGCGAGCAGCACGAACATGATGGCCATCAGCGGGATGAACGTCAGGAGCATCCCCACTCCGGCGATCAGTCCGTTGACGACGAAGCCCTGGGCCAGGCTCCCGCCGAGCCCCACCGTGTCGAAGAGGGTGATCGCGGCCGTGGTGACCGGTCCGGAGAAGAATGAGTCGAGGACGTCCTGCAGCGGCGCGGCAACGGTCGTCGTGAGTGCGAACACTGCCCACATGACGCCCAGGAAGATCAGCGGACCCAGCACGGGTGCGGTGACCCACCGATCGATCCGATCGGTCCAGGTCCGGTGGTCCGCCAGGGTGCGGGTGGTGGCCAGCTGCGTGGTCTGCGTGACCCAGGTGAAGACGGCCTCGGCCTGGGCGAGATCGTCGTCAGCGGCGAGGGTGGCGGCCAGGTCGGTCATCTCGGTGGCTGGACATGAGGTGCAGTTGGCTGGGCAGTCCGGCATGCAGCCGCTGGATCCGCCGGATCCCAGGACCAGGGGATGCGCCGCCGGTTTGGCCAGTGCACGGGACACAGCCCGGGCGAGCTCGTGCACGTCGCGGCGTCGGGGATCGAGGCGCACGACGTCGACCCCCAGCCGCTCGGCGAGGACCGAGTCGTCGACCTCGACGCCCCGGCGGGCGGCGACGTCGGTCATGGTCACGGCTACGACGACGGGCACTGGGAGCGCCCGGACGTGCGCGGCCAGCACCAGGGAACGACCCAGATGAGCCGCATCGCAGACCACGACCACGACATCGACGTGTCCGCCGCCGTGCAGCAGGTCGGCGGTCAGTGCCTCGTCCGGGGACATCGGGTCCAGCGAATAGGCGCCGGGCAGGTCGGTCAGGGACAACTCGCCGAAGGCCGGGTCCGTCCATCGTCCCGTTCCGACCTCGACGCTGGTGCCGGGGTAGTTCCCGACGGCGCGACCGGCCCCAGTCAGGGCGTTGAACAGCGTGGACTTCCCCGAGTTGGGGCTGCCCACGAGGGCGACTGTCCGAGCGTGCGGGCTCGCGGGTGGGCCGGGCGTCTCGTGGCAGCTGGCGACCGTCTCAGCCATGAGCCGGGACGTTCTCGGCCACGTGGATGCCGGCCAGGATCGACCGGGCCACGGCGATCCGATCGTCGGCGATGGCGAGGATGGCTCCGCCGCCGCTCGTTCGGGACAGGATCCGCACGGACACTCCGGGCCGGATCCCCATCTCGGCCAGCCGCCGGGTCATGCTGACGCTGTCCGCTCGGGCCGACAGCACGATCATCGGCGGCCCTGTGGGGGCCCCATCCAGCGTCATGGACCGAAGGGTACCGCACAGATAAGGGTTACCTTACTGGGACTTTGGTCCCGGTTGGCTCGCCTGAGGTCCTCAGTGGCCGGCCAGTGGCCACGTCGCGGGGATCGGAGCCCACGTGCCGCGGCCGCGCTCTCGGCCGGAGCGTGCGGTTCGCCGGCTCCGCGGCGATCGTCGATGTCGGGCCTGGGCACGGATGCCCGGCCCCCGACGGGACCCTCGGCCTCGAATCACTGCAGGGGTGTGGGACCAGCGTGCGCGCCCGGCTGCCGCTGGTCGCGCCCCGATCGGCGCAGCCTGAGGGGTTCGCCCAGAGGGGTCAGCCCTGAGGGGTCAGCCCTGAGCATCAGCCCTGAGCATCCCCCGTGGCGCGAATGATCCCGGCCGCCGCATCCGCGGGCATCCCGGTGGCCTGGAGCAGGTCGGAGGCGGAGAGACGGATCTGGGCAATCATCGGTGCGTTGAACAGCCCGGGTCGCGCTGGTGCCGAGGACTCCGCAGCGGTGACCCCGTGGGTGTGCGCCACCGCCACCAGCAGCAGTCGGCGAACGGGTTTGGGGTCTCCTTCCGTGGCCAGCGCAGGTCCCAGTTGGTCGACGGCCTCGGCCAGCTCGTCAAGGGCTGCGGGGATCCCCTGTGGGACCGGCTCGCTGCGGTCCAGGGCCAGCGTTGCCTGGCGGGCCAACACCCGCAGGTTGCGTAGGGCGTTGTCGAGGTGGAATCCGGCATCGGCGTAGGAGTCCAGGACTGGGCGCTGGTCCCAGTACCAGGGGGCGAGCCGGATCGACTCACGCGTCGCAGCCAGGCCGGAGTGGAATCCCTCCAGGACGGACGCGGTGGCGCGCAGGTCGGCCAATGCGGCCTCGGCGGCCAGCCGATCGGTCGCACTCAGCGCCGCCCCGACCTGCCGGTACCCGTCGCCCAGCACCTTGAGCACCGGATCGGTGGCGGACCGGGCGTGCCGGGCGGGGTGCACGGGAAGGATCAGCGCGGAGACCACCAGCCCGATACCACCGCCGATGAGCGCATCGACGAAGCGGCCGCTGTTCCATGGGGCGTCCGCGGTCGGCGGCGTGAGCGTCGCGATCAGGATGGCTGCGGTGCAGGCCTGCATGATCAGGATCGGACCGCCGCCAGCCACCAGGGCGGCGGTCAGCGCAAGCGCGACCACCAGGCCGACCTGCCAGGCGCCGCTGCCGATCCTTGCCACGAGGAAGCCAGCCAGGAGGATGCCGATGGCGTTCCCGACCAGCAGTTCGACCGTGCGCCGGCGCCGATGGGCAAGAGAGACGGCGACGGTGGCGATCGCCGCGATGGGGGCGAAGAACGGGACCTCATGCCCGATCGACTCGGCGATTGCGTAGGCAAGGGAGGCGGCGAGCGTCGCCTGCAGGATCAGCCGCCACGAGTCGCGTGCCTCGGTGATGCCTCTGCGGGACTGGTCCAGGGCGCTGTGCCCGATCCCGGTGAACGCGGCGGTGGGCAGCGATCGGGCGATGTCCATGCCGGGACAGTAGTCGGCTCTGGCTCCGGCTGCGGTCGCGGTCACGGGGAGGCGCTCGGCGACCGCACGGTGTGCGGGGCCGGCGTCGGCCGTGGCTCAGATGCAGATCGGGCGCCCACCGCGAGGCGGACGCCTGATCCAGATCAGGTGCGGCTGGTCCTCAGCGGCACGTGCACCGACGTGCCGGGGGGACGCTGGCCAGGACCTGGTCGACGTGCCGGCCACAGCCGGAGTAGGTGACGTTGCCACAGGAACGGCAGGTTGCGGGGCTGCACATGGAGGTCTCCTTCGAGGTCTGGTGGAAACATCATACCCCAGGGGGTATAAGACAATCAAGCCGCCCCACTCCCGGAAGAACCCTCCGCGCCGGCCCAAACCCTCCGCGCCGACGGGGAGATTCTGGCCCTGAGCGGAGGATCTGCGAGGTAGGAGCGTGGTGGCGTCGGCCCGGTGGCCGCCAGCGGGCGGCGGCGTTTGGGGTCAGGGATCGGTCGTGAGGATCGGTTCCCAGGGGGGTGACGGGGCCGGAATCCGACCGAGGGTCGAGTCGACGTCGCCGAAACGTTGGCCGCTGTCGCGCCAGTCGGCATAGAACGTCGAGACCTCGTCGGCGTTCCGGGCGACGAAGTTCCACCACATGAACACCGGCTCCGGGAAGGGGACGCCGCCGAGCAGCATCATCCGGGTCGGCTCGCGCGCTTCGACGTCGATCTCCGAGCGGCCGGCTCCCAGAGCCGCGATCTGGCCGGGCGAGGCTGCGGTCCGGGGAGCGGCTGGCTCGCCGCCGACCAGGAGGGGGCCATCCAGGGCGATGATCGCGTACTCGAAGTCGGGTCGCAGCGGGACCGTGGTGACACCTGGATGGATCTGGGCCTGGAGTCCGACGAGATCGGTGCCGAACTCGGCCGGGGATGAGGCTCCCAGGAAGTCCCCGGCGATGAGGGTCGCTGTGGCCCGTCCCCATTCGACCACGGGCAGGTCGGCGTGATGGGAGAAGCCCGGTTCGCCGTGACGGTGCTCGTCGGGCTGCGCGACCCAGAGCTGCACACCCTGGAGGGTTCCCCGGTAGGTGCCGGTGTTCTCCTCAGCGTGGACCACACCGCGCCCGGCAGTCATGAGGTTGACCTGACCGGGGCGGATCAGCTGCTCGGAGCCGAGTGAGTCGCGGTGCAGGACGGCGCCCTCCATCAGCCAGGTGACCGTCTGCAGTCCGGTGTGTGGATGCGGCCCGACGTCGAGACCGGCTCGCTCAGTCACCTCCGCCGGACCCATGTGGTCGGCGAAGCACCAGGCGCCCACCGTGCGCAGGCGGCGCCGGGGCAGGACGCGGCGGACCTGCATCCGACCGACCTGGGCGGTGACGCCATCGTGCACGGATATCGACATCACCCCAGCGTCACGGGTCCTCGGTGGTCGCGCAAACGGGGGCTGCGCTTCAGGCCTCAGCGCGGCGCGGTCGCGACGCGGCATACAGCGCGGCCGCCAGACCGACGAGCATGATCACCCCGATCAGCCCCAGGGCCACAAGCCCGGCCCACGCCGGGGGATTGGGCACGGTGGCGATCATGAATCCGATGATCAGGGCCCCGAGGCCCACCGCGAGGATCAACCACGTGTTGCGAACCTCGGCCCGCGTCCACCGGGCCGGCGTGGCCCGCATGATCATGACGCCAGCGGCCGGGGCGATCAGCGGCAGTGCGATGCCGCCGATGCTCATGAGCAGCAGGGCCACGATCTCGCCGGCCGACGGGCCGCGCTGTGCTGGCGCAGCTGCGGGGCGCTGCAGGTCGGCTGCGGCCTCGGCCACGACGTCGGCGGGGTCGCCCAGCCGGTCCAGCACCGCCCGAGCCTGGTCATCATCAGTGACGCCGACGAGCTCGGCGTCGAGGTGTGCGCTGATCTGCTCCAGTAGCTCCGCGCGCCGGTCAGTGGGAAGCGACATGGCGCAGCGTTCCAACTCAGCCATATAGGCCTGGCGCCACTGGCTCGTGTCGGTGGTCATGCTGTCTCCTTGGGTTGGTTCGGGTTCAGGGGGTCAGGGATGAGGGTGGGGGCGTCGGGTTCTGCGGTTCGGACCCGGCCCGCGACGACCGTGTCGACGCCGGCGCGGAAGGTCAGCCATGCCGCGGCGAACGCAGCGACGGCGTAGTGCCCCTCTTCGGTGAGTTGGTAGTAGCGGCGCGGTGGGCCGCTCGGGCTCTCCTGCCACTGGGTCGCGACCAGCCCAGCGCGGCGCAGGCGGGACAGCATCGGGTACACGGTGCCCTCGCTGGTGACTAGCCCATCGATCCCCCCGAGCGCCCGCACGATGTCGTGCGAGTACGCGGGCCCGGCGTCCAGCAGGGTCAGTACGCACGCCTCCACCGCACCGCGGCGCAGGCGATCGAGCGCCTCGTCGACGGCGCGGTCCGGCGGGTTCCATGTTTCCGTAGGTACCATGTAATACAAGGTACCTTGTAAGCGGTGCTGCGCCAAGTGGACGCTGGTTCGCCAGGTGATCGACGTTCGGGCGCCGGGCGCGCCATCTGACACAATGCCTCAAGCGCTGCGGCGGGCCCTGGATGCGACGATCCGGTCACCAAGGTCCCAGGCAGCGCCGGCCCCCGTAGCTCAGGGGATAGAGCGATGGTTTCCTAAACCACAGGCCGCAGGTTCGAATCCTGCCGGGGGCACCGAGTAGCAGGCAGCACAACGGCCCAGTCTGGCGCCGCCGCCGGTCTCCGCACCCTCGCCGACATGCACCGACTGGAAGTGGTCGATGTAGCCGTCAGGCTCGTTGAAGTTGCCTTCGCCGTCCATGTCGTATCGATCCCAGACATCGAACTGAGTCAGGTAGTCCTCGATCTCGGCTGCCGTCTTGCCCGCCGCCTGATGACCAACCCGACGCAATGACCCGCTGACGACCCGTTCTAGAGCTTGGTCATCTTGCGGAACGGCGTGGCGATCCACACTGTCTTTCCCATGAAGTCCACCGTCGCCCCACCTGCGTCCAACCCCACGACTCGACCCAGCCCATATGAGTCGTGCGAGACCCGGTCGTCGACCGCAAACGCCTCGATCACCGACGCGGGCTGAGGCTGGAAGGGGCTGCTGGAGTGACGAGGACGCGGGTTTGCAGATGAGGTTGCCACACCCCAGTATGCGCGCCGGGCGGCTGCGAACAGACCCCACGGCAACGTGAGTCCCTTCCGGCCTGCGGACTCACCGCGCCGAGCGCGGTCTTGGCCGCCAGGGTGTGCGCCTGCTGCCTGCGCCGTCCGTGGGGCTGCGTGGCGCCGGCCCCAGACCATCACGCCGCGAGTCGTCGGGCCGTGGAGAGCCCGAGTCGGGGTGGCCGAGTTCGCTACCTGAGGCGATGAGGCACCCGCCCTGGACCATGCACTGGGCCGAGCATTCCGACGCGCAACCGTGACGGGTTAGCGTAGGCGCGTGGACACTGCCTCGGAACACATGGCCCCCGATCGGTCAGCCCGGGCCGGCCTGTGGGACGCGCCCCATGTTCGGTACCTCGTGATCGCCTATGCCTTCAGCTGGGTCTTCTGGGTCGGTGCCTGGATCACCAGCCGGACGATGAACTCCGGAGATGTCCTGTTCAATCAGGATCTCGTCTGGGATGCGGTCTTCGACCGGCAGGTGTCGACCTCTACGCTGGCCGTCTCGCTGCTCTCGCTTGTGGGTGTGTACGGTCCCCTGGTCGCTGGCGTGGTGATGTCCGACCGGGATCCCGCCATTCCCCCTGGAGACCTGCGACGGCGCCTGGCCCGGGTGCAGGTGGGAGCGCGGACGTACGGCGCGGTGCTGGCCATCCTCGCGCTCGTCACCCTGCCAGCACTGCTGATCACGGCGGCCACGACGGGACGGGCCACCGACGGTCCCAGCGCCGGTTCGATCCCGGCGTTCCTCCTTGTGTTCTTCGCCGTGCAACTGGTCACGTCCGGCACGGAGGAGGTGGGCTGGCGGGGGTACTTGACCGAGAAGTTGCTACCGGGTCGTGGCTGGTGGGATGCCGGGTGGGCAGTCGGCCCCGTGTGGGCGGTGTGGCACTTCCCGATCGTGGTGATGATCTGGGTCCAGCAATGAATGGGGCTCGCCCAGATCCTCGGGTCAATGGCAGGGTTCACAATCGGCACGGTCGCGATGGCGATCCTCCAGGCCTGGTTCTACGAACGAACCCGCAGCGTCTTCCTGAGCATCGTGATCCATGCCCTGTTCAACACCGTTCCGCTGACGATCGTCCTGCTGTTCGAAGGGTCGCCCGCCGCCGTGGTGGCACAGCTGTCGCTCTGGGCGGTAGTCGTCTACCTGAAGTCGCGCAGCGATCGCGCCGCCGCGGCCGAGGTCTCGGAGCCGGGACCTTCCGGGCCACGGCAACGTTGACGTGCACGAGCGAGTTGGACAGCGAGCGGATCGATAGCCGTCATCACGTCGCGGTGACGCAGGGTCAGACGCAGCCGAGCGACGACCCGATCGCCCGGGCGAAGGTGGTGAGTTCGGCGCCGTACGCCGTGCTGATGGACCCGTCGGCGACCCGGTCGGCGACGTGCGCCGCGAAGCTATCGAGCTTGTTGCAGACGGCGCCGTCGTTGCGGGGATTGTTGTCGCCCGCGATCTTCTTCGCCTGCGAGAGGGGCCCGAGCAGGCTCCTCTCCACGCCGTTGGGCAGGCCCTGCGCCTCGATGCTGGAGGCAATCACATCCACCGATGTCGCATCAACCGTGACGGTGACCATGAAGTCGTCGGAGGCCTGGTTGCCGCTGGTGTCGGTGGCGGTGCAGGTGACGGTGGTGTCGCCGAGCGGGAACGTCGACCCCGAGGCGGGGGTGCACTCCAGTGAGGCCACGCCGA
Organism: Actinomycetes bacterium; assembly: GCA_032123675.1. GTDB lineage: Bacteria > Actinomycetota > Actinomycetes > S36-B12 > CAIYMF01 > Prado023. Next base: position 32,291 of record JAQBEX010000216.1, read on the forward strand.
CGGTGTCGTCGGCGGTGGGGGTGAAGTCGACGGTTGCGCCATCGGTGCCGGTGGCCTCGCTGATGATGTCGTCCGGGACGGTCAGCGAGGGCGCGGTGGTGTCGCGAACGGTCACGGTGAAGTCGTCGGAGGCCTGGTTGCCGCTGGTGTCGGTGGCGGTGCAGCCGACCGTGGTGTCGCCGAGCGGGAACGTCGACCCCGAGGCGGGGCTGCACTCGAGTGAGGCGATGACGTCATTGTCGGTGGCCGTGGCGATGTAGTCCACGACAGCCCCGGCGGGTCCGGTCGCCTCGACCGTGCGGTTGGCCGGCACCGTCAGGTCGGGCGGCGTCGTGTCCTCCAGGGTGACAGTGACGGTGAACGACGCCCGACCGGCATTGCCTGCGGCGTCGGATGCCGTGCAGTTCACGGTCGTGACGCCGACGGGAAAGACCGAGCCCGAGGTCGGCAGGCACGACGACGAGGTCACGCCCACGTTGTCGGTCGCCGTCGCGGTGTACGACACCGCCACGCCCGAGGGTATGTCGGTGGTCGTGCTCACACTGGCGACCGACCAGCTCGGGGGCTCGGTGTCGGTGGACACCGGCTTGTTCTGTGTCACGATCGTCACTGTCCAAGGGCTCGCAGATACCGCGAAGTTCGTGTTGATGAACCAGTTGAGTTGGCATCCGGAGTTGTTGCTGGAGAAGGTCTGGTTCAGGTTGCCCACGCCCGTGAGGCCGCAGCCGACGAGGTTGTGCGGCCCAGCCGGGCCGGAGTAGGCCACGCTGAGCACCTCGAGTGTGGCGGGGATGTCCACGGTGAACGGGTCCTGCCCGTCAGTGGGGGTCGGTCCCAGCGTCCCGGTCACCGTCTGCGAGCCGGGAACGGCCGCGAAGGTCGGCGCGTTCGGGTAGGCCCAGTCAGTGGTCTCGGTTGCGAGCGTGCCCGCGGCCGCCACGGAGGTCCCTGTCATGAGGAGCGCGACGGTGGTCGCGGCAGCGAGGGCGATCCTCGGCCCGGTGACCGAGCGCTTGGGGATGCGGAACATCACGTGTCCTGTCAGCAGCCGGAAGGGACGCTCAACGTGCCATTGCCTAACCTAACCTCCACGCGCTGGAGACTGAGGATGGCCCGACGGTCGATTCCGTGCCGACGGCCGGAGCTTCCCGGCGACTCAGGTGCCGTGTCCGTCAGGTATCCGTCGTCGCACCCAGTGCCTGCGGTGGGGCCGGAGTGCCCTCGACCTGATCGGGCGGAAGTGATCGGAGGAGCCGTACCGGTGCGTCGAACCTGCGAAGGCTCGGGGACCCGAGCCGGACAGCCGCATCCAATGGGGCTTGTGGGGCCAGCTTGCCGGTCTCGGGGCCACGATCCTGACAGGGGCCGCCCTCAGCCAGCCCGAGGCGTGGATCGCGAAACGTGCTGGCACTCCCTACCCCTGAGTGCTAATCTGAAGATGCCACGATGAGATAACAGGAGGTGGTTG
>JAQBEX010000217.1:0-6883 GCA_032123675.1 Actinomycetes bacterium
GCACGATCTGTCAATAGGACTCCCGCACGCGGGGATCCTGGGAAGGAGAGTGCTCACCTGCCAGCGACTGCCGGACACCGAGTCTGCCTCACGACCAACCCGGTAAGACTCATTAGGGAAGGGGAGTTGATCATGAAACGAGTCCCAAGAATCCGAGTCCAAGCGTCTGTCGCGGCGGCAGCGATGCTGCTTGCGGTACCGGCGATGGCGGAGGCGAGGGGGCGGCCGGAGCCGTTCGACGTGAGGCAGGCGACCACGGTGGGTCGGGCCGCGGAGACGAACAGCCTCAACGGGATCTACGTGTCGCCGGTCGACGGGAACGTGTACATCGCCAGCGTCGGCGGTGATGAGATCACTGTGCACGACACGCAGAACGGCAAGGTCCTCGACCGTATCGGTCCCGAGCGCGGCGTCGCGGGTCCTGATGATCTGTTCATCGCCGACGACGGCACGATCTACTGGACCGAGATCCTGACCGGCAATGTCGGCATGTTGAAGCCGGACGGCGCCTTTGAGAAGCAGTTCGTGGGCCAGGGAGTCAACCCGATCACCATGTCCGATGACGGTCGGCTGTTCGTGGGCCGGTTGTTCTTCGGATCGGGTCTCTACGAGCTTGACCCCGGCTTCGCGACCCCGCCCGTTCTGCTCGACGGCTCGTTGAACGTCAACGGCTTCGATTTCGGACCGGACGGGTTCCTCTACGCACCGGCGCAGTTCACCGGCGAGATCCTCAAGATCGACGTGGACGCGGTCACCAGCGAGACGGTCGCCGGTGGCTTCCGGGCCCCGACGGCGGTGAAGTTCAACTCGCGGGGCGAGTTGCATGTCGGTGATCTTGCCGAGGGGCAGGTCGTCAGGCTCGATCCGGCCACGGGTGGTCGTGAGGTGCTGATCGACATCGGGGGCACGATCGACAACATCGCCTTCGGTGCCGGCGACCGGCTGTATGCCGCGGCGGGCTCGGACAACCAGATCGTCCGATACGACTCCGGCCGGGTCAAAGTGCTCGGCCAGCCCGGCCTCGGGTCGCCCGGGGGTGTGGCCGTCTCAGCCGATGGCACGGTGTGGGTCGCGGAGCTGTTCGTGTTGCGTGGCATCGCAAAGAACCCACGCACGTTCGCGACGTCGTTCTACGACCGTTTCGATCCACCCGGCGCTGGGTTCGCTGGTGCGTCGACCGTGGCCGCGGACGGCGACGACCTGATCCTCTCGAGCGGCTTCAGTGGCGCCGTCCAGGTGCTTGACCCGGCCACGGGCGCGATCGAGTTCGACACGCGGGACCTCGCGACCCCGACGAACGCGATCCGGCACGGCGCCACGATGGTGGCCGCGCAACTCGGCGTCCCGCCGGGCCCGGCGAGCGTCGTCAACGCTGAGGACCCGTCCGAGGTCTTCCTTGAGAACACCCCTCAGACCCCGCTGTTCGTCCCGCTCGGGCTCGCCTCCGACGGCGACACCTTGTACGTCGGCGACTGGGCGACCGGCATCGTGTGGGCCATCGATGAAGCCGGACCGGCACCGATCGCGTTCGGCTTGCAGGGACTGGAGGGGTTGGCTGTCGACGGCGACCGGCTGCTCGCTGTGGAGACCGGGCGCCAACAAGTCACTGCGATCGATCTCGACACCGGCGAGCAGTCTGCTGCCATCGTCGGGCTCGACTTCACCGCTCGCGTCCCAGAAGGGTTCTTCCCCTTCGGCTCGATGTCCGGCGTCGCGGTCGGGCCGGACAACTCGATCTTCGTGTCCGACGACGGCGTCAACACCGTGAACCGGTTCCGCAGGCCAAGCTGACCTCCTCAATCTCGGACCCGCACCAACCACGCCGGTAGTGCGTGCTGCGCCGGTTCTGCGTGGGCGGACCCCGGCGTGAAGAGCGTCGGCGTCGGCAGCACCACAAGCTGCTGCAGACACGTGCTGCTTGCCGGCTGCGAACACGGCGAGGCGCCGTCCCTTCAGGTCAAGAGGCCCCTGCGTCTGCGCCCAGGCCGCCGCTGGGGTGACCCAAGACCCGACTGGCCCGCCAGTAGGGCATCCACCGCGACACGGTGTACCGGTGCCTGGCTGCCGACGGAGCGTGACCGGGTACCAGGCGCAACACCGATCCTGACCCCGCAGTCCCCCACGGCGTCCACAGGCGCCGCAGATGAGGTTCGACACCGTGCGAGACTCGGTGCAGGACGCCAGCGGGCCGGGGCGCCGTGTCCGCGTGGACGTTGGTGAGTCGCCACAGGGCTGGGAGGGGTTATGGACGCCGATCGGCTTCGCGTGGTGGCGAAGGAGGGCTACATCTACGGCTACCCGATGGTGGACGGGTACCGCGTTCAATACCGATACTTCCAGGACCGATCTCACCCAGAGTTCAAGGCTCCCTGGAACCAGCTCCTGAACATCCCGCGGGTGTACACCGCGGCGGACCGGGCCATTGTGTCGCCGAACTCGGACACGCCCTACTCGATGCTGGGGATGGACTTGCGGGAAGAGCCGATGGTGCTGACGGTGCCTGCGATCGCCCCGGATCGCTACTACAGCATCCAGTTGATCGACGCCTACACACACAACTTCGACTACATCGGCAGCCGCACCACCGGCAACGATGGCGGCACCTACATGGTCGCCAGGCCGCAGTGGGCCGGCGAGGTGCCTGGTGGGGTGCGCACGGTCTTCCGCCCGGAGACGGACTTCGCGTTGGCTGTCTACCGGACCCAGTTGCTCGACGCGAGCGACCTAGACAACGTCAAGGCAGTCCAGGGCGGCTACCAGGCGCGCCCGTTGTCGAGCTTCCTCGGTGAACCGGCGCCCCAGCCCGCCCCACCCGCTGGCTTCCTGGAGCCGCTCACGCCCGAGGCGCAGAAGACCTCGTTGCGGTTCTTCACGTTGCTCGACTTCATTCTCCGCTCGTGCCCCACCCACCAGTCCGAGCGGGCGCTGCGAGAACGCTTCGCCGAGGCCGGCTTCGACGGCGGAGCGACGCTGTTCGACCCTGACCCGCTGACCCCCCAGGAGAGGGAGGCGATGGAGCAGGGCATCGCCGACGCCTGGGCGGAGTTCGCCACGTTCAAGCAGGACCGCATGGACACCAAGCAGGTCACCACGGGTGACATCTTCGGGACCAGGCAGCACCTGCAGAACAACTACCTGTACCGGATGGCTGCAGGTGTCATCGGCCTCTACGGCAACTCCGAAGAAGAGGCCATGTACCCGCTCTACGGCGTCGACTCCGACGGCCAGCCTCTCACCGGGGCGTCGCGCTACACGCTGCGTTTCGCCCCAGGCCAACTCCCTCCCGTGCACGCATTCTGGTCGCTGACCATGTACGAGCTGCCCGAGAGCCTGCTCGTGGCCAACCCTCTCAACCGCTACCTGATCAACTCCCCGATGCTGCCGCAGCTCGCACACGACTCCGACGGCGGGCTCACCCTGTACCTGCAACATGACGATCCCGGCCCGGACAAGCAGGCCAACTGGCTACCAGCCCCACCAGGTCCCTTCATGACAGCGCTGCGGCTGTACTGGCCCAAAGAGGCGGCACTGAACGGAACCTGGAAGGAGCCACCGCTCCAACGCCTCTAACAGCCCCAACCGCACGCACACCGGCCCCCTCGACGACTCCGACCGCTACGGCGACCACACGTGAGAGACCCCCTCTGTCGCAGCCGATCTGGCCGCATCCGACCGCAGCGGGTACCCCGGCGACGAGCCCTGAGTCAGCCCGTCGAGCTCCCGGCGCAGCGCCTGCGCGACGTCGTCGAGCTCGGGCGCGAGGTCCGGGTCGGCAATGACCGAGATCGTCAGCGTGCCCGCGTAGCTCAGGGCGGCGAACGCGACGCTGACGTTGCCGGTCGCGATTGTCACGGGGGCGATCCGGCGGATTGCGGCCCCGGCCAGCTGCATCGGCTGGCCCGGCCCCCGCATGTTGGTCAGGAACGAGTTCACCAGCCGCTGCCGGTCGATCATCGGCCGGAACAGCCCGAGCGCGGCCAGCAGCCGGAAGACCGGGGTGATGAGGGCCGCGGAGGCCCCGCGCTGTGTGGATTTGCGCGCGGTTGTTCCGCGGGCCACCTGTGCGAGCGCGGCGTCGAGCGGACCCCCGACCGGGACCCGGACCGGCATGACCCCGACCTGGTTGCCGAGCTGCTCGGTCGTCGTGTCCGCACGCGCCGAGACCGGGACGGAGATGACGAGTTCCGGGAGGTGCTCACCGCGCGCGGCTAGTACCGCACCCAGTGCCCGCGCCGCAGCGACGAGCAGCACGTCGTTGACCGTCGCGCCGCGGTCGCGAGCGGCGCTCCGTGCGGGCCCGAGCTCCACCGAGACGACGGCGACGCGTCGCCGCGGACCCGTGGGCGCGTTGAGGGAGCACTGCGGCGCTCGGCTGGGTCGCTCGCGGCCCAGCTCGATGAGCGCGGGTCCGAGCGCGGCGAGCGCCTGGGGTGCTCGGCGAAGGGACTCCCGGCGTGCGCGGGCTGCATCGGCACGGAGCGTGCTGGGCGTCGGAGCGGGTCGGGGCGCGGGCCGCCACCTGGTTTGCGACCCACCCTCCTCCTTGTCGACGAGCTGGGCCAGCACCGCCAGGCCGCCGAGGCCGTCGGCGAGCACGTGGTGCAGCACTAGGACGAGGCCCACCCTGTCGTCGGCCAGGCCCGTGATGATCCGGGCGCGCCACAGGGGTCGGGCACGATCCAGCGGGGTGATGACCGCCTGGACCGCGGTGGCCATGAGCGCTGACTCGTCCCCAGGTGCGGCGCACGCGACGACGTCGAGGTGCCGGTGCGAATCGAAATCGGGGTCGTCGACCCACACCGGGCGACCGCCCCCCAGCGGAGCCCGCCGCAGGCGCTGCCGCAACCTGCGGACCCCGGCCATTCGCCCCGCGAGCGTGGCCGCCAGCGTGGCGGGGTCGACGTCGTCAAGGAGCAGCACGGCGCCCACGTTGGCCGGGACGGGGCCAACGTCGGTGGCCAGCTGCTGGGCGTCGCCGGGTCCGATCCTCTCGAACCACGCAGCCGCGACCACGGCACGACTCTCCCACACGTCCGGGAACCCCCGCGGTGGCGTGGGTGGCGCACGGCCGCCGCCGGAGTGGCGGTCCGCGGAGACCGACGGCGCGACGGCGTCGTCACCCGCTGGGCCGATTGGACCCGGCGTACCGTGGCCGGATGGCCATTTCCCTCGATCCGCACCTGCTCGCCGACCTATCGTCCGGCTCGGGTGAGCACAGCGGGGGCTCGATCTGGCGGGATCCGCACGTCCAGCGGCAACTCCTGGCCGTGCACCTCGACGACTCCACCACAGCAGCGACGCGCGGCCCGCAGGCCGTGCGACGCACGATCGACCTGCTGACCGCGGGACTCGCGCCCGGCGCGTCCGTGCTGGACCTGGGGTGCGGTCCGGGCCGCTACGCCCAGCAGTTGGCCGACGACGGCTTCGGCGTGACCGGCGTGGACTTCAACCGGGCCTCCATCGAGTACGCACGGCAACACGTCCGGGGTCGTCTCCAGTACGTCGAGGCCGACTACACGCGCGACCTGCCCGCGGGCCCGTTCGACCTCGCGCTGCTCATCTACTTGGACTTCGGCACGCACCTACCTCAGGTGCAGCGCGGACTGCTCGGCGAGATCCACAGGCGGTTGCGGCCCGGGGGCCGGCTGGTGCTCGACTACCTGCAGGCGGCGGTGGCCGACCGGCATCGACCGGCCCGCGGCTGGGAGGCCTCGGCAACCGGGGGGTTCTGGGCCCCCGGTCCCCACCTGGTGCTCAGCGAGACGACCGTCGAGTCCCAGTCGCTGGCACAGCGGATCCGGTACACGCTGTTGACCGAGGGGGCGGTGCGTCGCTTCGACGTCTGGGAGCACTGCTTCGCCGAGGAGACGATCCGCTCGATGCTCGCGGAGGCGGGATTCGCCGACGTGACCCTGCACCGAGGGGTGCTGGCTGGGCTCGACCCACAGGCAGATGACGTCGTCTTCGCGGTGGCGACCCGGTAGCAGCATCGCGGTGGAGCCCAAAGACTGACCCACGCGCGGCCTCGGGGTCCCGGTTGGACTCGGAACCCCTGCCGATCAGTGGCCGATGGGTGTGCAGATGCAGGAGCGGTTTCCGTCTGCGTCCTCGACGACCCAGTACGCCGGCGCCGCGCGGTCACTCACGAGGCGGCCCCCTGCGTCCAGGACCGCCTGCAAGCGCCGTTCGGCCTCGTCGTGGGCAACCCACACGTCGAAGTGCCAGCGCTGTTCGAACGGCTGCTCCGGGAGCGCCAGGGTCTCGTCGTCGTCACCCGGTTCCTGCCACCACACCGTGGGCACTTGGCCACTGGGGTCGACCGGCTCGCCGTCCTCCACCCTTCCGCCGAGCAGGGCTGCGTAGAACGGTGCGAGCCGTGCCCCGAGTGCCGTGTCGAGCCCGAGCTCCAGCTGGGTCAGGCCGGCGACGTCGGCGTCGATGCCGAGCTCTGCTGCCTGGCTGCTGATCTGGCGGGCGAGGTCGAGGTCGCGGCTTGTGATACCGCGCACGTCGTGGCTGGCGAGCGTGACGATCACGTCCGAGTACGTGAGGTGAACGTCGGGGTGGTGGTTGGCGGACTCGGCCGCGGCACCGATCTTGTTGACCAGCGCAAGGCCGGTTCGGAAGTCGCCGGTGCGGAACCGGGCCTTCAGGCGCCCCAGGATCTGCCGCCAGTCCGCAAGACCGGCGTCACGTACCTGAGTCTCGGACAACCTCTCCCGGGGATCAGTCATGTCTCTCGCTCCGTCTCGTGGGAGGGCCGCTGCTCTTCGCCACACGGTAGCTCAGGACGCAAGGCGGTCCACAAGGCAAGCTCGGCCACGGGCCGCCGCGAGGACTCACTCGCCGCTAGGTTGGCGGCATGACTTCTCCTGCCGCGCAG
>JAQBEX010000218.1:0-7845 GCA_032123675.1 Actinomycetes bacterium
CCCTCGTCGAGCGGAGGGTCCGCCGTGGCGCCCGCGAAGAAGGCATCCCAGTCCTTGGGCCGCGAGCGCACGTGGTGCAACCGATGCCGGACGTCGGCCAGCACCCCGTCGATGTCGAAGACCGCAGCGGTGGGTCGCTGGTCGCTCGGTGCCACGTGGGTCGTACTGGTCTCTGATGGGTCGGGCTGGCGATCGGACATGCGTGGACGCTACCCCGCGGCCGTCGCCCGCAGGGAGCCGCGGCCTGAGGGACGTTCCGACCCGGTGGTCCGTGTGGTTGGGGACCGGCCCGCACCGGGCGCAGGGGGCTCGATAACCTCGCGGGTGTGGACTTCAAGACCCTTGTTGCGCAGATGCCCACCGCCGTGCCCATGGTGGGGACCCTCGGTATCGAGTTCCTTGAGCTGGCACCCCAACGGGTCGTGCTCCGCCTGCCGGACCGACCCGAGTACCGCAACCATGTCGGCGGTCCGCACGCCGGCGCGATGTTCTCCGTTGCGGAGACCGCCACCGGGGCCATCGTGCTCGGGAACTTCGGCATGCACCTGGACCGCGCGACGCCGTTCCCCGTGGACGCCAGCATCACGTTCAAGAAGGTGGCCATGGGGCCGCTGTACGCCGAGGCCCTGATGCACGACTCGCCGGAGTCGATCCTCGCCACGCTGGATGCCGGTGAACGCCCGGAGTTCGCGATCGACGTCACCCTTGCCACGGAGGACTGGACCGTGACCGGCGAGGCCAGATTCCTCTGGACCCTGAAGCCAAACCGCCGCTAGCCAAACCCAGCCCCCACCCCCGCAAACCCTCCCCGTAGGGCCAGACCCTCCCGGTCGTTGCGGAGGATCTGGCCCTTGGCGGAGGGTTTGCCGAATGGGTCAGTGCTTGTCGGCTGCCGCGATGACCTTCTTGGCGATCTGCTGGGGCATCGGCTCGTGCCCGCTGTAGGTCCGGTTGAAGGTGCCGGTCCCGTGCGACATCGAACGCAGCTCGATCGCGTAGCGGGTCAACTCCAGGTCCGGGACGTCAGCCTTGATCATCGTCCGGCCATTGCCCGCCGGCTCAGATCCGGAGACGCGACCACGACGACCGGACAGGTCGCCCATGACGGCCCCGACGTACTCGTCGGAGACCAGCACGCTGACCGCCGACACAGGTTCGAGCATCGACACCTGGGCTGCGGCCGCGGCTTCCTTGAGCGCCAGTGCGCCAGCCATCTGGAAGGCCATGTCCGAGGAGTCGACCGAGTGCGCCTTCCCGTCGACGAGCGTGACCTGGATGTCGACGACCGGATACCCAGCCACCACGCCGCGCTCCATCTGGGCGCGCACGCCCTTCTCCACGGAGGGGATGAACTGGCGGGGGACCGATCCACCGACCACCTTGTCGACGAACTCGAAGCCGGACCCCGGTGGCAGGGGGGCCACCTCGATGTCGCAGACGGCGAACTGGCCGTGCCCGCCGGACTGCTTGACGTGCCGGCCCTTGGCCTTGGCCGGTGCCGCGAACGTCTCGCGCAGTGAGACCCGCAGCTCCTCGGACTCCACCGCAACGCCGTAGCGGGTGCGCAGCCGGTCGAGCAGCACATCGACGTGCGCCTCGCCCATGCACCACAGCACCATCTGGCCGGTCTCGGCGTTCCGGTCCAGGCGCATCGTGGCGTCCTCGGCCACGAGCCTGCCCAGAGCCGCGCCCAGCTTGTCCTCGTCGGCCTTGGACTTCGCGACGATCGCGACCGGCAGCAGGGCGTCGGGCATGAGCCACGGCTCCATCAGCAGCGGGTTGTCCTTGTCCGACAGCGTGTCCCCGGTCTCTGCCCGGGTGAGCTTCGCGACCGCGACGACGTCCCCGGCGATGCCCGCGTCGATCGTCCGCTGGACCTTGCCCAGGGGACTGGACAGCGCGCCGATCCGCTCATCGAGATCGTGGTCCTCGTGCCCGCGGGACTCCCCGAAGTGCCCGGAGACGTGGACGAACGAGTCCGGCGTGAGCCGACCGGAGAACACCCGGACCAGTGACAACCGGCCCACGTACGGATCTGTCGTCGTCTTCACGACCTCCGCGCACAGGGGCCCGTCCGGGTCGCAGGCCAACGGTCCTCGAGGCTGGCCCTCGGGCGTGGTGACTGGCGGCAGCGGGTGCTCCAGGGGCGAGGGGAAGCCGCGTCGGACCAGGTCGAGAACCTCCGGGGTGCCCAGCGAGTCGGGCTCCATCGCGGTGCCGATCACGGGGTAGAACGAGCCTCGGGCCACCGCCGTCTCCAGGTCGGTGATCAGGATCTCGGTGTCGATGTGCTCACCGGAGAGGTAGCGGTCCATGAGGGTCTCGTCCTCGCTCTCAGCGATGATCCCCTCGATCAGGGCCGCTCGGGTCGCCTCGATCAGCTCGAGGTGCGCCGGCTCGGGGTCACGGTCGACCCGGACACCGCTCGAGTAGTCGTGGATGCGCTCGCTGAGCAGGTCGATGAATCCGGCCGGGGTGCCGTCATCAGCCATCATCGGCAGCATCAGCGGCATCACGCCCTCGCCGAACACCCGCTGGCAGACCGCGACGAGCTCATCGAAGTCCGCGCGGGGATGGTCCAGGCGGGTCACGACCACGGCTCGGGGCATCCCGACAGCTGCGCACTCCTCCCAGAGCAGCTGGGTGCCGCCATCGACGCCATCAACCGCAGAGATCACGAAGAGCGCCGCATCCGCAGCGCGCAGCCCGGCGCGCAGGTCCCCGACGAAGTCGGCGTAGCCGGGTGTGTCCACGAAGTTCACCTTCACCCCGTCGACCATCACGGGGGCCACGGCGAGGCCGACCGAGCGCTGCTGGCGCACTTCTGCCTCGTCGAAGTCCGAGACGGTCGTGCCCTCCGTGGTACGCCCGGCGCGATTGATGGTGCCGGTGGCGGCCAGCATCGACTCGAGGAGGGTCGTCTTGCCCGCGCCCGAGGGTCCGACCAGGACCACGTTGCGGATGTTGGCGGGGCTGGCCGGTGCTGAGACCGAACCACCCCCTGAGGTGTTCGCCTGAGCCATGTGAGGTGCCCTTTCATCGCGTTGGTGAAGTCTCCCGGGCGCAAGCCTCGCAACAAGGACCTTTGTCCTGCGCACCCGGGTGGGGGTTTGTCGATACGATCCGATCCTTATGTTGAACAACGCCGACGCCCGCGGAGCCATTGCCCCAGTCGTGGAACCGATCGCTCGTGGCCTGCTGCGCATTGGCGTCACGCCGGACATGGTGACGTTGATCGGGACAACGCTCACAGTACTCACTGCCCTGATCCTGATCCCGCAGGAGAAGTTCATTCCCGCCGTGATCCTGCTCGTCATCTTCACGTCGGCCGACGTCCTCGACGGCACGATGGCGCGCCTGAACGGGACCCAGGGTCCGTGGGGCGCGTGGTTCGACGCCACACTCGACCGCCTGGCCGACGGTGCGATCTTCGGTGGAGTGCTCATCTGGGCAGCGTGGTACTCCGACACGTTCACCACGATCCTGGCCTGGATCTGCCTTGCCGGCGGTGCCCTGGTCAGCTACGCCAAGGCCCGGGCGGAGGCCGTCGGCGCAACGGCCAACGGCGGCATCGCCGAGCGGGCCGAACGGATGATCCTCCTCGGGATCGGCGCGATCGTCTACCAGTTCGTGGACTGGGGGATGACAGCTGCGCTGGTCATCCTGTCCGTCCTGACGATCATCACGGTGTTCCAGCGCGGTATGGATGTGCGCCGGCAGCTCAAGCCCATGGATGGCCAGCCTGCGGCATCGACGGATCCCGAGGGGTGAGCCGGGCGTGAAGGAGCAGGTGACGTACCTGGCCTATGCCGGTGGGTGGGCAGCGGTTCGACTGATGCCCGAATCGATGGCCTACGCGGCCTTCGACCGGCTCGCCGACCAGCAGTGGCGGTCCCGCGGGTCCTCGGTCCGACGTCTCGAGGCCAACCTCGCCCGCGTCCTGGGGCCCGTGTCCCCCGACGAGCTGCGGGCGGTCTCCCGGGAGGGGATGCGGTCCTACATGCGCTACTGGTGCGACGCGTTCCGGATGCCCGGCTGGGACACAGCGCGCATCGACACGTTCGAGTTGCGCAACGCCCAGCGGCTTGCCGAGCCCGTAGCCGCCGGACGGGGGTCCATCGCTGCCCTGCCGCACATGGGGAACTGGGACCACGCGGGGGCGTGGACCTCGGTACACATCTCCCCGGTGAACACCGTTGCCGAGAAGCTCGAGCCCGAGAGGCTGTTCCGCGCGTTCGTCGACTTCCGGGAGTCGCTGGGGATGCACATCCATGGCCTGGGCGATCCCGGGGTGTACGGGCAGCTGCGTGCCACGCTCACCGACGGCGGGCTGGTGGCGCTGCTCGCTGACCGGGACCTGTCGGCCACCGGGGTCGACGTCGAGTTCTTCGGGGCCACTGCCCGGTTCCCGGCCGGTCCGGCTGCCCTGGCCGTGGACACCGGTGCCGCCCTGGTGCCCGTCACCCTCTGGTGGGAGGGGCGCAACGTGGCCACGGCGCACCCGGAGATCGCGGCGCCGGTCAGCGGCGACCGCAAGGAGCGGATCCGGGTGATGACGCAGGGTGTGGCCACCGCGTTCGAGGGTGCGATCGTTGAGCACCCGACCGACTGGCACATGCTGCAGCGGCTCTGGCTCGAGGATCTGGACCCCGACCGGCTGGCTGCCAGCGACGCGACCGGAGGGGCCAGCTGATGCGCGTCGGGCTGGTCTGCCCCTACGCCTGGGACACCCCGGGCGGGGTCGCGGCACACATCGACGACCTCCGCACGGCGCTGATCCAACGGGGCCACGAGGCCGTCGTCCTGGCACCGGCCGACGACGACGACGCGCTGCCCGACTACGTCACCAGTGGTGGCAAGCCGGTGTCGATCAGCTCCAACGGATCGATCGCGAAGATCAACTTCGGCCCGGGGCCGGCGGCTCGGGCACGCCGGTGGATCAAGGACAGCGACCTGGACATCCTGCATGTCCACGAGCCGTCCGGGCCGACGCTCGGGCTGCTGTCGGTCTGGGTGGCCGAGGGGCCGATCGTGGCCACCTGGCACGCCAGCATCAGGTCGTCGCGCCGGGAGCTCAACGCCACGGCTCCACTCGTGCGCAGCGCCACTGAGAAGATCCGGGCGCGGATCGCGGTCTCGGAGTACGCACGCCGCTCGATGGTCGAGTACACCGGCGGTGACGCCGTGCTGATCCCCAACGGGGTGGACTGCAGCCTCTACGTCGGCGACGAGCCGCTGCCCGGACGCTCCCGGGGCCACGACACGCTGATGTTCCTGGGTCGCATCGACGAACCGCGCAAGGGGCTGCCGACCCTGATTGATGCGCTTCCCCGGGTCGCCGCGGCGTTCCCGGAGGTGAAGCTGCTCGTCGCCGGCCCCGGCAACATCGCTGAGGTGCGCGCTGGCCTGGCCCCCGGCATCGCCGAGCGGGTCGAGTTCCTCGGACTTGTCAGCCAGGAGGACAAGGCCCGGGCCCTGCACTCCTCGGACATCTACGTGGCCCCGAACAACGGCGGGGAGTCCTTCGGGATCATCCTGCTTGAGGCCATGGCGGCGGGAACGCCGGTCGTGGCCAGCGACATCGAGGCCTTCCAGCGGGTGCTCGACGACGGCCGCGCGGGCGTGACATTCCGCAATGGGGACTCCGAGGACCTTGCTGACCGGCTCATCGAGCTGCTCGGCGACCCGGAGCGGCGCGCCGAACTGCATCGGATGGGGTACCTGCGCTCCGCCGAGTTCGACTGGTCGAGCGTGGCTCGCCGCGTGGTCGAGGTCTACCACAGCGTCGCAGTCGGCGGCGAGAAGGTGACCGCGGACCTGTCCCGCCAGTTCTGGGGCAAGCTGTCCCTGCGCCGGCCCACCTGGAGTGGCGACGAGCCGGAGGAGAGGGTGAGCCCATGACCGTTGACCTCGCCTGGGTCATCCTGATCCTGTTCGTCGTCACCGTCATCATCTGGCGGCTCAGCGCGCTCGCCTCGCGGATCGATCGCCTGCACCACCGGATCGACCTGGCCCGGGCATCGTTGGACGTCCAGCTGCTGCGTCGGGCCGGGGCCGCTGAGGCGCTGGCGATCTGCGGGCTGCTCGACCCGGCCAGCGCCATCGTGCTGGCCCAGGCCGCGGGCAATTCACGAAATGCCGATCCCCTGGACCACGTCGAGCACAGCCTCGTCGAATCAGAGATGTCGCGGGACCTGCGCGAGGTGTTCTCCGACGAGGTTGCGGTGATGGAGCTGTACGCGAACCCCGAGGGCCAGGAGCTGCTCGACGACCTGGTGGCCGCCTGCAACCAGGTCACCCTGTCGCGCCGCTTCCTCAACGACGCGGTCCAGGCCACCCGCCTGCTGCGCCAGGGCCGGCTGGTGCGGATGTTCCGCCTCGCGGGCAACGCCGCGGAGCCGCAGATGGTGGAGTTCGACGACGCCCCGCCGCGCACATTCGCCCTGCTCGCCTGAGCCTGGGCAATGCATGTGGCCGGCGGCAGGTCCGTTGGCTGTGGGGTTCGGCCGGGTCGCTGACCACCGCGCGCGCGGTGAGCACCTATGGTATGCGTCCATGGGGAGGATTGCAGCCGTGGTGTGCTGCGCACTGGTCCTGGCGGCGTGCGGCCAGGACAGGCAGGTCACAGGCCTGGCGGCAGCGCCCTCCGGCAGCGCGGAACCGACGGCCTCGGCGTCAGCGCCCACGCCGATCCCTGTCCCTGAGCCGGCTGAGCCCACGACCTCGCCGTTGAGCGGTCGCACGGGCGGCGTCGACACGCCCGTGATGGTCGTCAAGCTCGACAACACGAGGCACGCCCAACCGCACCGCAACCTGAGGGCGGCCGACATCGTCTACGTGGAGCCGGTCGAATGGGGCCTGACCCGACTCGCTGCCGTCTACTCCACGACGATCCCCGAGGAGGTCGGACCCGTGCGCAGCGCCCGGGTCAGCGACATCGAGCTGTTCGCCCCCTACGGTCCCATCGCCTTCGTCTACTCGGGCGCCCAGACCCGGTTGCAGCCGAAGCTCTATGCCGCTGACTGGACAGCTGTCTCCGAGGACAACGACAGCGCCGGCTTCCATCGGGACTACAGCAGGCGCGGACCGTACAACCTGATGGCCGAGCCGAAGGCGATCCTTGACGCCGTCGGTCCGGTTGCGGTCTCCCAGGACATGGGCCTGGTGTTCGATGACAGCCCCGTCGCCGGGGGGCGGCGGGCCACGCTGGCCACCGCGCGCTGGCCGGAGTCCCAGATGGAGTTCCGCTGGAACAAGAAGGTCGGCGCCTACGACGTCTGGATGAACGGATCCCAGGCGCGGGACACGGCCAAGCCCGGGGTGCAGCGAGCGAGCACGGTGGTCGTCCAGTACGTCAAGGAGGTCGATTCGGGGTACGGCGACAAGTTCGGCGGCGTCACGCCACGGTCGATCACGGTGGGATCCGGCAAGGGCCTGGTCCTGCGTGACGGCCGGGCGCACTCGATCACCTGGGAGCGGGCGAACGCCGAGGATCCCACGGAGTACCTGGATGCCGATGGACAGCCGATGGCCTTCGACCCGGGCCAGGTGTGGATCCTGCTGAAGGATCGCACGAGCAAGGTGCAGGTCGAGTCAGCGTCCTCGGACCTGAGCCCGCGGAGTTTCGCGCCCTCCGGTGTGGGGACGTAACCTAGTACCCATCGTCCAGACCGGCGCAGGAGAACTCGTGAGCAGCACCCAGCACACCCCGGCCACCGAAGTCGGCACCGAGCGCGTGAAGCGCGGCATGGCCGAGATGCTCAAGGGGGGCGTGATCATGGACGTGGTCACCCCCGAGCAGGCCCGAATCGCCGAGGATGCCGGCGCCGTGGCGGTCATGGCCCT
>JAQBEX010000219.1:0-9767 GCA_032123675.1 Actinomycetes bacterium
ACGACGATGAACAGCGCCGGCATGATGCAGAACATCACCGGGAACACCATCTTGACCGGCAGTTTCATGGCCTGCTGCTCGATCCGCTGCGAGCGCTTCAGGCGGATCTCCGCGGACTGGACGCGAAGCACGTCGGCGATCGGAATGCCGAAGGTCTCGGCCTGGATGATCGCGTTGAGGCTGCCGCGGAGGTCCTCGACGTCGGTGCGGTCCGAGAGCGCGCGCAGCGCCTCGCTTCGTCCGCTGCCAATCTGGATCTCGCGGAGCACGCGGGAGAACTCCTCGGCCAGCGGACCGTCCGTGCTCCGCGCGACGTTGGCGATCGCAGTGTCGAAGGTGAGGCCCGACTCGACCGAGATCATCAGCAGGTCGATGGTGTCGGGAAGGAGCCGGACCATCTCTTCGGACCGCCGGCGTGCGGCCCGGCGAAGCATCAGGTCGGGCAGGAAGAACCCGATTCCGCCGAACACCGCACCCCACAGCAGGGCGGGACCCCACCGCCCATCTGCGGCCAGGATCCCGCCGACCGCGACCATCAGCGCGCCTGCGGTCATGGTCTTGGTCGCCAGGGTGCGCTCGACATCCCAGTTCGGGGGGTTGCCGGCGCGATCCAGTCGAATGGTGGTGTTGACCGACCAGTCCCCGCCGGAGAGTGCGCGGGCGATTCCGGCTGCCCGCGCCTGAGCCGGGGCGGTGACGCGCTCCCGGAATGGCGTGGCCGCGACCCGCGCGGCGGCTGAGGGCGTGCCCCCGATGGCGGCAACATCTGCCAGGGAGGCCGCGACCTCGGACCGTTCCTTGACGATCTGGACGCTCATGACGAGTGCCACCGCGACACCGACCACGATCGCGAGCAACCCCACCAGCAGGATCCACATAGGCATGTCAGACCTCGAGTCGCACGAGGTTGCGGATCCAGAGGATGCCCACCAGGTATGCCAGCAGGGCCACGGCAAGGAGCAACCATCCGATGGGTTGGGTCAGCATCGGCACCATGTACTCCGGTGCGGTGACGAGGATGAACGCCGTGAAAGCGAACGGCAGGATCCCGATCACCCAGGCCGACATGAGGCCCTCCGCGGACAGCGTCTTGGCCTGACCGCGAAGCCGCTCCCGCTCACGCAACGTTGCGCCCACGTTGGTCAGCGCCTCCGCCAGGTTGCCACCCACCTGCCGGTTGACCTGGATGGCCATCACCACCCAGAGGAAGTCCTGGCTGTTCATCCGGTGGCCGATACCCTCGAGCGCGTCCTCGATCGGGACTCCGAGGCGGTTCTCAAGCACAGCCCGATTCAGCTCCTCCCCGAGCGCGCCCGTTGACTCCTGGGCCAGGTTGTCCAGCCCTTGGGGCAAGGAGTAGCCGGCCCTCAGGCTGGCGGCGAGCATCTGCATCGCGTCCGGCAGGGCGGCGTAGAACTGCGTGCGCCGACGCGTGGCCCTCCGGTCGAGGTACCACCACGGGGCCAGCAGCCCCAGCAGGAGGCACGCGAGGGCGGCCACCGGGCTGAAGGCACTGAGCACCGCCGACAGCAACAGTGCGAGCACGACGATGAGCCCATGGACGACCACCCACTCCCCGGGCCGCAGCGGGACCCGGGCCTCCTCGAGTCGCGCGGTCAGGGCGGTGGTGTCGCGTGACTGGGCCACACGGTCGGCCAGCGAGACGACCGATCGGACGGCGGCCGAATCGCCGAGGGCTGTCTCCGGCCTCCGGCCTGCCGCAGGAGCGGCTGATCGGCCGATCACGGAGACCTGGGCAAGCAGCTTGGCGCCCCGGCTCCCCTTCCGGAGTCGTGCGTCGATTGCGCCCAACAGCACCGACGAGGCTGCTGCCAGGGCGACGAACGTCAGCGCGATGACCACGAAAAGGACCCACGGCTGCCCGATGATGCCCCGAGTGATCTCGGGGACCGCGACGGGGCCGTAGGCGCTGTCCACAGTGCCCGAGGGGTCGGCACTGGGAACGATGAGCGCGGCTGTCCTGTCGGTGATCCGCTGCTCGCCCACCAGGGCTGTCACGACCAACTCCCGCGTGCCCCCCTGGATGCCTTCGGGAACGCGAGCAAGGACGGACAGCTGGCTCTCCACGGAGCGAGCAGCAGACTCGAAGGCAGCTGTCAGGGTCTCGGCATCGGTCGCCGTCACCAGGGAGCCTCCGCCCGCTGCCGCGAACGCTGCCAGTGGCTTCTGCTGGACGCCGCGTCCCAGCGAGACCGCGTCGAGCACGCTGCCGGACGCCGTCAGCGTCTTGCGCGCCTGCCTGGCCGGGACCGCGCTCCCCTCGTCGCGACCGTCGGAGAGCAGGAGGATGTTGCGAGCGCCCCGGGAACCGAGCTCCTGCACGGCGAGCACGACGGCGTCGTTGAGGGCGGTCGAACCGCGCGCCTCGAGCCCGGCGACGGCCCGGGAGACTGCCGCGCGGTCCGTGGTGGGCTCCACCTCGACGCGCGCCTCGTCGGCGAAGGTGATCAGGCCGGCCCGGACATCCGCCGGCAGGCCAGCCAGGTAGGAGTTCGCGGCGTCCTGTGCCGTGGCCAGCTTGTTGTTGTCGGCCATGGAGCCACTTGAATCCAGTGCGATCATGACGGTGCGCCTGGGCGCGGCCACAGTCTCGGTGATGGGCGTGGATGTCGACGGGCTGCGCACTCCCTCGATCGTCACGGAGACGCTCTCCGGATCGATGGACTCTCCCTCAGCCAACCCCTCTGCTGACAGGACGAAGTCGACCTCGCCGGGTTGGGATTGGACGTCCTGGATTCGACCCTCCGGCGCTGCCCATCCGGTGGTCGCGCCGAGCACCCACAGGATCGCGACGAGCAGTCCGATGGGCAGGGCGCGGCGACTCGCCCACGAACCCCTCACGCGTGGCTCCTGCCTGGGGTGAACACGGATGCGTCGACATACACTCCGTGCTGCTCGAGTTTGGGCAGGAACTCCGGCCGCATCCCTGTGGCGACGATGCGCCCGTGCGGCAGGCCGTCCGTGTCGGGGCCGGTGGGGTAGTGACGGACGAAGATGTCCTGCATCGTGACGATGTCCCCAGTGAGGCCGATGACCTCGCTCACATGCGTGATGTACCGAGATCCATCCCGGCCGCGGGTCTGCTGGACCACGAGGTCGATCGCGCTCGCGAGCTGCTCCCGGATGGCCCGAACAGGCAGGTCGACGCCGGCCATCAGGACCATCGTCTCGACCCTGGCGAGCGTGTCGCGCGGGCTGTTGGAGTGCACCGTGCAGATGGATCCGTCGTGACCGGTGTTCATCGCCTGGAGCATGTCCAGGGCGGCATCGTCTCGGACCTCGCCCACGACGATGCGGTCCGGTCGCATGCGCAGCGCATTCCTGACCAGGTCGCGAATCGTCACCTCGCCCCGTCCCTCAGTGTTGGCCGGGCGGGACTCAAGGCGGATCACGTGCTCCTGGTTCAGCCGCAGCTCCGCAGCGTCCTCAATCGTGACGATCCGCTCACCCGGGGGGATGAAGGAGGACAGCACGTTCAGCGTCGTCGTCTTGCCCGCGCCGGCGCCCCCCGAGACCAGGATGTTGGCCTTGCCGCGCACGCAGCCGGCCAAGAAGGTGGCAACCTCCCCGGTGAGCGTGCCGAACGCCATCAGGTCCTCGATCTGGTACGGGTCGTTCGAGAACTTGCGGATCGTCAACGCGGGTCCGTCCACGGCCACCGGTGGGATGATCGCGTTGACACGGGATCCGTCCGGCAGTCGGGCGTCCACCATGGGCGAGGACTCGTCCACCCGACGCCCCACGCGCCGGACGATCTTGTCAATCGTCCGGCGCAGGTGAGCCTCGTCAGTGAACACGGCCTCGACGCGCTCGAGCATCCCGGCTCGCTCCACGTAGACCGTCTCGAAGCCGTTCACCATGACCTCGGTCACGTCGACGTCGCGAAGCAGCGGTTCGAGCGGTCCGTAGCCGAGGATCTCGTCGGCGATTGTCTGGGCCAGCTCGGAGCGCTCGGCGCCGGGCATCGGGGTCTTGTCCCGGGACAGCACGTCGTGCAGGACCACGCGGACTTGCTGGTTCAGGTCGCTCTCGCTGAGCTGGGACTGGTAGAGAGTCGGGCCGAGGGATTCCAGGAGTGCCGCGTGAACGGACCTCTTGATCGCGGCGTGCGCATCGGCCGACCGCTTGCGCGCCGGCGTTGCCGGGGTGGACGGCTCAGCCCTCGGCGGCTCTGCACCGAGCTGGGTGCCGCGAGCCCTCGCCAGGCGATCGGAGAGGCTCACCTCACCCACCGCCTCGTGAACCAGCCGGATGGCTTCTCGGCGACAGGGGACTCGGTGGTCCATTCCCGCTGAATGAGGGTACGGAATGCTGCTGACACCCGGTGCTTGGGCTGATCGACGACGATCGCCACCCCTCGGTTCATCGTGGCCGGGACGTCCCTCGAACTGGGAATGTGGGCAATCACCTTGACGCCGAGAGCACTCTCCACCTCGCGGGCATCCAGCCCGACCTGGCTATCGGCGCGGTTCATCACGACGCGAAGCCGATCGGTGGGGACGTTGAGCACGCGCAGCGTCTCGAAGGCCAGCTTGACGTTCTTCAGCGACGCGATGTCCAACGTCGTGATCAGGAACACCGCGTCCGATTCCTCGACGATCGTCAGCGTGCGGTCGTCCAGTCCGGGAGGTGTGTCGACCACGACGTACTGGAAGTCCGAGACAGCGATCCTCAGCAGGCGCCGGATCACCGCGACCGGAACCTGCTCGGATGCGCCCGGGTCGCCTGGCGGGGCCAGCACGTGCAGTCCGGATTCGTGCACGGTGACCAACTGCCTGAGCGCTGAGGCATCCAGCCGCTCGCCGATGGCGGCCGCATCCCTGATCGTGTGCTCGGGTCGCAGCCCCAGCGAGATCGGCACATCGCCGAAGTCGAGGTCGAGATCGAGCAGGAGGGTCCGGTAGCCCAGGGATGCCAGGGCGGTGCCCACATTGACCGCGAAGGTCGTCTTGCCGGATCCCCCCTTCGGCGAGACCACGGCAGCAAGGTGCCCGGTCTTGCCCGATCCCGCCGTCCCGGCCAACTCGCCGGGGTGTCGCAGGGCCATGGTCAGCGTCCGGCTGCGCTGGACCGCGTCGGAGACGGAGGGCAGGTCTCGCTCTGCGATGACCTCGCGCATCCCCGATCGGATCGCCTGGGTCAGAAGGGCAGCGTCGATGCGCCGACGGATCAGCAGCACCCCCACCGTTGGATCCGTGGCTCGAAGTTGGCCGGCCAACTCCAGTGCGTGCGCCTGGTCGACGCTGGGCCCCAGAATGACCGTCTGGAGTTCCGGGTGCCTGCGCATGTACTCGGCGAGCTCATCGAACGAGTCGACGGCAACGCTGTCGCCGACTGCATCCAAGATGCCCTCTCGGGTGAGATCATCAGATTCGAGGATGGCGGTCATGGGCGGCGGTCCTAGTCCTAGCTCAGGAGTCTGTCGACGGTTGTACCTGGGGCCGTGTCATCGACAGCGGACTGCGTGTCGAGCAGGGCGAAGTACATCGCCGCGGAGGAGGTCGACAGGATCACCTTCTGGGCCTGCTCCTGGGTCAGGGCAAGTGTGAGGATCGTTGTGGGGATCTGCTCCGGCGGCGAACCGGAGGTGGTGCCCTCGGCCGTGGATGTGCCCACGGCGACCACGGGGACCCGCTCCAGGAGCAGTGAGGTGCTCGTCTGGGGCTCGGTGGCCGTTGCTGCCGTCGTGACGAAGACCGCGACGTCGGATCCGGGCCGGACGAAACCTGCCACGCGCTGGGGATCTCCGAGCTGGACGGCAACCGCCATCGTCCCCTCCGGGAGTGCCAGCCCGCGCGAGGCCTGTCGCTCGGTGCCGAACATCGGCGCGAGGAGGACCTGGCCCGGGAAGACCGACGTGATCGTGACCTGGTCGACCACGGGCGTGAGGTCGCTCAGCGCTCCTGGCGGCACTGATGCAGCCGGCAGCGTCCGCAACTCGACAGAGCCAGCTTCAGTGACGGCCATCCCGGTCGCCCCGACCGGGATCGCCTCGGTCGCCACGAGCACCTCCACCGGTGCCTGACCGACGAGGGCGGTCTCCTCTGCACGATTGACATACGCGACCACCAGGGCGGTACCCAGCGCAGCCGTGACCAGGGCAGCGACGAGGAGGATGACTCTGCGTCTCACGAATGCCCCTTTCGCGGCTGGTGTGGGGTTGGGCGGTTCTGCGGTGGAAGAGGCCACCGAGTTCGCTCTGCCCGAGGTGGCGACGACTCTGAGGCTCCATGGTAAGTGGAGATCAGTCGATGAGTTGCAGTACGGGGGCACAGGTGGTGCTGCCCAACACGCACTGTGCGGAGGTGTCCTGTCCGGCGTACGACGCCACCCAGGTCGGGTCGTACTCCCAGAAGATCGCCAGTTGGACGCTCGTCCACCCTGCGGCGGCCGCGGGGTAATCTTGATGGCAGGTGCTTTCGCACGGGCTGCTGAAGTTGTAGGTTCCGGCCGAGATGATGTCGGTCGGATCCACATCCGAGGGAAAGGCGTACCCGCGGATGACGACGGGTAGTGTCCCGTACGCGTCGTAGCTGCCGATCGGCAGCCCGGTGGGCCCGAGGCCGTCGGGATCGTCGAGGGTCGGCTGCTCAGTGAGTGGCTCACCGGTCCAGAAGTCTGCGACCGGGAGCAGGATTGAGGTGTCGAGGAGTTCTTCCAGGGCGGACGGATCCAGCGACGGGCTTGTACCGGCGTGTCCGGTTCCGGTCGTGGTGGATCGGCCCGGCCACCGCGGGCTGCCGGGGGAGCCGTTGTCGCCCACGGCCACGCCTGCCGGACGTCCGCCGCAGTCCGGTCCGTATCCACGCCGGACCAGGCACTCCATCTCGTCGTTCGGCAGGCCGAACCCCGCGTATCCCCAGGTTCCGGCGGTGCTCGTCGGCTGGCACGCGCCCTGGGCTCCGGGATCGTGGTCGCCGAACAGGGTCACGTAGATCCTCCCGCCGACTGGCCCGGTGTTCAGCTCGTTGGTCAGGCAGACAGTGAACGGCCGCAGCCCGGTCTGTTCGACGCCGCCGTAGACCCGCGCGATCGCCGATGCGGACGGTTCAAGGGACCGTACGCCGAGGATCCGGCCGAAGAGCGTCGGCAGCGACCTGCGCTCCGTCACTGTGACGACGACGCTGGTTGCGTCGAGGCCCTGCGCGGAGTTCCCCGCGGCGTCCAGGCATTCCGTTCCTACCCCGAGAACGCCGTTGGAGTCTGCCGGGCTGTTGGCGGCGTGGGTCTCGTCGACTGCTTCCCTGATGATGGTGTCCAGTTGCGGACCGCAGCCCTGCAAGGACGGGTCGGACTTGAAAGCGCGCCCTGCAGCTTGCGCTCCAGCCAGGGCGGCAGCATCAGCGGAGTCGGCCAACTGTCCCTTGACCACGTAGCCGTACCCAAGATCCACAACCAGAGCACCGGTCGCGAGCATCAGGGAGATGAGGGCAGCCATCCAGACCAGGACGGCTCCGCGGTCGGCGCCTCCCTCCACGTCATCTGCCCGTCCACTCGCAGCGGTAGACCGCTTCCGAGGTGAGCGTGATCAGGTCCGACGAGCCGAACCCGGGCATCGGCATGGGGACGAGCAACTGAACCATGAACTCGGTCGTGATCTTGAGCGACTCCCCGACGTCCAACTCAGCGCACCCGGGGTTGTGGTCGTCATTGACGTGGATATGCACCTCCTCGGAGGTCATCATCCCACCGGCCGCGTCAAGGACCAGCTGCGACAGCTCTGTGTATTCGTCCACGGCTGACCCGTTCGTACCACCGTTGCTGTTCGGCGTGACGGCCATGCGCGCTGCCTCGTTGACGGCGCTATCCAGCCTCAGCTTCTGCCATCCCAGGTAGCCGAAGTCGATGACCCCCAACGACAGCACCAGCAGGATGGGGAGGATGACGGCGAACTCGACCATGGCGGAACCACGTTGTCGGATCTCAGCCGACGACCGGGCGCCACCATCCTTCAGCACGATAGCGTGGCCCTCCAACTTCCTCTCAAACCCAGCCGGCACAAGTCTGAGTCGCAACAGCAGGGGAAGCCAACGATAAGGCATTCTGGGCAAGAGCGGAATCCTCCCGCCGAGCAGAGAGGTCGTAGCAGCGCTCGTGGGGCGTGCACCTGCGCGGGCACGCCCGCAAGATCCGTGTGGGGCGAGCGGGTGGACTCCGAGGTCCTCATCTGGCCGCTAGGCTCCGGGGTGACGTTCCGCGAACCAGGAGACCGCCATGCCCCTCCCCCCGCTCGTCGAGCCCGCCGCGGACCTCTCAGTCGATGAGGTCCGTCGCTACAGCCGGCACCTGATCATCCCCGACGTCGCGATGGCCGGCCAGAAACGACTGAAGGCTGCCCGCGTCCTCTGCGTCGGCGCCGGCGGGCTGGGCTCCCCAGCGCTGATGTACCTGGCGGCCGCCGGAGTCGGCACCCTCGGGATCATCGACTACGACACGGTCGACGAGTCCAACCTGCAGCGCCAGATCATCCACGGACAATCCGACGTCGGCCGGCCCAAGGCCGAGTCGGCCCGCGACAGCGTCCGGGAGATCAACCCGCTGATCGACGTAGTTGTGCACAACGAGGCGCTGGACTCCAACAATGTGATGGAGATCTTCGCCCAGTACGACCTGATCGTGGATGGCACGGACAACTTCGCCACCCGATACATGGTGAACGACGCCTGCGTGCTGCTCGGCAAGCCGTACGTGTGGGGATCGATCTACCGGTTCGACGGGCAGGCGTCGGTCTTCTGGGCAGAGCACGGCCCCTGCTACCGCTGCCTCTACCCGGAGCCGCCGCCGCCCGGCATGGTCCCGAGTTGTGCGGAGGGTGGCGTGCTGGGCGTGCTGTGCGCCTCGATCGGGTCGATCCAAGTCACCGAGGCGATCAAGCTGCTCGCCGGGATCGGTGAGCCGCTGCTCGGCAGGCTGATGATCTACGACGCCCTGGACATGAACTACCGCACGGTCAAGGTGCGCAAGGATCCCAACTGCGCCGTCTGCGGGGAGAACCCCACGGTCACCGAACTCATCGACTACGAGGCCTTCTGCGGCGCAGTCTCAGCCGAGGCCTCTGAGGCGGTGAAGGGCTCGACCATCTCGGTCACCGAGCTTGCCGACATGCTCGAGGAACGTGAGTCGGGCGGCCGCGACTTCCTGCTCGTTGACGTGCGCGAGCCGGCTGAGTGGGACATCGTCTCGATCCCGGGCGCCGAGTTGATTCCCAAGGGGCACTTCCTCTCCGGGGCTGCCCTGGCGGACATGCCGCAGGACAAGTCGATCGTGGTGCACTGCAAGGCAGGAGTGCGCTCAGCCGAGGTTCTCGCTGTCCTGAAGGACGCCGGCTTCGCGGACGCGGTGCACGTGGGCGGCGGGATCGTCGCGTGGGTCAACCAGATCGAGCCGGAGAAGCCCAGCTACTGAGTGGCGCCCCCGGCCAGGCGCCGGGGCACCCGCACCCCTCTACAACAGCCCCCGCGCCGTCAGGTTGCGGAACGCGAACCAGCCCGGCACGGTCGGCACCCAGAACGTGACCGTCCGGAACAGCAGCGTCGCCGAGACCGCCAGCCCCGCGTCCAGCCCCGCAGCTGTGAGGCCCGCCGCCAGCGCCGCCTCGACCACGCCCAAGCCGCCCGGTGTGGGTGCTGCCTGCCCCAGCGTCGACCCGGCCAGGTACACGAAGCAGATCGCGGCGATCGTGAGGTCATCGGAGAACGCCCGCACCGAGGCGACCAGGCAGAAGCAGTAGGCCAGGTTCAGCAGCA
>JAQBEX010000220.1:0-4979 GCA_032123675.1 Actinomycetes bacterium
CCCGACACCACGCTCAGTCTGGAGGAGCGCGAAGTTGGCGGACTGGGAATCCACCTCATCCGAAACATGATGGATGACGTGGAATACGTCTACCGCGACGGGTTCAACGAGCTCACGCTGAGCCTGGAGCAGCCAGAGTAGTCCGCAGCGCACCTCATGGCCGCTGTCGAGGATGGCCCTGATCGAGTCAGGCACCACCACGCGTCCGTCGGTGGGCGGTCGTCGGTGGGCGGTCGTCGGCGGGGGTCCTCGGGGCGGCTGGGTCGCCCTCCTGCGTTCGGCGCAGGGACGCCGCCCATGCAGACTCCGCGACAGTGAACCCGATAAGTTCCCCCCAATGAATGCTCCGATGGATGATGAAGGGACTGACACTCCATGAGCGTCGTACGACCGAGCGTGAACCTGGATGTCGCTGGTGCTGCGGCACTGGAGAAGCAACTCGCCGACGCCAGCGGCGACCTGGTGATCGACATGTCCGAGGTGACGTTCGTCGCGAGTTCGGGGCTGCGGGTCATGCTGAAGGTGGCACAACGGTTGAAGTCACAGGGTGGACAGCTGTCGATCAGCAATCCCAACGACACGGTTCGCGAGGTCTTCCGGATTTCCGGGTTCGCCTCGGTCGTGCCGATCGTGGATTGATGCCGGTGCGGGTCGGCGGGTCGGCGGGTCGGCGGGTCGGGCTGAGTCCGACTCTGCCCCTCGTCGCCACGACTCCGGCTGAGTTCCTGCGCCTGGAGATGCACGCGATCGCGACCGACGGGGGATGAAGCGTCCTCACTGAGAAGGTGGCAGTCGATTCGGAGGAATCGTGAAGAAGGTACTGGGAGTTCTCGCATCGGCCGGGGCCGGCGCGGCAGTCGCTGCGGTCGCTCGGCGCGACTTCGAGTCCGGAGTCCCAATCCGCAAGAAGTACCCGGTGCTGTACTGGGGTCGGTGGCTCGGGTACGAGCTCGGTCCGCTGCTGCGCCAGTACATCATCGCTGGGGACGAGGACGAGCGACCGTTCACTCGGACGCAGCGGCAGTGGGTGAAGCACTCGGCAGAAGGCACCGTGAACGTTCTGGGCTTCGGATCGCAGTACAGCATCGACACTCCTGGTGCCGTCGCGTTCACGCCCAAGACCTTCACGAACCCCGTGGATGACCTGGAGGCGACCGTTGGATCAGGCGTACGCCGCATCATCGGTGGACGAGGCGGTGTCATGCCGGTGGCCATGCCGCACCCGTTGTACGTCTCGGCGATGTCGTTCGGTTCGCTGTCCTCGCACGCCATCGAGGCTCTGAACCGCGGCGCTGCTGCCGCTGGGATCTGGCACAACACGGGTGAGGGCGGAGTCTCGCCCTACCACCTGGCCGGTGGGGCCGGGATCATCGCACAGATGGGCACCGCCAAGTTCGGTCTCCGGAACCCTGACGGGTCGCTGAACGACGAGATGCTGGCCGAGCTCGGCGCTCGCGAGAACGTCAAGATGATCGAGATCAAGCTGTCCCAAGGCGCCAAGCCGGGCAAGGGCGGGATTCTTCCAGGGGCCAAGGTCACGCCCACGATCGCGGAGATTCGCCACGTCCGGGTCGGAGAGGACGTGATGTCCCCCGCCCGGCATCGGGAGTTCAACGACGTCGCCGGGTTGTTCGACTTCATCGACCACGTCCGATCGGTGGCACAGGTCCCCGTCGGCATCAAGACCGCGATCGGCACACCGCTGGAGATCGACGCGATCGCCCATGCGATGCACGATGAACCCGCACGGGGACCGGACTTCATCACGGTCGACGGCGGCGAAGGTGGCACCGGTGCGGCGCCGCACGTGCTCATGTCGCACGCGGGCCTCCCACTTCGGCAGGCCCTCGTCGTGGTCACGGACTCGCTGAACCGATGGAACGTTCGCGATGATGTCACGGTCTTCGCGTCGGGGAAGCTGGTCGAGCCTGCGAACGCCGCCCTCGCCCTGGCGCTGGGCGCAGACGCGATCGGGACTGCACGTGGATTCATGCTGGCACTCGGCTGCATCCAGTCGCTCAAGTGCCACCTGGGTACCTGCCCCACCGGCATCGCCACGCAGGACGAGCGCCGGGAGAAGGTCCTCGACGTCGACGCCGCCGCGGAGCGTGTCGAACGCTACGCGAACACTCTGCTCAACGAGCTCAGGGTGCTGTCCCGAGCGTGCGGCCACGACGATCCCTCACAGCTGTCGCCCGATGACGCCCTTGTGATGGTGGACGTCGGACACTGGGTTCCAGCCCGCAAGGCCGCGCGCGTCGAGCTTCAACAGTTGTGAGGGAAGGGCCATTGTGTTCCGCCTGCCGAGGTATCCCTGCTCGTCCACGGACCGGCTGACGGGTGCGCATGGGAAAAGCTCCGGGCGATCCCATGCTTGGTGAGATCCTCAAAGAGGTCCACGCTCAGGTGTTGGAGGAGCGCGGAGGTGAGGTTGCCTCCTACATCCCGGCCCTCGCCCGGGCCGTACCCGAGGACTTCGGCCTGGCGATCGTGACGACGGGCGGAGACGTGTACACCGCTGGGGAGTCCGAGACCGAGTT
Organism: Actinomycetes bacterium; assembly: GCA_032123675.1. GTDB lineage: Bacteria > Actinomycetota > Actinomycetes > S36-B12 > CAIYMF01 > Prado023. The sequence goes on from JAQBEX010000220.1 coordinate 2,541, forward strand.
CACGATCCAGTCGGTGTCCAAGGCGTTCACCCTTGCCCTGGCCCTCAATCGCTGCGGGACTGAGCGGACATACGAACACGTCGGGACAGAACCGTCGGGTGACGCGTTCAACTCGGTCGTCCTCGACCCCATCACGAGCGTCCCGTTCAATCCGATGATCAACTCTGGTGCGATCTCGATGACGGGACTGCTGCGCGACATCCACGGCGACGACACCTTCGCTGAGATCCGGCGCGGGTACAGCCGCTTCGCCGGCGCGGAGCTCGGCTTCGACGAAGAGGTGTACGAATCGGAGCTCGCCACGGCGCATCGCAACAGGGCCATCGCACATCTCATGCGAAGCGGCGGTGTGGTCAACGACCCCGTCGACGATCTGGTGGACCTGTACACGAGGCAGTGCAGCCTGACCGTGACGGCCACGCAGCTGGCGACCATGGCCGCGACTCTGGCAAACGTCGGGACGAATCCGGTCACCCAGGACACGATCCTCGACCCTTTGACGGTTCGGCACGTGCTCTCACTGATGTTCACCTGTGGCATGTATGACTACGCCGGACGCTGGGCTGTCGACGTCGGAATCCCCGCGAAGTCGGGGGTGTCCGGCGGCGTGATGGCAGTGGTGAATCGCCAGATCGGCATCGGTCTGTACTCGCCGCGCCTGGATGAGCACGGCAACAGCGTGCGAGGCATCAAGGCGTGTGTGCAGCTGGCGGAGGAGTTCGGGCTCCATGCCTTCGAGTTCTCCAACACCGGCTCATCTCTGCTCAGCGTCTACCTGTAGGCCCATGGGCCAACCCCGCACGTTGTCGAGCGGGTTTGGCCCGAGGAGGAGCACCAGCCCAGCATCATCGCAGGCCGCCCATCGCAGGTTCTGCCGAGGAGGCCGGGCTCCGCACCACCCACCCCGTTGTGGTTTGTGGTTCCCTACGCACCCGGATAGCGTTCGCCGCTGTGATGACGCTGAGCCGCAACCTGACCACCTCCCGCCGTGGCGAACAGATCCTCGCAGCGGTCGGCCTCAGCGCCGCCCTCCTTCTGGCCGGATGCTCATCGAGCAGCCAGGACGGGAATGGTGACACGGGGACCGGCTCCTCGCCTGCTCCCGCAGTCAGCCTTCCATCGGAGCCCATGGGCGAGGAGCGGGCAGCGGAGATCGAGGCGATGGCGGCGGCAATCGCCGAGGAGTCCGGCGAGGAAATCCCGGCGCTGCTGCTCGGGGTGTGGAATCCGGACGACGGCGTCTACACAACAGCCCTGGGTAAGGCCGACCTGGAGGCTGGGGACGAGGCGCAGGTCGAGGACGGATTCCGCATCGGGAGTCTGACCAAGACGTTCATCGCCACCCTGGTGCTGGGGCAGGTCGACCAGGGGTCGCTGGAACTGGACACCCCGGTCTCCGAGTACCTTCCGGAGTTGTCCGAGACCTACCCCGACATCGGGAAGGTCACGGTCCGCCAGTTGCTCGCCATGCAGAGCGGGCTGCCGGACTACGAGGCGGTCCTCACCGGCTCAGCGGCGCTGGACAACGCCTTCATCACCAAGACGTGGACGTCCGAGGAGCTGATCGACGCCGCGATGCAGTCCGGGGAGGCGACCCCTGCCGGCCAGACGCCGGCCTCCTACTGCAACACCAACTATGTCGTGCTGGGCGAACTGCTGGAGGCAGTCACCGAGCAGGAACTGCCCGATCTGGTGAAGTCCGAACTGCTCGACCCCTTCGAGCTCTCGCGGACCGACTACCCCCCGGCCGACGACACCACCCTTGCCGCACCATTCCTGCGCGGCTACGTCGCCGAGTCGGGGGTGGAAGCGCTGACCACGGCCGGAGGGACGCTGGAGCCCAACACTGATACGACGGACTGGACTGCGTCGTGGGGCGGGGCCGCGGGGATCATGTCCTCGACCATGGACGACCTGGCCACCTGGGCCGGGGCCGATTTCGGCTCCGTGCTGCTGCCCGAGTCGCTGCAGCAGGAGCGGACCGACTTCGCGGTGCTGGCCGAGAATGCGCCGCTCTTCGAGTACGGCCTGGGGCTGCTGAAGACCGGTTCGTGGACCGGGCACACCGGTGAGATCCCCGGGTGGAACACCATGGCCATGCGTGACGGCGACAGCGGCGCCATCGTGGTGATGGCCATCAACTCCTCCGGTGGCGCGGCTGCGCTGGCCCAACTCGTGTTGCTGGACGACATGTACCCCGGCACCACCGGCATCGGGCAAGCCCTCGCGGGGAACTGATTCGACCGGCGCTGCCCGTCCGCGCGGCGACCGGGTTGGTCCCGGGTCACGCCCGGCAGTAAGCCCACGTCACGCTGATCGGTGACGTGTCGCGTTCAACTGCGGGCCATCACGGGGACTCCGCGGCTGCTTGGACCATCGCGGCGTAGGCCTGCGCACCGGCCTCGCTGACGTGCACCTGGTCGGGCCGGAACCACTCCC
>JAQBEX010000221.1:0-12661 GCA_032123675.1 Actinomycetes bacterium
CTGCCGGATGCGGTCAGAAGAGCGAGCGTCGGACCTGCTCGAGGGCCTCGGAGATCGAGCTGCGGACGGTGACTGCGGCGTCGTCGTCATACGGGGTCGGCTCAGCATTGACGATGGCCAAGGTGTCGGCGATCCCGGCCAGGCCGGCCACTGGATTGACCTGCAGGGAGGTCCCGATGGCCACCAGGAGGTCAGCCTCGTCGACGGCCCGGAATGCGGCGTCGAGGACCTCAGCGTCCAGGGCCTGCCCGAACGAGATCGTTGCTGTCTTCAGGATCCCGCCGCACAGGACACAGGCCGGATCGGGCTCCTCCCGGGCCAGCACCTCGGGGGTCGGCCACCGGCCGCCGCAGGACAGGCAGGTGACGTTCCAGATGGTGCCGTGCAGTTCCAGGACCCCGGTGGATCCAGCGCGCTGGTGCAGGCCGTCGATGTTCTGGGTCATCAGGGCGTCGAGCCGCCCCGATCGCTGGAGCTCGGCGATGGCCAGATGGCCGCGGTTCGGCTGCGCGGTCCAGGTCGGGTTCGAACGCCGGTTGGCCCACGCCATGCGACGCACCTGCGGGTCGCGCACGTAGGTGTCGATGTCGAACATCGCCTGGGCGCTGGGATCGCGGGTCCACAGCCCGTGGGGACCGCGGAAGTCGCTGATGCCGGAGTCCGTGGAGATGCCCGCACCCGTCAGCACGGCCACCTGGGCCGACGTCCGCCAGAGCTCTGCCAGATCAGTCGGGGAACCCATGACGACATGATGGCCCGATCGGCGTTCCGGCGCGATGGCAGGGACGTGCCCGATGGCGCGTCTCGTCGGCACGCATGGTGCGGTGACCGAGGACCGGATCGCGGATCGGGTTGGCGACGCCGAGTCCGGAATACCGGCATCTGGCTCGTGCGCGGTCTAGGGTCGTGGCGCACAGTCCGATGTCAGGTGGGGGGTAGCGGACTGCGAATCCAATCACCGGCACAGAGAGGCAGTCACGTGCAGGAAGTCGCGCTCAACCCCCGGTCAGTCCAGGACCTTGCAGCGGTTGTGGATCAGGAGCGGATCGACCGGTTGGTTGACGAGGTCGCGCCGCGAATGATCGAGGCGTTCCAGGGCCGCGGGATCATCAACGTCAACTCCACAGCCTCGGGCGGGGGTGTGGCCGAGATGCTCAACGTCCTGCTGCCCCTGACCAAGGGGGCGGGAGTCCCGACCAGGTGGTTCGTCGTCGAGGGCGACCCCGTGTTCTTCGCGCTCACGAAGCGGCTGCATCACCGCCTGCACGGCAACAAGGGTGATGACGGTGAGCTCTCAACGGTGGAGCAGGCCCTGATGGCGGGTGTGGTGGCCCGCAACGCGCCCGCCCTCCTGGAGGAGGTCACCCCCGGCGACGTGGTGCTCCTGCACGATCCGCAGCCGGCCCCGCTGGCGGCGATGCTCGCCGAGCGTGGCATCCCGGTCGTCTGGCGCTGCCACGTCGGGATCGACCACGACAACGAGTACACCGAGGAGGCGTGGTCGTTCCTCAGGGGGTTCCTCGAGGGCAACGTCGATACCTACGTCTTCACGCGAGCCTCGTACGCGCCGTCCTGGATCCCGCCCGAGAAGCTCCGGGTGATCAAGCCGAGCATCGACCCGTTGGCACCCAAGAACCAGGACCTCGGCGAGGCCGACATCGTGGGCGCGTTGTCCGGCGCGGGCATCATCTCCGGCCCGGGGTTCGCAGCAGCGTCGTTCACGCGGGCCGACGGGTCGGCTGCCCCCTTCACCATGACGGCGGAGATCACCAGGTCCGGGGAACCGCCGAGTGCGGACGTGCCGATGATCGTCCAGGTCTCCCGCTGGGATCCGCTGAAGGACATGGTCGGCGTCATGCGAGGCTTCGTTGCCCACGTCGCACCCAACAGCGACGCGCACCTCGCTCTCGTGGGGCCGTCGACGGCTTCAGTCACCGACGACCCCGAGGGCCAGATCGTCCTGGATGAGATCACTGAGGAGTGGCGCTCGCTCCCCCACGACGTCCGTGATCGGGTGCATCTGATCAGCCTGCCGATGGATGACCCGGAGCAGAACGGCGCCCTGGTGAACGCCATCCAACGACACGCCGCCATCGTCGTCCAGAAGAGCCTGGCCGAAGGGTTCGGCCTGACCGTCACCGAGGCCATGTTCAAGGGCCGGCCGGTCATCGCCTCAGCGGTGGGCGGGATCACCGATCAGATCGATGATCAGGTCAGCGGAGTGCTCATCTCGGATCCGAGGGACCTCGAGGCGTTCGGTCGGGCTGTGCTGCATGTACTCGATGATCCGGCGCTGGCCCAGCGGCTGGGAGCGGCGGCCAGGCAGCGGGCCATCGAGGTCTTCCTGCCGGACACGAGCCTGGACCTGTGGAACGAAGCGATCCTGAGTGCCGTCGAGGCGCACCGGGCCGACTGATCGGCGGCGTCATGGGTGGCCTGGCTCAGCTGCCTGCTGGGCAGGGGCGCGGTGGGTCGAGCAACGGGCCATGATTCCGTGCTGATCCCCGAGTGCGTACCCGAACTGACTGCTCGGGTGCTGCAGTCCGAGCCGCGCTGTGGTCGCACCCGTCTGGTGTGCATCGACGGTCCAGCCGGCTCGGGGAAGACAACTCTGGCGGCCGCTGTGGCCCGGGCTGTGGGTGGGGCTCCCGTGGTGCACATGGATGACCTGTACCAGGGGTGGGATCAACCCCTGGGTGCTCACCTGGCCGGGCGGGTCGACGCGTGGCTGCTGACGCCGTGGGAGGCGGGCCTCACCGGGAAGCACCCACGGTACGACTGGGTCCTGGGGCGGTTCGGCGAGTGGGTCCAGGTGCCCGCTGCCCCCGTCGTGATCCTCGAGGGGTGCGCCAGCGCGACGACCGGTATCCGGGACCGCGCCAGTGTGGTCATCTGGGTCGAGGCGCCCGTGTCGCTGCGGCTCGAACGAGGTCTGGACCGCGACGGGGATGCGCTCGAGGCGCAGTGGCGCTCCTGGCAGGAGCGGGAGGCCGCGCATTTCGCCGCTGACGGGACCCGGGCGGCCGCAGACCTCCTCGTGGACGGCCGGACCGGGCGTCTCGAGTCCTGATTCTGCCCACCGGGACAGCCACGAACAGGTGACTCGGACCGTTGCGGGGTGCTGCAAACACGCATTCGGTCATTGGCTGTGCTCCACCGACGGGCGGCGGCCGGGCTACATCGGTGGCCAGGGCAGTGCCGGCCAGTTGGCACCGGGCATCGGGAAGGTGCCGTCGCGCTGCAGGGACTCCAGGCGATCGGTCGCGGCCCGGACCTCGGCGTCCGAGAGGTGGGCCGACCCCGGCGCCGGGTGCGTTCCCCACTCCTGCACCAGGGCAGCGAAGGCCGCCGCCCCGTCGCTGACCTGGCCGAGCAGCGACTCCGGGATCGGCATCCCGGCCCACCCCCACAGGACCGTGCGGAGCTTGTTCTCGGCGTGGAACGTCACCCCGTGGTCGATCGCGGCCACGCGCCCGTCGGGGCGGCGCAGCACGTGTCCGCCCTTGCGATCGGCGTTGTTGACCAGGGCATCGAGGACCACCATCTGCGCCATCGGCTCGGATGCCTCGTGGGCCAACAGGATCGGCGCACCGCTGGAGTCGAGTCCCTCGGCCACGTCGCGCCAGCCCTCGGGAACCTCCCCGGGGGTGAAGAGTGCAACTGGCGCGGTATCGACCGAATCGACCCACTCCTGGCACATGCCCGCGCCGAACGGCCCGTCATCGCGCCAGACGGTGGCCGGGATGAGGTCCCAGCCGAAGCATTCGGCAGCCTTGGCGGTCAGGACCTCGCGCGCAGCCAGGGCGGCTCCGGGGAAGTCCCACAACGGTCGCTCCCCCGCGACTGGCTTGTAGATGCACCTGATCGGCCCCTCGTCGGTGACCACGTCGGCCAGGAGGGCCATGTTCGAGGCCTCGGTCAGCCGGCCTATCACGTGCAGATCTCCGGTGGCCAGGGCATCCACCGGCTGGGTCACCGCCGGTAGCCGTTCGCCCGCGGACAGATATGGCCCCCTGGATCGAGGGGCTGCTGGCAGAACGGGCACGGTGGTCGCCCGGCGGCCACGACCTTGCGCGCGCGCACGATGAAGTCGACCGCCTGGCGCAGGGTCGTGCGCACCCGAAGCACGGCTGGGCCGTCGTCATCGTCACCGAGTTCCGTGGGATCGACGTCGTCGTCGGCGGTCTGGCCGTGGAGCTCGAAGAGCATCTGGTCGCTGCTGGGATCCCAGCCGAAGGCGATCGCGCCGACCCGGAACTCCTCGACGAGGGGCACCTCCAGGGGATCGGCATCGGCGGGACCGGGTTCGGGCACCTCGATCGCCAGGCGTTCGCCCACGTCAGCGATCAGCTCCTCGAGCCGATCGGCCAACGTGGCCACCTGGGCCTTCTCGAGCACCACGCTGCTGATCAGGGTTCCGGAGCGTGCCTGCAGGAAGAACGTGCGCTCCCCCGGCATGCCGACCGTTCCCACGACGAAGCGCTCCACGGGATCATGGAGCAGGATCTGGCGGGACATGGCCTTCAGACTAGCCGGGGTGGGACGGGACCGCCCCCGCGTGCCCACAAGACGCGGTGGGTTGCGCCGCGCATCAGCCGGTGCCACCACCGACGGTGGGGCGCGCGGACGCCGGCTGGACCGGCAGCCTGTTCCCGGTGTCGTTCATCCGGATCACCATCGAGCGGTCGTCGTGGTAGTGGACAACGCTGATCGACCCCGGACCGATCACGATCCGCTGGAACTGGTCCAGCGGCTGGCCGAGGGCATGGGACAGGATCGCCTTGATCACATCACCGTGGGAGACGAGGACCACAGTGCCCTCGGGATGCTGGGCGACCCACCTCGAGACCGCGGCAGCGGCGCGCTCGGCCATTGCGAGCATCGGCTCACCCCCCGGAAAGGTCACGCCGGACGGTGAGCCCTGGATGGCTGGCCACAGCGGCTCCTCGGCCAGCTCAGCCAGCGGGCGCCCGGTCCACTGGCCGTAGTCGCACTCCGTCAACCCGTCGTCGGTCAGACGCTCGACGTCGGGGCGCGTGGTGAGGATCGCGTCGGCGGTCTCGATGCAGCGCTCCAGGGGTGAGCTCACCACGACGTCGATGGGCACGTCGCGGAGTCTGGTTCGCAGGGTTCGGGCCTGGCGGCGGCCCTGAGCGTCGAGCAGGACGCCGGGAGTGCGCCCGGCCAGGATCCCGGCGGCGTTCGCCGCAGTCCGACCGTGGCGGATGAGCAGAACCGTGGTCATGGACGGCCACACTAGCGATCGGTGGCAGCTCCGACGACCGGGTCAGTTGGCCGACTGTCCAGCGATCAGGGGTTGACCAGCACCCCGGTGCCGAGCAGGACGAGCACGAGGGTGCCGAGCCCGATCCGGTAGAGCACGAACGGCATGTAGGAGTTGGTCGAGACGTAGCGGATCAGCCAGGCGATGACCGCGTACCCGATGAAGAAGGCAATGAGCGTGGCCAGGATCGTGGGTCCCCAGGCGACCGCCGGGTCCGACCCGATGTCCAGCGCCTGGTAGAAGCCGGACGCCAGCACCGCGGGGATGGCCAGGAGGAACGCATATCGGGTCGCGGCCTCGCGGTTGTACCCCATGAACAGGCCGGCGGAGATCGTTGCCCCGGACCGGGACACCCCGGGGATCAGTGAGACGGCTTGGGCGAAGCCGAAGATGATGCCATCGCGCACGGTCAGCTCACCCAGAGTGTGGATGGACCGGGCGGTCCGGTCAGCCACGCCGAGCACGATGCCGAAGAAGATGAGCGTGAAGGACACCAGGTACAGGTTGCGCGCGATGGTCTCGATCTGATCGGAGAAGGTGAAGCCGAGCAGGCCGATCGGGATCGTGCCGACGATCACCAGCCACCCCATCCGCACATCCGGGTCGCCCCGCGTGCTCCGGTTGGTGAACTGCCCGAACCATGCCCGCAGGATCCGCCAGATGTCCTTGGCGAAGTAGATGATCACGGCGGTCTCGGTGCCGATCTGGGTGACGGCCGTGAACGCGGCGCCGGGATCTGTCCAGCCGAAGAGCTGGGAGAAGATCAACAGGTGCCCGCTGCTGGAGATCGGCAGGAACTCAGTGAGCCCCTGGAGGATCCCGAGGACGACGGCCTGGAACCACGTGACCGGTTCAGCGGATGTGGTCTGCGCCGCACCGGCAGTGCCAGCCGCGACAGATGCGAGCGTGGAGAGCATCATCAGATCCACCACTGGGGGCTGGGCGTCACTGCCACGTTGGGCCAAGGACGTCGCATGACCTGCACCGTGCCCTCCCGATACTTGCTGCGCCCGCGCGCCGCGCCGCGCCGAGCCTAGCCGCTGACCGTCGCGCGCTCCCCCACCAGATAGCGTGGCGCGCCATGGAGCGCAGGGCGGTCGGTCGTAGCGGGCTACAGGTCAGCCGCATGGGCCTCGGGACGATGACCTGGGGCCGGGACACCGATGAGTACGAGGCGCGCGATCAGTTCTCGCTGTTCCTGGAGGCCGGCGGGACCCTGTTCGACACGGCAGACGTGTACGCGTCCGGGGCAGCCGAGGAGCTGCTCGGTGCGCTGGTGGCCGAGGCTGGTGCCCGCGACGACGTCGTGATCGCCACGAAGGCCGGTGGCCGCCGCACGCCCGAGCGCCGGTTCGATGCCTCCCGTCGGCACCTCCTGCGGGCGCTGGAGGGCTCACTGGAGCGGCTGGGCACGGACTTCGTGGATCTGTGGATGGTGCACGGCTGGGACGAGGCGACGCCGATCGAGGAGACCCTCTCGGCGATGGCGGCAGCCCAGGAGTCCGGCAAGGCGCGCTACGTGGGGGTCTCGAACTATGCCCCGTGGCAGTTGGCGCTCGCAGCGGCCGGGGCGGAGCACCGGCACGGACTGGCGATGGTCGCCAATGAGGTCGAGTACTCGCTGCTGGCCCGTGACTCGGAGGCCGATGTGTTCGGTGCCGCCGAGGCTGTGGGGGCAGGGATCCTCGCGTGGTCCCCGATCGGCCGTGGGGTCCTCACCGGGAAGTACCGGCACGGCACGCCAGCCGACTCCCGAGGTGCCTCGCCACACCTGGGCGGGTTCGTCCGGGAGTACCTGGGCGCGAGCCATCGACGAGTCGTTGACGCCGTGTGCACGGCGGCGGAAGGACTGGGAGTCGCCCCCGTCGAGGTCGCCGTGGCCTGGGTTCGCGACCGACCCGGCGTTGCCTCCGTGCTGCTGGGCTCGCGCACCGCAGCGCAACTGCGCGGCGTGCTCCAGGTCGAGGAGCTGACACTGCCCGAGGAGATCCGGACGGCATTGGACGAGGTCTCGGACTGACCTGCGCCCGGGGCCACGGCCTGCGCATGCAGAAGGAGACTGACGAGTGGTTGGGATCCGGCACCACCACCTGATCCGTCAGGCTGAGCGTAGGAAGCGGTTGAGAACCTGGACCCCGAACTGCAGGCCGTCGATCGGGACCCGCTCGTCGACCCCGTGGAACAACGCACCGAAGTCCAGCGTCGGGGGCAGGCGCAGTGGGGCGAAGCCGTAGCAGCGGATTCCCAGCAGCGAGAATGCCTTGGCGTCGGTCCCGCCGGACAACGTGTACGGCACCGCCCGCGCGTAGGGGTCCTCGGCCTTCAGGGCGGCGGCCATGGCCTCGATGGACGGCCCGTCGAATGTGGTCTCCAGCGCGATGTCCCGGACGACGAACTCACGGACGACCTGGTCACCGAGCAGCTCGTCGATGGTGGCCAGCATCTCGTCCTCGTAGCCCGGGAGGAAGCGTGCGTCCACATGGGCGCTCGCCTCGCCGGGGATGACGTTGACCTTGGAGCCGGCCTCAAGCATCGTCGGGTTGACGGTGTTGCTCAGCGTTGCGCCCACGATCCGGGCCAGCGGGCCGAGCACGCGAACGAGCTGCTCGCTGTCGTGGGGATCGAGGTCGACCCCGAGCGCGTCGGAGAGTTCGGCCACGAATGCGCGCGTGGTGTCCGTCACCCGGATCGGGAACGTGTGGTCCCCGAGCCGGGTGACCGCCCGGCAGAGGTTGGTCACTGCGTTGTCGTCGTTGAGCATGGACCCGTGGCCTGCCCGTCCGGCGGCGTGAAGGCGCATCCAGCCGATGCCCTTCTCGGCGGTCTGGACCAGGTAGAGGCGCAGGTCGTCGCGGATCGTCATGGAGAATCCGCCCACCTCCCCCACAGCCTCGGTGACTCCCTCGAACATGTCGGGGCGGTTGTCCACCAGCCAGTGCGAACCGTGCAGGCCACCGGCCTCCTCGTCGGGCAGGAGCAGGATCACGACGTCCCGGCGCGGACGGGTCCCGGTCCGTCCCCAGTGCCGGGCGACCGCCAGGATCATGGCGACCATGTCCTTCATGTCGACCGCCCCGCGGCCCCAGATCATGTCCAGACCCGAGGCCGGGTCGGGGGCGACCTCGGCGGCGAAGGGCGGATGCGTCCAGTCGGCGGCCTGTGCCGGCACCACGTCAAGGTGCCCGTGCAGCAACAGCCCACGCTGGGATGCGTCCGGGTCGGTGCCCGGGATGCGCAGGACGAGGCCGGCGCGCCGGACCGACGTGGTGTGGAAGGGCTGCGGGTCGAAACCGGCGGCACGCAGGACTTCCTCGGCATACTGCGCTGCCTCGATCTCGCCGACGGTCTCGGGTCGCTCCCCGGCGTTGGTGGTGTCGATGCGGATGAGTCCGCGCAGGAGGGCGACGACGTCGGCCTCAGCTTCCGGCATCGCGTCGAGGGTGGGGTCACTGGTGGGGGGCACACACCCATCCTGCCGTGTTCTGCCGAAGTTCGGGTCGCGCGAAGGGCTGTGGAACCGTGCACAATCTCTTCCATGAACGAGACCCTGGGAGTTGTCTCGCCCTGGTTGACGGACGAGGACCTGTCGACCGTGCGTGGGACGTTGCCGATTCTGTACGTCGAGGCGATCCCGGTCCGGATCGATGCCACCGGCCGGATCACCGCGGTCGGGCTGCTGCTGCGCGCCCGCCCCGACGGGACGTTGTCCCGTGCCGTGGTCGCGGGGCGCGTGATGTACAAGGAACGCATCCGCGATGCGCTGATCCGGAACCTGGAGAAGGACCTCGGCCCAGTGGCCCTCCCCCGGCTCCCGGTCTCCATCTCGCCGTTCACGATCGTCGAGTACTTCCCGGACCCCACCGTGACCGGGTTCCATGATCCACGCCAGCACGCCGTTGCACTTGCCTACGTCGTGCCCGTGGACGGTGACTGCGTGCCGACTCAGTCAGCCATCGACCTTGCCTGGCTGACCCCCGAGGAGGCCACGTCCGAGGCCGTGCTCGCTGAGTTCACCGGCGGGCAGGATCGGCTCATTCGGCTGGCCATGGCCTTTGGTGGTCAGCTTCCCTGAGGGCCGCGCGCCTGGGTCGGCCGCGTGCACGGATTCGCGATTGGTCGCGGGTCGAGGATGGTTGCTATCCTGTGCACGCTTCCTGCGGAGCTTCGCAGGTGCACCTCGTCCGGGTGGCGGAATAGGCAGACGCGCTAGCTTGAGGTGCTAGTGCCCTTTACGGGGCATGGGGGTTCAAGTCCCCCCTCGGACACCATAGAACGGCCCCTGACCTGCCACGATGCCGGCAGGGGTCGCTCTTCATCTACCGGTTGTCTACCGCGCTGCGCGCAGGGCGATGACCTTCGGGTAGATGTACGTTCCGTCCGCGTTCGCAAACACCAAGTCGGTGTCGTCGTAGCCCTGCCCGAGCAGTTCTCGCTCACGGTCCTGCGCCTTGCGCCAGTCCTTCAGCCGACCGACAAGACCCGGATCGAGCGCAACGGTGTGGCCCTTGTTGTCCTTCGTGGACCCGATGACGACCTTGCCGGACACCTTGCCAATCTGCTGCCGAATTACCGCCATGTTGCGGTCCAGCTCAAGGTCGCGCCACCGTAGGCCCAGAGCCTCCCCGCGCCGACACCCCGTCAATGCGAGGAACGTATACAGGTCCGCGTGGCGATGGTCTGAGACGCCCTCCAGGAACGTCGCGACCTCCTTGGCTGACCACGTGTTCATCACGGAGCGACGACTACCAGTAGCTCCGGGCCTGGGCGCGGTTGCTGCCTCGGTAGGATTCTTGGTGATGAGGCCCTTGCGCACGGCCTCGGGACCGGGGCGCTCGCGGGCCGGACCCGGCGGGCGCTGGACTCCACGTGCTGGATGACGCGGTCGCCCGCCAGGACACCGTGACCCAGTTGATCGCCGCGATCCGCTGGGTCGCCCGCGAGGTCCCCGGTGCGGCCGAGCTGGTCGCGGCGCACTGCACGGGGCATGACTACACCTCGGCGGGCAAGCCACAGATCGCGTGGGACGACCCGGTCGCCCGTGATGAGTTGGTCTCCGCGCTGGTCACCGACGCCCTGGCCCTACTCGCCGCTCTGGACCTCCAGGGGATCCAGGACGCGGGCGGGGCGCCCGCTCAGGACGACCGCACCCATATCGACGATCCCGCGATCTGCGCTCGGACCATCCTCGTCGACACATTCGGGATCTCCGCGGTTGCCTTCGACCCGTCCCGCGCCGACCAGGAACGGCTCTACCAGTCCGGGCGAGACGCCGCCACCACGTTCCTCGACGCCTGGGACTTCGCCACCTACAGCACCAACTACCCCGCATCCACCCCGGGGTTGCATTCTCCGGGTTCGGCATGACGGGCTGACGTCGCGGTCAACCTCGTACCGTTCCGGGTGGATGAGCCCGTGGGCGAGTGCGGTCAGAGGTGGTGTGGATCCTGCCGGGAGGCCCAACACCCGACACGGCGGGGACAGCAGGCTGACCCCCATCAGCAGCGGCACGGTGGAGGCGACGACATGCGCGTTGTCCAGAACGGCGAGGCGCCGATGGGTGGCCAGCACCAGCCGACCCCCGCCGGTCACCTGCAGCAGGGCGTATCCGGATCCGGCCAACTCTCCCCGGACGACCTCCGCTGGGGTCACCCGGGTTTCCGTCACCCGGCCTGGCAGGCCCGGGGCGCACGACACCACAACCCCGCCAGCGAGTTCGGCCTTCGCCCGGACACGAGGATCGCCGACCATGGTCTCAGCCTGCCGCACCGCGCCCGACGCTCCGCGTCAGGGTCCACGCCAGCGGTCGTGGTGGGGGGACGTTCGGCACTACCGGGCGCGAGGGGCCGCTGATAGTCCTTGGGTGAAGGGTTGACGCGGGGGTGCACCTCCCAGGTCCCTCCGGGGCCAGCCCGGGAGGTATGTGAAATGTCCATTTCGATGCAGGCGCCACCACCAGTCGGACATGATGTCCCGACCCCTCCAGCACCACCGGCTCCGCGTCCTCGTCCGCGTCGTGGGTTGTGGGTCCTGCTCCTCGCCGTTGTGGCCGTCGGCGCCGTCGCGGTGGCGGCGGCGGTGCTACTGCTGAGGCCGGTGGCCCCGGTGGATGTGAGCGGAACCGTGGTGGATGCCCGGACGGGTATCGGCCTGCAGGACGTGCGTGTTTCGGGGGGACTGGAGTTGGTCACGACCGGCGCCGAGGGGAGCTTCGAGGTCCAGGCAGAGCCCGATGTAGTGCTCGCGTTCACGGCACCCGGATATGAGGGCTCAGAGACAGCAGCCGCGCCGACGCTGGTAGTCGAGCTCGAGCCGGTGGTCCTGACCGGCCAGGTGAGCAGCGCGATGACGGGACGTGGACTTGCAGCCACCGTGAAGCGGGACGGACTCGAGTGCGGAGCAGCGGACAAGGATGGTGCGGTGACGGTCTACGCCGTGAGCCCCGGGGACGAACTCGTCGTGGAGACCAAGGGGTACCTGCCCGGTGAGGTCACCGTGGGTAGTGGGGACTTCACCGTCGAACTGCAGCCGAAGTTCGCGACGACGCAGGCGCAGATCCAGCGCTGGGTGGCCGCCGACCAGTACGGCAAGGCGCTGCGGTGGGTGCTGCCCGGCGACCTCGACATCCCACTCATGGCCGATTCCTTCGGTCAGCAGAACGTGGATGAGACAATCGCCGAGGAGCCGGAGGTCTTCGCCACGGGCCGCTCGACGACACCCATGGGAAGCAACGACGCGGTAGACATCTACGTGGTCAAGCCGGGACAGGCAGGAGCCGCGATGAGCGGCTGGACGGCGGAAGCCGGTGTCGAGAGGTTCCAGGTCCAGGGGCAGATGTTCGCTACCGGTCCGCACTGGGATGACAGCAACGTGGTCGTCACGATGTGGTGGTACGACCCCCTCCTGGTGATCACGTTCACCGATACGGCAGATGAGGCCGCGGAGTACCTGACCGCGGTCCTCCGAAATCAGGGGCTCAACATCGACTCCTTGGGCCAAGGCGGCAACACCAACGACGCAGGCGTCCAACTAGCAGCAGTGGCCGTTGCCCCGCCAGATCTGTTCCACGCCGCGTGAATGCGTCCTCAGGCGGCGACACGACGTCCCCTCCTGACCGGCGTCGAAGTTCGAACTGGTCCAGACGCGCCACGACCAGTCGGGCAGTCAGTCGTCGACAGCGCCTCTGCCTCCGGATTGGGCAGGACTCCCCGTCGTCAAACGGCTAGGGCTTGGTGGATGCGGAGTTGATCCTCGCGGCGGCGTTCGGGTCATGGGCGGGCAGGATGACCAAATCGGGCATGTGCTGCCTGAGGGCACGAACGTTGGCGAAGCTCTCGCGCAGGAGGTCGGCGTCGCCGGTGGCCGGCAGCTGGTCTCGCT
>JAQBEX010000222.1:0-19514 GCA_032123675.1 Actinomycetes bacterium
GGGCCGGCCGCCCGACCCGGCCGCCGCCCGCCGGCCGCCCGCAAGCCGCGGGCCACGGACCCGCGCCCGCGTCACTCCCCCGCGTCGACCCACCCGTTGGCCACGGCGAGCATCGCTGCCTGCGTCCGGTTCGCCGCTCCCGTCTTGATCATGATGCTGCGCACGTGGTTCGCGGCCGTGTGCGGGCTGATGACCAACTGCTCGGAGATGCGCTGGTTGGAGGCGCCGCCCACCAGCAGCGCGAGCACATCCAGCTCCCGAGGGGTCAGGCCGGAGTCCACCTCCGCCGCACGACCACTCGGGACCGCGCTCGGAGCGGCGTCGGCGGGCGCGCGCTGGTCGAGTGATGCGATCACGCCGTCAACGATGGCCACGACCCGACGATGACCGACCGGCTCTGCGAGCGCCCGGGCCCGCTCAGCGGCTGCGCGCGCCTCCGCCCGATCAGCCGGACGCCCGGTGGCGGCCAGATGCCGCGCGCGGGCAGCCAGGCTGGTGGCCAGGTGCACCCGGGAGTCCGAGCGGGTGTCCAGTGCCTGCGCGGCGTCGAACAGCGACAGCGGATCACCCTCCGCCAAGGCGGAGTCCACACAGGCCAGGTACCGGTCGGCGCTGCCCAACATGGCCACGAACTGCCCGGACGCCAGGTTCATGCCGTGGTACTCCTGCAGGAGTGGTCTCAGGCGCCGAAGGGCGGCCTCGTCCTTGACGAACAGGGCAGCTTCGACGAGGAACCCCAGAACAGCTGGCCACATCGCCGAGTGCCTCAGGTCGTCAGTGATCCCGTCCAGCAACGACGTCAGCAGCGCGGCGGCGGGTTCGACCATCTCCAGAGCGGTGTACAGGGCCAGCAGCCCGGGCGCCCAGTGCGTGTCCGGGTCCTCCGCGCCGGTGATGAAGGGGCGGACATCCTCCAGCCTGCCGGTCTCCCGCCGGACCATGAACATCTGCACGCCGAAGAGCCCCTCGGTGTCGTCACCCTCCCAGCCGCTACTGATCCGCCGGACCCGGTCGGCCTCCCGCTCTGCACCGACGAAGTCCCCGCGGATGAAGCGCATGCCGTAGCTGACCGTTGCCACCCAGAACTCGTAGTAGGGCAGGCCGCTGCGTTCGGCTGCCCACCTCATGTCGGCAGCGGCCAGGTCGATCTCCTTGCGGTCACCGAGCATGTATCCCAGCGTGGCCCGGAAGAACCCTGAGGATCCCAGCGTGTCGTAGTCGCGCAGGCGCTTGGCGAGATCGGCGAGCTCCTGGGCCCGCGCCAGGGTGATGTTCGCGCGCTCCGGGTGCAGCCCATGCCACAGGCCCGCGTCGATCACATGGGCCAGGAGCTCGTCGTCACCCATCTCACGGGCTCGGGCCAGGGTTGAGTTGCTGAGCTCGACGGAGTCGTCGATCATCCCCACGAACCCGATGGCTCGACCGAGGCTGGCCAGTGCCCGCACATAGGCGGGGTCGTCGTGGTCCGCCCCATAGTCACGCAGGGCATCGGTCAGCAAGGCAGCCGAGGAGGCCTCGCCGAAACGCCTGCCGGCGCGCTCGTGGGCCGTCGCCGCCGCCAATCTGGCCGTCGGGTCCGCGGTCTCGGTCGCCACCTGGCGGCTGAGCTCCATCGCAGTGGTAAACCTGCCTGCGCTGACCAGGCACGGGACGGCGAGCAGGAGCGCCTCGTGACGCTCGACCGGATCGTCGGCCATCTCGGCCGCCTGCTGGAAGTACTGGGCCGCCTCCTCATGGGCCAGGGCCCGCTCGGTGAGTACACCGGCTCGCACCAGGTAGTGGCGCGCCTTGACCGACATCTCATCGCCCAACGCGTGCGAGAAGTGATGGGCGAGTTGCTGGGCACCGGTCAGCCCCGGTGCGGAGCGAGCCTCCAGCGCCTCGCCAGCCCGGGCGTGGTGCCGCGATCTGCGCAGCGGCGGGATCACATCGAGGACGGCCTGGCGCGCGAGCGCGTGGGCGAACCGGTAGTCCAGCCCGCCCTGGACCGAGCCCAGCAGCCCGCCCTCCACCGCCTTCTCGAGGCACGCCAGGCTTGTCTGTTCGTCAAGCGGGGCGGCGCCGAGCAGGAGCGGGACGGGGATTCGTTCACCCAGCACCGCGGCCAGCTCGACGATGTCGCGACTCGACTGGTCCAGCTGCCCGAGGCGCGAGGCGTAGGCGTCCCGGATCGTCCCCGGAACCCGCGGCGATCCAGACCCAGCGGACCACCCCACGTCGGAGCCGAGGTCGCGGCAGATCTCCTGGAGCAGGAACGGGTTCCCGCCGGTCTCGTCGCGAAGCCGGGAGGCCAGCGGCGTCGCTCGATCAGAGGACAGGTGCGCCTCCATCCGGATGAACTCGGTGACGTCGACGGTGTTGAGCCCGGCGAGGTCGAGCCGATGGACCCCGGGGTCGCGGTAAAGGTCCGTGATGGTTGCGACCACCGCCTCGGATCGATCGGGTGCGGTGGGTCGGTGGGTGCCGACGATCAGCAACCGCGAGTCAGTCATGTGGTGGACCAGGTACGACAGCATCTGCAGGGTGGAGCGGGTGGCCCAATGCAGGTCCTCGAGGATCAGCGCCACCGGCTGGGAAGCTGCGACCCCTGCCAGGGTCTCCACCACGGCGTCGTAGAGGTCGCGTGCCTGCCCGGCGCGCTCGACGGAACCCTGGTCATGCCGATCGGTCCCCACCAGTGCGGTCAGCCGATCTCGGACCACCGCCCGCGACTCGGCAGCGATGACGACGTCGACTGCGGGGATCAGTGACCGGACCGGGTCCCGGAAGGGCTGGTAGGCCACCGGAGAGTCCGACAGGCAGTGCCCGACCAGGACCGCGGCTCCCGCCCTGCTGAGGGCCGATGCCGCCTCGCTGACAAGCCGGGACTTCCCAGCCCCGGGCTCGCCACCGACGAACACGACCTGGCGCGTGCCCATCTCGGCCGCGGCCCAGATCTCCTCGAGCGCGTCGAACTCCTCGTGCCGACCGACGAACGCAGGGCCGCTTGGCCTCGCCCACCATGTGGGCAGCGCAGGAGGTACCCAGGCCGACATGCCCTGACCGTAGTCCGAGTCATCGTCACTGGCGAGGGTCTGCGGACTCAGCCGCACATGGGTGGCCACTGACGGTTCCCCGGCGTAGGCACAAATGCCTATGCGCCGAGGGACCGGTCGATCAAGGACGACCACTTCTGGTCATGTGCGCACGCTGGGCGCTCCGTAGCGTCGTTGACGTCAGAATCAATCACCCCGCCGGCTGCCGTCGGCGAGAAGGAGCACCCCGATGACAACCCTGGACACGCTGCGGACCGACGTGAGCGGCGCGGTGATCACTGCCGACGACCCCGGATACGACGAGGCCCGACACGTCTACAACTTCATGATCGACCGTCGACCCGAAGCCGTGGCTGTATGCACGTCGACCAGCGATGTCGTGGCCGTGGTCAACTACGCCCGCGAGACCGGGGCCGACCTGGCCGTCCGGGGTGGCGGGCACAGCGTGCCCGGCTTCGGCACCGCCGACGGAGCCGTCGTGGCTGACCTCTCAGGGATGCGCGAGGTCCGGGTCGATCCCGGGGCGCGCGTTGCCCACGTGCAGGGTGGCGCCACCTTCAACGACGTGAACGTGGCCACCGGTGCCCACGGCCTGGCGACCCCCGGCGGGATCATCAGCACCACCGGTGTGGGCGGCCTGACGCTCGGCGGCGGCATCGGCTACCTGGCGCGCGCACACGGGCTGAGCATCGACAACCTGCTCTCGGTCGAGATCGTGACCGCCGATGGCGAGGTTCGGACCGCCTCCACCGACGAGAACCCGGAGCTCTTCTGGGCGATCCGCGGCGGTGGCGGCAACTTCGGGGTCGTCACCGAGTTCCGGTTCCGGCTGCACGCGGTTGCCAACGTGCTCGCCGGCCCCATGTTCTTCGAGCTCGCCGACGGACCGGCCATCTTCCGGCACTACCGCGACATGATCGCCGACGCCCCACGGGAGTACGGAGGCTTCCCGCTGTTCAACCAGGCACCGCCCCTGCCGTTCATCCCCGAGGACCGGGTCGGCGAGCCGCCGTGCGGCATCATGAACTGCTGGAGCGGCGATGAAGCCGAGGGGCAGGCCCTGATCGACTCGTTCCGACAGGTCGCCACCCCGGTGGCCGAGCATGTGGGGGTCATGCCGTTCTCGGACGTGAACGCCCTGTTCGACGCGCTCGTCCCGCGCGGGCTGCAGCACTACTGGAAGGCCGCGTTCGTCACCGAGCTCACCGACGATGCGATCGACGCCCACTTCCAGCACGGACCGGGAGTGCCGGCGATGAACTCGACGATGCACATCTACCCGATCAACGGGGCGTGCCACGACGTCTCCGACGACGCGACCGCGTTCGGGCACCGGGACGCCTCGTTCGCCACCGTCATCGCCGGCATGTGGCCGGACCCTGCTGAGAACGAGGCGAACACCGCCTGGGTGAAGGACTACTACGCGGCGATCGCTCCGCACTCCGAGGCCGGCGGCTACATCAACTTCGCCGCCGCCGATGACCAGGCGCGGGTCCCGGACAACTTCGGCGCCAACTACGAGCGGCTGCGCGACGTGAAGCGCACGTATGACCCGCAGAACCTGTTCCACCTCAACCAGAACATCGTCCCGTAGCAGGCCGCGGCCGGCGCCCCGCCACCTGGTGGGGGCGCCGGGAACCGACCGTAATTGGGTCGGGGCACCGGTCTGCTGGGGGTTACGGCGCTGGCTGCACCCCATCCGGCTCATGGGCGAGGCGCGTCGGACGGCGGGATCGTACGGCAGCCACGCACGGCAGCCACGCGCGTCAGCCCGCCTCGCCAACAAGCCCTGCGACCCGGCGCCGTCGGGCGACGGCACGCACCAACAGGGCGACCACCAGGCTCGAGAGCATCAGCCACGACACCCACGATCCGACCACCTTGACCGCTGATCCGACCTGCAGGACCTGGGCGGCCCATCCACGATCCGAGCCTCCGGCTCCCAGCAACGCCCACGCCGCAGCGTTCTCCAGGTAGTCCCCGATGGCCGCGACCAGGGGAACGAGCGCCAGCCACGCCACGTGGGGCGCAACCCGGACCAGGATCAGAGCCAGCGCAACGACGAGGACCAGCGCGCCGGCCGCCGGGTAGACCAGATCGATGAGCTGCAGGTCGCGATAGGCCGCGAGACCGTCGGCGCCGCAGCCAGCCACGAACGCCTGCGTGTCCGCTGCCGAGGGCGCGAACCGCACGTCCGGCGCACTGAGACCGCAGGCCTGCTCCACAGCCGCGAGCGAGAAGCGCCCGCGCCACGCGAACAGCACGCCAGCGAGGACCAGCCACACGAGTCCGAATCCGGCCAGCAGTCGGCGGTCCGCCAACCCCTCCACCATCGAGTTCCTACGCACCAATCGGGCCATGGTCTCTCTCCGCTCCTCGGCCGGGACTGGGCACGGTGGTCGGCCCCGGAAATTTTACTACGTGTTCGCAGTATCTGGGAATACTACGACATCGCAGGAGTATGCTCAAGCCATGCCTGCCACTGCGGACGTCCCGACCCCCGAGATACCCGGGACGAATGTCCTGTTCGATGCGTGGCTGGTCTCGCGTGCCGCCAACGCGCAGCTGGATGAGGCGCTCGTGTCCTCCGGGCTCACGGCTGACGAGTTCGCCGTGTACTCCGTGCTCAGCCACGAGCCGCTGACCCCCACGGAACTCGCAGTGTGGATGTCCGCGCCGCTGACCACCGTCTCGAGCTACGTGAAGCGCTTCGAAGCACGGGGCCACGTCACGCGCCTGCCGAACGCCGACGATCGCCGTTCCTACCGCCTGACCCTGACCGAGGATGGTGCGACCGTCCACCAGCGCGCCGGAGAGCGATTCCTGCCAGGGCTCCGGGCCGTCGAGGCAGCGCTCGGCGGGGAGACGGCGGCCGTGCGTCGAGCGCTGGCCTCGCTGCGGGCGGCACTCGAGTCGGCGAGGTCGAGCGCTGAGCCCGGCCACCGCTGACCGCGACTGAGCACCGCTGGCGCGCGCCCCTGCCTGGCGCCGGGCGCCCCGTCCGGGAACCCGCCGGAATTGGGTCGGGCTATGTGGGCCACTTCACCGAACCGAGGGCCGGCCGCAGGTCAGTGTGATCCCCGTGCCCCGATGGCGGGGAATCCGCACACATGACCCAGGAGCAGCACATGACTCAGACCTCGACGACGACCGCAACTCACGCACCCTCCCACCTCACCGCGGCCCAGGGTCTCGTGCCCGGCATCGTCGGTGGCCTGGCCGGCGGGGTGGTGTTCGGGATGATGATGCAGATGATGGACATGATCCCGATGGTCGCCATGACCGTGGGCAGCGAGTCCATCGCGGTCGGCTGGGTGGTGCACCTGGCCATCTCAGCCGCGTTCGGCGCCGGCTTCGGCCTGATCTTCGCCCGGCTCCTGGGCAGTTGGGGCAGCGGGATCCTCGGCGGTGTCGCCTACGGCATGGTCTGGTGGGTCCTCGGGGCGCTGATCGCCATGCCCGCACGCCTCGACATGCCGCTGTTCAACGTCGACTCGATGGCCTGGAAGTCGCTGATGGGCCACATGGTCTACGGAGCGATCCTCGGAGCCGTGGCCGTGGCGCTGGCACGCCGCAGGGCATGACCAACGAGGGCACCGGGTCGGCGAGTACTGACCTGGAGGTGCTGGTCTCGGCAACCTGCGACAGCTGCGCGCACTCGCTGTTACTGGTTGCCCGACTGCAGGCGAGCCACCCGCGCCTCCGGGTCACGATCACCGACGTCGACGAGCTCGGGTGGGTGCCTCCCCCCGGGTTCGTCGGCACCCCCATGTTCCTGGCCAGGGGGCGCATACTGTCATTGGGCAACCCGACCGAAGAGGCCCTGCGCGCAACCTTCGACCAGGAGGATCATGAGCACGCACACCGGTGAGCACCCCTGGGTCCTTCGTGAGTTCGACCTGTTCCAGGACCTCAACGACGACGAGGTGGAGCGGATCGGGGCCTCGGCACCGATGAGCCAGTTGCCGGCCGGGCAGACCATCTACTCCCCCGACCGACCCACCCAGGTCCTGTTCATCGTCAAGCAGGGCCGGATCCGGCTGTTCCAGATCGGGATCGACGGACGGACCATCACCACCTCGATCGTCACCCCCGGGCAGATCTTCGGCGAGATGGCCGCACTCGGCCAGGCCCTCGAGCAGACGTGGGCCGAGACCATCGAACCGTGCGTGGTCTGCCTGATGAGCCGAGAGGACGTGCAACGCCTGCTGCTGTCCGATCCGCGGATCGCGGTTCGAGTGGCGGAGTTCCTGGGCTCGCGGGTCGCTGACCTCGAGCGTCGCCTGGGTGACACCGTGCTGCGGACCGCCCCCGCCCGGATCGCCGCGACACTGGCCCGGATGGGCACCGACGGCGAGACGATCCGGCTCACCCACGGCCAGCTCGCCGACCTCGTCGGGACCAGCCGGGAGACAACCACCAAGGTGCTCGGTGATCTGGCCGACCGCGGGGCCGTGAGCCTGCGCCGCGGTCGCATCGTCGTACGGTCCGCGCGTGCGCTTGCCGAGCTGGCGGACAGTGAGGACCTCAGCACCCCGACCGGAGGTCGGGCCACCCGCTAGAACCTGCCAAGGACTGCCATGACAACCCTGATCATCGTCGGACACCCAGCCACCAATCCGCTGGACATCGCCCGCGACGTGGCCGCCCGCCGAGATCTGGTCGCGGTGATCGACCTCGCCCCGCTGACCGCGATGCTCCTGGAAGCCCGCGGCGTCGACACGGACACCGCACGCATCATGGCCATCGATCTCGCCTGCGGCATGGCGACCCGGCTGGACGCCATCGGCCTGCACTCCATCGTGGTCGACGCCCACCAACCCGGCGAGACCGGCGCCTGGCGCACCCGGCTGCTCCTGGTCGACACGTTCACGATCGTCGCCCTGCTCGCCGAGGAGGAGCGGCAGGTGCGCCGCGACATGGGGCGGGACCCGTGGATCTCCTCGGACCCGGTCACCTACCGCACCTGGCACAAGCGGATCCTCAATGCCCGGACCCACAGCACCGTCACGCACGTGGACTACGACGTCATCATCGACATCACCCGGCAGGGACCACGCGGGGAGACCGTCGGGCTGCTGGACGCCCTGATCTGAGCCGATCCGCGGGCAGCCAGTCGACGGCGCGCCGCTGGCCGCACCCCCCGCTGGGGCTACGCGGCCACTTGGGGCTGCTCAAAGGCACATGCCGCGCCGTTGCGCCCGACCTCGATGCCGAGGGCCCGCACCCTCGGCACGTCTCGGCATGCCGGGCAGGGAGTTGCATCCCAATACCCCGGGGGGTATATTGAAGTCACACGAAGAAGCCCACACTCGACTCAGACCCCCTGGAGGTCACCATGTGCAGCCCCGCCACCTGCCGGTCCTGCGGCAAGGCCACCTATTCCGGCTGCGGCAACCACGCCGCGCAGGTCCTGGCCCACGTCCCCAGCACCCAACGATGCACCTGCCGGTGAGTGCCCGATGACACCGGCAACGCCCCACCCCACGGCGATCCCGGCCGCGGGCTCCGCGGGACTCAAGCCTGAGGACCTGCGCCCGATCGTGAACCGCCTGCGTCGCGCCGAGGGCCAGTTGGCCGCTGTCATCCGGATGCTGGAGGACGGCCGCGAGTGCGCCGACGTCCTGCCCCAGCTGTCCGCAGTCTCCAAGGCGCTGTCCAAGGCCGGCTTCGCCATCGTGGCCAGCAGCCTGCAGGAGTGCCTGACGAACCCCGACAACGACTCCGGAACCGACATCGCCGACCTCGAGAAGCTCTTCATGTCGCTGGCCTGACCCAGTGACCCGACCCGACCCATACCTGCCAGAAGGGAAACCAGCACAGTGATCGAGCAGATCTCCGTCAAGGATCTCAAGAGCGCCCAGGACAGCGGCGCCGCCCGCGTCATCGACGTGCGCGAGAAGCACGAGTACGACAGCGGACACGTCCCGGGAGCCGAGTGGATCCCGATGTCGCTGGTCCCGCTCCGGGCCGAGGAGTTCAAGTCGCCGGACCCGGTGTACGTGGTCTGCCGGACCGGCAACCGCTCGGGCCAGGTCGTCATGTGGCTGGCCAATCAGGGCATCAACACCATCAACGTCGACGGCGGCACAGTCATGTGGCAGAACCAGGGCTTCCCCGTCGAGACCGGCGCCGCCCAGAGCGCAGGAAGGACCGTGCAACCATGACCCGCCCCGAGATCGTCATCATCTCCACCCCCGAGCTGGGGGACCGCTCCTACGTCGCTGCCACCGGGACCACTGCAGTCGTCGTGGACCCGCAGCGCGATATCGATCGCGTCCTGACCGTCATCGAGGAGCGCGGCTGGCAGGTCAGCCACATCCTCGAGACGCACGTGCACAACGACTACGTGTCCGGCGGCCTGGCCCTGGCAGAACAGCTGGGCGCGACCTATGTCGTCCCCAAGGGCCACGACTACGCGTTCGACGCGCTCACCGTCGGCGAGGGCGACTGGTTCGACACCGACCAGATGACCTGGCGCGTGCTCCACACCCCGGGCCACACCCCGCACCACGTGTCCTACACGCTGAGCGTCGACGGATCCGACCATGCCGTGTTCACCGGCGGATCGCTGCTGTTCGGCAGCGTCGGCCGCCCCGACCTGATCGGCCCGGAGGCCACCGAGGGCCTGGCCCACGACCAGTGGCGCTCGGTCCGCAAGCTCGTGACCGATGTTGAGGGCTCGGCCGAGGTGCTGCCCACCCATGGGTTCGGCTCCTTCTGCAGCGCCACGGCGACCGTGGGCGTCGAGTCCACAGTCGCCACGCAGGCCGCCACCAACCCGGCCGCCCTGCTCGACGAGCACGACTTCGTCACCGAGCTGCTGGCCGGCCTGGACACCTTCCCGGCCTACTACGCGCACATGGGGCCGGCCAACGAGGCAGGCGCGCGCCCGATCGATCTGTCCCCTGCTGAGACCGCCGACCCAGAGGAGCTGCGCCGCCGGATCGCCGCTGGCGAATGGGTCGTCGACCTGCGCAAGCGTCGCCTGTGGGCCGCCGAGCACCTAGCTGGCAGCTTGAGCTTCGACGTGCAGGGCAACGCCATCACGTACCTCGGCTGGCTGATCCCCTGGGGCACGCCGATCACGCTGCTCGGCGCCACGCAGGAGCAGATCAGTGAGTTCCAGCGGAGCCTGACGCGCATCGGCATCGACCGACCCGCGGCCCAGAACGTCGGACAGCCGCAGACCTGGGCGACCTCACCGGAGGAGATCGGCACGGTCCGCCGTGTGGACTTCGCAGAGCTGGCCTCCGAGCTGGCGGCCGACCCAGCCCGGATCCTCGTGGATGCACGACGCGTCACGGAGTGGCAGGACGGCCATGTCGAGGGGGCCCGGCACCTGCCGCTGCATGACTTCCCCGCCAGCATCGGGCAGCTCGCCGCCTGGTCGGAGGCCGCAGCCCACGCCGGTGCGGATCCGACCGTCTGGATCTCCTGCGGAAGTGGGTTCCGCGCCACCGTGGGAGCCTCACTGCTGGCCCGTGCCGGCATCCCGGTCGTGGCGGTCGACGACAACTTCGGCAACGCTGGCAAGGTCGGGCTGCCGATCGTCACGGACGATCACGCGGTCATGCTCGGCGACGCGTACGCCGACTGACGTCGTCGACGGCAACCTGACACACGATTCGTAGCCCGTGGACCTCCTTGCCTTCGTCGCCATCGGCGTCGCGCTGGGCCTGTCCCTGGGGCTCTTCGGCGGCGGCGGCGGGATCCGGGCGATCCCGCTGCTCGTCGCCGCCGGCCTGCCTGCCGATGAGGCCGGGACCACCTCGCTGATCGTCGTCGCGATCGGCGCATTGGGCGGGCTGATCCCACATGCCCGGGCCGGGCGGGTCGCGTGGGCGCAGGGAGCCACCTTCGGCGCCCTGGGCATCCTCGGCGCGGTCGCCGGCTCCCGGATCGCCCTGGTCACCGACGACGCGATCCAGCTGTGGGGGTTCGCGGTGGTCCTCGTGGTCGCCGGGACCCTCATGATGCGCAAGGCCCTTCGCGCCAGTCCAGCAGGCAGCAGCAGCTCGCCGGACGGGCAGCGCCGCTCCTGGCCACTGATCGTCGTCACCGCCGCAACCGTCGGGCTCTTCACCGGGTTCTTCGGAGTGGGCGGCGGCTTCCTGGTCGTACCAGCGCTGACGCTCGTGATGGGGATGAGCATGCACAAGGCCACGGCAACAGCGCTGGTGGTGATCATCATCAACTCCGCTGCCGCGTTCATCCCCCGCGCCGGGGAGGCGCTGGATGCCCAGGTGACCGGCGTGGTCGGCATCAGCGTGCTCGTGGTCAGCGCGCTGGCTGCGCGCTGGTCCAGGCGGTGGTCGAACAGGTCACTCGGGATCGGCTTCGCCGTCCTGGTCCTGGCCATGTCGGTGCTCACCGTCAGCCAGGCCATCGGGGCGTAGCAGATCGGGTTCCCAACCCCACACTTGCGTAGTAACGTAACCATGCAGGTGTTGCTGGTCGGGAATCCGAGCCGTCGCAGGCTCACGGCGGGTGGTGGTCGTGATGGGGCTGCAGCCCGACCCCCGTGCAGCCGGCACGGGCACCACGGCCGAGGTGCCGGGGCACCGCCTTCGTGATTCGAGCGGGTGGTTCGTCCTCGCACCGTCGCTGCTGCTGCTCATCGCGGGGACCGTCGGGGCACTGACCGACAACGAGCAGCTGAAGGACGGGTGCTGGCTGGCTGCCGGGCTCATCGGGCTGGCCGCCTCGGCCGTGGCGGTCGGTGCCGCGCTGGCCCGGCGCTCGGCCGGGGTCGACGTCCTGGCCCTGCTGGCCATCGGCGGGGCGATCCTGACCCAGGAGTACCTGGCCGCGGCCCTGGTGGCCGTCATGGTTGGCACCGGAACGGTCCTGGACCAGTGGGCCGAGGCGACGGCCCGACGCGAGCTGAGCCTGCTGGCGGCCCGCTCCCCCAGGGTCGCCCACCGGATTGCGGGTGCGGCGATCCAGGACATCGGAGTCGACGAGGTCGCAGTCGGCGAGGTGCTGCATGTCGGCTCCGGGGAGATCGTCCCGGTGGACGCTCGCCTGCTCGGGGCTGCGACGTTCGATGAGTCGGCCCTCTCCGGGGAGCCGCAGGCAGTCGACCGCGCGGCCGGTGACACCGTGCGCAGCGGTGTGGTCAATGCCGGGCCCCCGGTCCACATCGTGGCCACCTCGCTGGCAGCCGACAGCACCTATGCCGACGTCTTCCGGCTGGTCGAGGCGGCCCAGGCGGACTCCTCGCCGTACGTGCGCCTCGCCGACCGCCTGGCCTGGTGGTTCGTGCCCCTGACCCTGATCCTCGCCGGAGCAGCGTGGCTTGCCAGCGGCGACTCGGCCCGAGTTGTGGCCGTCCTGGTGGTGGCGACTCCCTGTCCGCTGCTGCTGGCCGTCCCGGTCGCGATCATCTCGGGGGTCTCGCAGGCAGCCCGCCGCGGCGTCGTGGTCAAGGGCGGCCAGGTCCTCGAGCAGCTGGCCGCCGGGCGTGTGCTGCTGTTCGACAAGACCGGGACCCTGACGGTGGGGCACCCGGAGCTGGCCAATGTGCACACCGCCCCCGGGGTGGCCGTCGGTGACCTGCTCGCCGCCGCGGCGAGCCTTGAACAGGCCTCCCCGCACGTGCTGGCCAGCGCGATCGTGCGAGCGGCGCAAGAGCGCGGGATCGCCCTGGTGATGCCCACCGAGGTCGTGGAGGTCCACGGCCACGGGATCGAGGGCGTCGTCGACGGTCGGCCGGTTCGGATCGGCAAGGCACCGTGGATCCTCGATGCCGACGTCCCGGTATGGGCCCGGCGGGCCCGGCAGGAGGCGGACATCGAGGGGTCCGTGAGCATCCTGGTCGCCCTCGACGGTTCCCCCGCGGGGGCACTGCTGTTCTCCGACTCCATCCGCCCCGATGCCACCCGGATGCTTCGTGGCCTGCGATCCGCCGGCCTGCGCCGGATGGTGCTCGTGACCGGCGACCGCGCCGATGCCGCCGAGTCCGTGGGGCGATTGGTCGGCGTCGACGAGGTCCGCTCGGAACAGACCCCAGCGGACAAGGTCAACGTCGTCCATGAGGAACGGGTGCACGGACCTGTGATCATGGTCGGTGACGGCATCAACGACGCCCCGGCGCTCGCCGCCGCAGACGTGGGCGTCGCGATGGCTGGCCGTGGCGCCACCGCATCGTCAGAGGCAGCCGGGATCGTCCTGACGGTGGACCGCATCGACCGGCTCGGTGACGCGATCGACATCGCGCGGCGGGCCCGCCGAATCGCCGGGCAGAGCGCGTGGATCGGCATGGGCCTGTCCGGGGTGGCGATGCTCGCCGCGGCACTGGGCTTCCTGCCCGCCGCGATGGGCGCCCTGCTGCAGGAGGTGATCGACATCGTCGCGATCGGCAACGCCCTGCGGGTCCGGGCGTTCCGACCTCCCGCAGCCACTCGACTCACCCCGGAGAACCTCGACCTGCTCACGCGGATCGCCGCGGACCATGCGGCCCTGAGCCCGATCGTCGATGACATCGCCCGGACCGCCGACGGCCTGCAGCATGCTGACCCGGACGACCCGCTGGCACCGGTGCGGGAGCTCGTGGACCGGCTCGAGGGCGAGCTGCTGCCACACGAGCGGCAGGAGGAGCGCGAGCTGCTGCCGATGATGGCTGTCGCCCTCGGTGGCGCGGACCCGATCGGGGCCCTGAGCCGGACGCATGCAGAGATCGAGCACCAGGTGCACCGCCTGCGCCAGCTCGTCGACGCGCGGGACCTGGAGCCCCAGGATGCGGTGAGCGACGCCCGACGCACCCTCTACGTGCTCTACGGCGTCCTACGCCTGCACAATGCCCAGGAGGAGGAGGGCCTGTTCAGCCTCATCAGCTGATTGTGCGGTCACGCGCCCCGCTGATCCTCAACCGCTTGCGCAACGTTGGCTAGTCTGAGCCGATGACCTCGACCTCGTCTCCGCCCGACGGCCCGGACCCGGTCGACTTCGTCGAAGCCGCGACGACATTCTCGCTGCTGGCCACCCCCACGCGGGTCCGGATCCTGTGGCTGCTCGCACAGGGCGAACAGGACGTGACCACGCTGGCCGAGGCTGCGGGGGCCAGCGTCCCCACCGTCAGCCAGCACCTGGCCAAGCTGCGCCTGGCCGGGCTGGTCATCGTCCGACCGGAGGGACGACGCCAGATCTACCGGGTCGAGGACCCGCACATCATCGCCCTGGTCACGCAGGCGGTCGAGCACCACCAGGACCTCCGCGCGCGCTCGAGGTTCGCCCCGGGCGGGCCGTCGGCAGGCTGAAGTCAGCCGCCCCCACCGGCTCGACCAGGCCATCGGCGACCAGTCCGTCGAGCGCGCGCTCCCGTTGGATCGGCTCCGCCCACGCCGCCTCGATCGCCGACCGACCGACGGGCCCGTGGGCATCGCGGAGCACCGCCATGATCTGACCGCGCACCTGCCGGTCGGTCCCGGCGAACCGTTGCATGCGTCGGGGCGGCCCCTCGTAGGGTGGCTGGCCGGCACGCAGCCACGCACACTGGGCGCGCACGGGACACTCGGGGCAGCGCGGCGCCCTGGCCGTGCACACCAGCGCACCGAGTTCCATGACCGCCACCGACCAGTGTGCCGCCTCGGCGTCGTCATCCGGCACGAGCTCTGCGGCCCGAGCGCGCTCGGCCGCGGTCAGGCTCGGGGGCGGGTACTCGGCACCGCCCACCAGCCGGGCAAGCACGCGACGGACGTTCGTGTCCAGCACCACCGAGCGCCGCCCGAACGCGAACGCGCGCAGCGCGGCCGCCGTGTACTCCCCGACACCCGGCAGCGCCCGAAGGTCGACATCCGCCTCCGGTACCCGCCCGCCGTGCCGGTCGACGATCGCCACAGCGGCCCCGTGCAGATTCAGCGCGCGCCTCGGATACCCCAGGCGATCCCACTGCCGAACCGCCTCACCAGGAGCCTCCGCAGCGAGGTCAGCCGGCTGCGGCCAGCGCGCCATCCACGCCGTCCACGCGGGCATGACGCGCGCCACCGGCGTCTGCTGAAGCATGACCTCGCTGACCAGCACACCCCACGCGGTCCGCTCATCGCCCCGCCAGGGCAGGTCCCGATGGTGCTCGTCGAACCATCCGCCCACACGTTCGCTCAGGAGGTTGGCGTCCCGGGTCGTGTCCTGCAGGTCGGCGGCGGGCGGCGCATCATCCCGGGGTCGCATGCGCCCCATTCTCAAGGCAGCGGGGTGGTGCTGCGCGCAGGGGGCCTCGCACGCGATACTCGACGCACCCAATGCGCCAGGAGGCATGGCATGTCCGACCGGATCAACGACCTGCTCAAGAGGCAACCAGGTCTCGGGATCGCTCGACGGTCGGCCGTCCTGGTGGCGGCCAGTGGCCCGTACCACCCGGAAGTCGGCCGGAAGGTCAACAAGGTGCCGATGTCCAACATGGTGCTCGGTGGAGTCAAGAACTCGTTGTACATCGTGTTCACGGTGGCCCCCCAGCGTGCGATCGAGGAAGTGGCCGACAACGTCCTGGGAGGCAAGCCGGTCACCCCGGAGCAGATTGCCGCCCGCAAGCGGATCCTGCTGGCGGGAAACGCCGCGATCATCGTCGCCGGGATGCTCGGCCAGCGCCTGATCACGCACAGCCGGTGGTCCGGAAGGCCAGGGATGGAGATGGGGCGGCTCATCGCGAGCCAGGTGGCGATCGGCGGGGCCGCAGGGATGGTCGTCCTCGGCTCAGATTCGGCCTTCGGCCCGCTCGCGCGCCGCAAGGACGAGCAGTCGCTGGCGACCATCGCCGTGTCAGCCGGCATCTGGTCGGTGAACCGCAAGGCTCTGCGGAAGGCAGCCTCGGTGGTCACCCTGTCCACGACGCCGTCCATCTACACCTACGCGAACTGACCTGCACCTCGCAGGGCTCGACATCGCCGGCAACTGGCACGCGCCGCCGCCAACGGGACTCCGCCACGGGCTGGCGGAATGGATCAGCGCCCCATATAGTTGAATCTTGTATAACTACCTGAGGAGACACCATGCCCGCCGTGACCGCCGACACCATGACCCTGCCGCGCATCGACGCACCGGAGCCGGGCACCAGGTCGCGCACCGTGCGCACCGTCACGACCGCGCCGCGCGGCTTCGAAGGTGAGGGTTTCCCGGTGCGCCGAGCCTTCGCCGGAGTGGACAAGGCCGCGCTCGATCCGTTCGTCCACATGGACCAGATGGGCGAGGTCGAGTATGGCGTCGGTGAGCCCCGGGGCACCGACTGGCACCCGCACCGCGGCTTCGAGACATTCACCTACCTGATGGACGGCACGTTCATCCACCAGGACTCCCACGGCGGTGGCGGGGTCATCGCCAATGGCGGCACCCAGTACATGACCGCCGGCGCCGGCATCCTGCACATCGAGACCCCGCCCGAGTCCCTGGTCATGTCCGGCGGGCTGTTCCACGGCATCCAGCTCTGGATCAACCTGCCGGCCGCCAAGAAGTTCCTGCCGCCGGCCTACCAGCCGCTCGAGGGTGGTGACATCACGTTGGCATCCAGCGCGGACGGCGGGGCGCTCGTGCGGATCCTGGCCGGGACCGTCGCCGGTCACACCGGGCCGGGCCGAAGCCAGTCGCCCATCTCCATCGTGCACGCGACCGTGGCACCGGGAGCCCGCATCGAGGTGCCGTGGCGTTCGGACTTCAACGCACTGGTGTACGCCCTGTCCGGGCGCGGCACTGTCGGCGCCCACGGCCAGCCGATCAATGGCGGCCAACTGGCGGTCCTGGGATCCGGCGACCACATCACCGTCGAGGCGGCCCCGAGCCAGGAGCTGGCCACGCCGGCACTCGAGGTTCTGCTGCTCGGTGGGCAGCCGCTCCGCGAGCCCGTGTTCGCCTACGGCCCGTTCGTGATGAACACCAAGGCAGAGGTCATCAAGGCGATCGAGGACTACCAGGCCGGTCGGCTCGGCGTCGTCCCCGAGGGCGCGATCATGCCGCACCACGGCTGAGCACGACTCCCACCGACCGACCGGGCCGGCCCCGAGCGGAGCGCCGTCAGACCAGATTCGGTGCGACGATGAGGCTCTGCGGAGGAGGATCACATGCGTATCGGAATCCTGGGCACAGGGATGGTGGGCCGCTCGCTCGCCGAGGGCTTCGCGGCCGCCGGCCACGATGTCTCCATGGGGACCCGAGACGTGCACGCCACGATGGTCCGGCAGCTGGACGGCCCGCCGGGGTCGATGGCCGAGTGGTTCGCTCAGAACGCGTCGGTGGCGCTCGCGGACTTCGCCTCGGTCGCTGGCTCAGCCGAGGTGGTGGTGAACGCCATCAGCGGGTCAGTCACCCCGGACGCGCTCACTCAAGCAGGGGCCGTGAACCTGGCCGGCAAGGTCCTGATTGATGTCTCCAACCCGTTGGACTTCTCCAACGGGTTCCCGCCGACTCTCTCGGTGGCGAACACCGACTCGTTGGCTGAGTTGGTCCAGCGCTCCTTCCCAGATGTGCGGGTGGTCAAGACCTTGAACACGCTCAACGCGGCGCTGATGACCAATCCCGGTCAGCTCTCGGAGCCCACGACAGTGTTCCTGTCGGGCGACGACGCCGACGCGAAGGCCGTCGTCGACGGCCTGCTTCGCCAGTTCGGCTGGACCGACATCCTCGATCTCGGCGACATCGCCACGGCCCGTGGGCCAGAGATGTGGCTTCCGCTGTGGCTGCGGACGATGGGCGCACTGGGCGACCCGATGTTCAACCTGCGGATCGTGCGCTGACCGGAACCCTCAGACCCGCGTGGCGATGAGGTCGATGCTCGGACGCCCCGCTGCCAATCCACGTCGCTCGTAGCCGGTGATGGGCCGCCAGCCAGGACGGGACACGAGCCCCGCACCGACGTCCAGGGCAGGTTCGGCCGAGCAGACCTCGAGCATCTGTTGGGCGTAGTCCGGGATGTCAGTTGCCACGTGCAAGGTCCCACCGACAGCCAGGAGCTCGGCAGCTCGACGGACAAGAGCAGGCTGGATAAGTCGCCGCTTGTGATGGCGGACCTTGGGCCACGGGTCGGGGAAGTATGCGCGGATACCCGCCAGCGAGCCCGGGGCGAGGCGATCCATGAGCTCGACAGCGTCACCGATGCACACCCGCACGTTGCCCAGCGACTCCCGCTCCGCAGCAGCGAGCAGCGCGCCGATCCCCGGTGTGTGCACGTCGACGGCAACGATTCCCGTGTCGGGGTCCGCTTCGGCCATCGCCAGGGTGGCCTCCCCCATGCCGGACCCGATCTCGAGCACAACCGGCCGGGGCGGGTGGAACTCGCCGCTGAGGTCGGCCGGAGCCGTCGCGACCTCGATCCCCCATCCGGGCAGCAGGCGAGTCAGCGCCGACGCCGCCGAGGGGGTGGTTCGACTCCGCCGCGGGTGAAACGTCCGGATCCGGCG
The DNA here is from genome assembly GCA_032123675.1 of Actinomycetes bacterium. Taxonomy (GTDB): domain Bacteria; phylum Actinomycetota; class Actinomycetes; order S36-B12; family CAIYMF01; genus Prado023. Next base: position 18,422 of record JAQBEX010000222.1, read on the forward strand.
CGCCGAATGGCCGTCAGGCATAGCGGATGACAGCAATCCTGCCACAGAAGCATGTCGGCCAGCGCTGCACCCGAGACCTCCGAACTGATCGACGAACGGTTGCGTCAGCCACCGCCGCGGCCAGCGTCGCAGACCGCGGTGCCTGCGCGCCAGCCACGAGCGCACCCCGAGGCGGCGCACCACGCCAACGTCAGCCGCCACCTGCACCGTCAGGGCGACTCCCCGTGTGGTCGTCGCCCGGCTCCGCAAGGGGTGAAAGGTCCGCATCGGGCGCGCCCGAGGCTCGCTTCCCACACAGCCGGAGTTCGCCGCATTCCTCACCGCCAACTGCTGACCTGCGGGCCAGAGGTGATCAGCCCGGGAACGGGTACCACTGGGTGCCGAATCCCATCACCTTCCGGCAGTGCGGGCAGAAGAACACGAAGCCCCGGCCCACCCCGAACGGGCCATCAGGCTTGCGCACATAGATCTCTGGAAGCTCCTCCTCGCAGTGCGGGCACACGGGGACGAGATCATCACGCCTCACCGCGGCGCACGGCCGTGCCATCGCGTAGCGACCCATAGCGACCTCCTATCCGACAGATCGGCGCCCGCGCGCACTGCACGCGCACGCCACAGCGCTGGTGGGTGCAGGTGGTGCGGGTCGTTCCCGCGCTCGCCCGGCAGATACCAGGCATGCGCGCGCCTCCTGTTGCACCCGCGGATTGCCGCGTTGTCACGACCCCACCTCCGTCAACTCAAACCTAGGTCCAGGCGTAGGGCAGCGTCAGGGTCGATCGGCTCTTTGCTGGCGTCGGTCAGCCGGCCGCAGCAGGGGCAGGAGGTGCTGGAGGTGCTGGCCTGACCCACGAGGCCCAGGGGTCGCCCATGGCCCTCGAGGACGAAGCGAGCCCACCCCGCCGTCCTGTTGGTGCGCATCAACCATCGTCAGTGGACACCAACAGGGCAAACTGAAACAGGGCCCATCGGGGCCCCGTTCGCGCTGCGAGGCTCCCCCATCTGGACTCGAACCAGAAACCTGCCGGTTAACAGCCGAACGCTCTGCCAATTGAGCTATGGGGGATCAAGCCCGTGAAGGATACCAAGATCGGTC
>JAQBEX010000223.1:0-19048 GCA_032123675.1 Actinomycetes bacterium
TGAGGGCACGGCGACGATCGTTGAGATCCCGGCGCTGGCGATCTCCTCCACGGATTGCCGAGCGCGGGTCGAGCAAGGTGCCCCGATCAGTTACCTGGTCCCTGCAGGGGTCGATCGATTCATCGCGAAGACCGGCCTGTACCGGGCGGATGCCACGTGAGCCCGAGGCGCGCGGAACCGGAGCCGCCGGGGGACGACGCCCAGCCGACGGAGGCGGGCGAGCCGTCCCAGTCCCCACCAGCACCTGCGCCCCCCACGGGCGCCCGGAGCCAGCGCAGTCAACGGACACCGCCCGCTCGCCCGCGAGGTGGTCGGCGGGTCCGGTCCCGATGGATGTGGGCGTTCCTGGCCGTGCTGGTCACGGCCCTGCTCGGGTGGGTGCTCGTCTCGGTCCAGACCTCGGGGGGAACCCCGGATCCCACACCTGCCCCGTCGGTCGTGGCCCAACAGGAAACACTGCTGATCCAGGCCCGAAACGACGTGGATCTGGGCGTGGACAACATGGTGGCCGGAGTTGGCGGCGGGCTCCCGGCAGCCCAACTGCTGGTCCCATCACGGCTGATCGTCGACGTCCCCGGCGCTGGTCAGCAGACGCTGGGGGCCAGCGCCCGGCTGTTGGACCGCTCCGCGTCGCAGGACGCCCTGTCTGACCTCCTCGCCCTGCGGATCGACGGGACGCTGAGCCTCGGGCGACTCGCCCTCGCGGGGATGGTCGACTACGTCGGCGGCATCACCGTGGAGGTCGACCAACCCATCACGGAGGTCGACGAGGAGGTCGGCGTGGAGACGGTCGTCGTGCCCTCGGGCACCCAGACCCTGGACGGGAATCAGGCCGCGACGTACGCGCTGACCTGGTTGCCCGATGAGCCGGAGGCGGCCCGGCTGGCCCGGTACTCGCAGGTGATGACGGCCACGATTGCCGGGCTGCCCGACGACGCGCTGCGGATCGAGGCGATGCTCACCTCGCTCGGCGGCTCGGCCCGGACCACGACCGCCACTGCGACGGTTGCCCAGCTCCTGCTCCAGATGCGTCAGGGCATCCTCGACGGTGGGCAGCAGGTGCAGGTCCTGCCCACGACTGACGTCGAGGCGGGCGAGGCCCTTGCGGTGGTCCGCGCGGATCTCGTGGCCGCTGAGGCGGTCATCGACTCGCTGCTGCCTCAGGCCGTGCTCACCGGAGTTGAGTCGAAGCCAAGGGTCCTCGTCCAGAATGGGGTCGGTACCCCCGGGCTGGGGACCAGCGCCCGGGACCGCCTGGTCGGGTCCGGGTTGGTGTACATCAACGGCGGGAACGCCGACCAGCTCGACCAGCGGCAGACGCGGGTGATCGTCGCTGACGCGACGACCGATTCGGTGACGCTTGGCGGGAGCGTGGCTGAAGTCCTGGGTGTTCCGCCCACCTCTGTACGGATCGCCGAGGACGGCCAGTCCGTCGCTGACGTGCTGGTCATCCTGGGAGCGGACTTCGAGCCCTGACTCAGCGTCCATGGGGGTGCTGCAGCCAGAAGGTAGGCTCCAGCCTGTGACCGCTGACCCGCACGCCGTGACCCTCGCGGTCGCAGCCGCCCAGGCTGCGTCCGACAAGCTCGCCGACGACATCGTGGCCATCGACGTGAGCAACCACCTGGTCCTCACCGATGTGTTCCTGCTGTGCTCCGCGGCCAACGACCGTGCGGTGCGGGCCGTGATGGATGCGATCGAGGAGGCCCTGGCCAAGCTCGGCGCGAAGCCGCTGCGCCGGGAGGGGGAGGCTGAGGGCCGCTGGGTCCTTCTGGACTACAACGAGATCGTCGTGCATGTCCAGCAGGCTGAGGAGCGGTTCCACTACGCACTGGAGCGGCTCTGGCGGGATTGCCCCGTCATCGAACTGCCGGAGGAGGTCAACCGGCCCCGGACCCCGGCCCCGTGAACGACGGCTGGAACGCACGACCCCGACGCCGGATCGTCTTCTGGCGGCACGGTCGGACCGCGTGGAACCTGGAGAACCGATTCCAGGGTGCGACGGACGTCCCCCTCGACCCGGTGGGAGTCGCCCAGGCGGTCTCCGCCGCCCCAGCCATCGCGACGATGGAGCCGGACATGATCGTCTCGAGCGACCTTGGTCGGGCGGTCACCACGGCACGGACGTTGGCGGAGATGACCGGTCTGCCGGTCCGGACCGACGCGCGCCTGCGGGAGACGGATGGCGGGTCGTGGCAGGGGCGCACGCAAGCGGAGATCCTCGCCCGGGACGAGCAGACCTTCCGCGCCTGGATTGCCGGTCACGACGTCCGCCCGCCCGGCGGCGAGGCCCGCAGTGAAGTCGTGGCGCGCGTGGTCGCTGCCGTTGACGCCCATCTCGCTGATCTCCCGGCGGGCGGGGTCATGGTCGTGGTCAGCCACGGCGGCTCGATCCGGGGTGCCATCGGCGGCCTGCTCGGTCTGGCACCCGAGCAGTGGACTGCGTTGGGCGTCATCAGCAACTGTGCCTGGAGCGTGCTCAGCCAGCTGGAGCTGCCTGGCGAACTCGGCGGCGAGCCGGTGATGCGCTGGCGCCTCGAGGAGTACAACGCCGCGGCCGCGCCTGGGCCGGCCCTGGGCGCCGACGACGCCTGATCCGGGCCGATCCGCGCAGGACGTGGCGGGGCCGCGCGCCCGCGGATGGGCCCTAGGGGCCCGCTGGGACGTCAACGAGGTTGGCATGCCCCCAAGCCGCTGCCTCGGTGCGGGAGGCCACCTCGAGTTTGGCCAGGATGTTGGACACGTGCACCGACACGGTCTTGACCGAGATGAACAGCTTCTCGGCGATCATCCGGTTGCTCAGCCCGGACATCACCAGCCTGAGCACCTCTTGCTCACGCGGCGTCAGGTGTGTGCCCCCGGCTTGCAGCGAGCGCCGATCGTCGCCGCGCGGAGGGGCGATCCTGCCGGCGGCTCCCGTGCGCAGCGCCAGCGGGGTCAGTGACTGATCGGCCAGGCGGTCGATCGTGGTCCAGGCGAGGGCCAGTTCGGTCCGGGCGTCCTCGCGGCGCTCGGCTGCGACGTGCTGCGCCGCAAGCCTGATGCGTGCGTCGGCGAGTTCATGGGCCAGTCCCTCGCCGGCCGAGACAGCGGCGACGGCAGCGGCCCAGTCAGGTGTTGCCCCGGCCGCGCTCCCGGTGCCATCCCCTGCCCCGGCGGGGTGTTCGGCCAACCCGCCTCGACGGGCTGCGAGCGCCGTCGACTGGGCCATGGAGAGGGCTCGCCATCCCGGGTGGGTGCTCACAGCCATCAGATGGTCGCGAGCTGCCCGAAGGCCAGGCGGCTCAGGCTGGTCAGCCTCAGTGATCAACCGGCCCCACGCCCAGGTGAACGGCCAACCCGCAGCGGTCGGGACGAGTGGGCCGGCTGCCTCGGCCGCGCGTGCCATGATCTGCAGCGCTCCCGGCACATCGCCGTCGGCCACGGACAGCTCGGCGCGGGCCACGGCCAGCGGCAGCATGTACTGGGGCTGGCGGCCCGCTCGGGCCAGATGCTGGGCGGCTTGATCGGCCCGATCAGCAGCGGCGCTGATGTCGCCCCTTCTGACCAGGATGATTGCGCCGAGGGTGTGCAGGTGCCCACGGATGATGGGCGGGGGGTCCAGGCGCAGGGCCGCCGACATGGTGGCCAGCGCTTCGTCCCAGTGCCCAGCCAGGACCTCTGCCTCCGCCTCGTTGCCCGCCAGGAACGCCCCTTGGGTGCGCGACAGCCCGTGTTCGGCGGCAGCCTGGCGACCGGCCCTGGCCATGTCGATCGCCTCCGCGAACCGGCCGGCCCCGATCAGGATGTCGGAGTAGTTCGAGTAGTAGCGGAAGAGCGCGGGTTCACTGCCGGTCTGGACAGCGGCCTCGCGCGCCTGGTCGAGGTGCAGTTGGCCAGCCGCCTGGTCGCCGACCTGGAACTCGATGCATCCGAGGGTGTTCAGCGCTTCACCGATCCGACTCAGGCTGCCGGACTCCTCGGCGGCTGCCTGAGCCCCCTGGGCAGCCTCCAGGGCCCGGGGGAGCTGGCCCTCTAGCATGAGCGTGGCGGCCCGAGCGGTCAGTGCGGAGGAGCGGTCGGCGGAGCCGGGTGGCGCGAGCTCGAGGGCCCGATCCAGGTCGGCCATGGGGTCGACCTGACCGCTCATGCACTGCAGTGCGCGTCTGACCAGTAGGTGGGTGGTCCGCTGCGCCCCCTCGTCCGGATCGACCTCGTCGAGAGCCGCGTCGAGGAGCGCCAGGCTTCGGTCAGGATTGCCGACGTTGGCCGCGGCCCGGCTGGTTCGGGTCAGGAGCTCCACGCGGTCGAATCCGGCTCGCTCGTCGGGGACGCTCACCTGGTCCCAGAGGTCGAGAGCGCGCTCGAGATGGGTCAGTTGCTCGCTCCAGGCGTAGATGGTGCGGGAGTGCTCCGCGGCACGCAGCGACCACTCGAAGGCCTTGTCCGCCTCGTGGGCGGAGCTCCAGTGATGGGCGATCTCACCGGCCTGGTCTGGCCGAGCGGACTTCTCGAGCGCTGTGGCGTAGCGGGCATGCAGGCGTGCGTGCTCCCCCGGCAGCAGATCGGCGTGCACTGCCTCGCGCATGAGCGCGTGCCGGAATGCGTAGGCTGCCCGCCCCTCATCGACGACCAGGACCTGTCCGCTGACGGCCTCGCGCATCGCCGACTCCATCGATGCCTCATCCGCCTCGACGACGTCGAGCAGCACCTCATGGTCGACCTGGGTGCCGGCGGCCGAGGCGATCCGCACGACCTGCCGGGCGAGGGGAGCCAACCGGTCGAGTCGACCCAGCATCAGGTCGCGCAGCGTCTCCGGGATGGCCTGTGAGTCGCTGTCGGCACAGACGGTCAGTTCCTCGACGAAGAACGGGATCCCCTGGCTGCGATCGCGGATCCGGGCGGCCGCCCGCGGCGTGATCTCACGGTCAGCGACCTGGCGGACCAGGAGCAGCACATCGTCGTCGGCGAGTCGCTCGAGGGTGAGCCGCTCGGAGTTCGGCAACCGATCGACCTCTCCCAGCCATGGCAGCAGCGGGTGGGTGCGGTGCAGCTCATCGCGCCGGTACGTCAGCAGGAAGAGGACCTGCGCCTCAGCAACGGTCCGCATCAGGAAGCGCAGCAGGTCGCGCGTGGATGAATCCGCCCAGTGCAGGTCCTCGACGATCAGGACCAGGGGGACGTCGGCGGCGCACCGCTCGATCAGCACGGCCATCGCCTCGAAGAGCCGTCCGCGCCCCATCGTCTGGTCCGAGGTACCTCGACCGAGCGCTGGTGCCAGCCCGGCCAGGTCAGACCTGCCCGGCCCGACCATCTCTGCGAGCTGGTCGGCGCCGATGTCGGCCACCAGCGATCGCATGATCTCGGCGAACGGGGCGTACGGAGGGCCGTCGGGGCCAAGCTCCAGGCAGTGACCCACCACCCGCCGGGCTTCATCCGGCAGCCAGTCAGCGAACTCCGCGACCAGCCGGGACTTGCCGATCCCAGCCTCGCCTCCGATCACCACCACCTGCGGATCGGCCAGCGTGGCGGCGGCGAACCGCACCCGGAGCTCGTCCAGCTCGCGGGCGCGGCCGACCATCGGCCCACGTTCGGCGTCGGCCAGGGAGACACGTACCACGGTGCCCATGGTGCCAGTACGTGCGCTGAGGTCACCCGATGTGCGCGCGGCGGGCATCGTGGTGCGCTCCTCGGCGGGTTGCGCGCGGGACATCAGCGCAGGCTGAGGAACAGATGCGCGGCGGCCAGGCTCGGGTCCTGGTCGACCCGGCTCAACCTCGGGGTCTCCTCCGAGCGGCGACGGCTCCACCAGCGCGGTGCTCGCTCGGTGGTGGCGGCCTCGACGGTCGCGGGGGTGCTCGACGGGGTCAGGACCATGACGCGGCTGTGGGCCTTCGTCCGGTGCATGGTGGTGGGGAGCAAGCTGTGGTGCGTACTCATCGGGTCCTCCTCGGTTCGGCCCTTGTTGGCTAGTACCAACGGTCGTCCCTGAGGTGGTCCGGCCACATGGGGAGATCTCCCTATCTTCAGCCGGGCAGCGGGACTCAGGCCCTGAGGTGATGGGGCCTCAGGCCCGGGCAGGAGCAGCCTGGAGCTGAGGGGATCCGTCGGTCGCCCATCCGGGCGACCTCCTCCCGAGTCCCCGCTCTGCTAGCCGGACAATCGTCAAAGGCCCCCCGGAACACCGGGAGGCCTTTGACGATTGTGGAGCTGAGGGGACTCGAACCCCTGACCCCCTGCATGCCATGCAGGTGCGCTACCAGCTGCGCCACAGCCCCGAACGAAGAGAACTTTACTGCACGTCGTCCCTTGTCAGGAAATCCGCGTCGGGGCTACTGTTGGGAGCCTCCCCAGGTGGTGAGGGGGTCGCCCACATGCTGGCCTACCTACCGTTCGCCGCATGGCTTGGCCTGCTCATCTTCGCCCTCCTCGACATCGACCGCTCGCCGCCGGCCGCGGTACGCGGACTGCCACCACAGATGTGGCTGCTTGTTGTGGTCCTGGTTCCCATCGTCGGCAGCGTTGCCTGGATCGCCGTGGGTCGGCCCATCCCCGTACACGCGCACACAGCCGCGGCCCGGAACAGGCCGTCGCCCCGTGAGGAGACCCTGTCGACGTCGCCCTGTGAGGCGGCGCCGGCCAGTTCCGCGGAGTCCGCGCTGCAAGCACGTCTGGACGCGATCGATCGGGAGTTCGACCAGGCAGTTGACCGGTGCAAGGCGCGCAGACCAGTGGGGCCGGATGAGCGCGGTCGCTAGGTCGGCCCGGCCTCAGATCGCGCGGGCCCGGTTGTTGCGCGCGTTGTGCTCGAGTTCGATGTGGCCCAGCTGCTCGAGCAGCGGTGGCAGGTACATGCCGAACCGTCCGCGGTAGCCCTTGCGTTGGCCGTACCAACCGCCCACCGGGTTGTCAGGGGAGCGGCCCCACGCCTCGATGGATCCCGCAGCCGGTTCCTTCTTCTCATCGGCTGCGCCGAGGGGTACCCAGTCGCCGTTCTCGACGAGCATGGTCCGCAGGTCCTCGATGGCCGCCAACAGGTACGTCAGCCGCGTCGAGCCCACCTGGCAGACCAGCAGTGCCGGATCGGCCTCTGTGTCGGCGTACATGGTGTATTCCGACGACCCCGGCGCGGTGGTGAGCTGCCAGGGGTCGTCCTTCGTGCCGGCGTGGTCCACGGGAGGCTCCTTCGTCCAGTCGTCTGCTGTGCCCGGTCAGGGCCCGGATTGCGGTGCACCGGCCATGCGTGGTCGGATCGAGCTGTCCGACCTCGGCGAGCTCGGGGCAGTCCCGGTTCCCCATGGGTGCACCAGTCTGGCCCGGCGACGGCCCACCGTCCTGCCGGCCATCCCGGTCTGCCGCGAGTGGCCGCTCGGCGACCGCAGCGCCAGCCCCGGCGGTGGTCGCCGCGCGCCGTCAGTGCAGGCTGGTGCGGACAGCCCCGCCCGCGGCACCGACTACCCTTGTCGCTCATGAGCCAGAGCCCCCCGCAGACCGCCGAGACCCGCGACGTGTACGACCACGAAGCGCTGCAGGACAAGTGGCTGCAGGTGTGGGATCGGCTCGCTCCGTTCCGCTCCGGGCGCCCCGGCGACGATCGGCCGCGCAAGTACGTCCTGGACATGTTCCCCTACCCGTCGGGGGACCTGCACATGGGCCACGCCGAGGCCTACGCGCTCGGTGACGTGCTGGCCCGCTACTGGGTCCAGCAGGGCTACAACGTCCTGCACCCGATCGGCTGGGACGCTTTTGGCCTGCCGGCCGAGAACGCCGCGATCAAGAACGGCGCAGATCCGCGGGCGTGGACCTACGAGAACATCGCCATCCAGAAGGCGTCGATGCGTCGGTACGGCTGCTCCTTCGACTGGGACCGCGTGCTCAACACCTGCGACCCGGAGTACTACCACTGGAACCAGTGGTTCTTCCTGAAGATGTTCGAGCGCGGCCTGGCCTACCGCAAGGGCAGCGCGGTCAACTGGTGCCCGTCGTGCCAGACGGTGCTGGCCAACGAGCAGGTCGTCGCGGGCCTGTGCGAGCGCTGCGACTCAGCCGTGACGAAGAAGAAGCTCACCCAGTGGTACTTGCGGATCACCGACTACGCCGACCGCCTGCTCGATGACATGAGCATGCTGGAGGGCCAGTGGCCGGACAAGGTCCTGCAGATGCAGCGCAACTGGATCGGTCGCTCCACCGGGGCTGATGTCGAGTTCGCCATCGAGGGCCGCCCAGAGCCCGTGACCGTCTACACGACCCGCCCCGACACCCTGTACGGCGCCACGTTCTTCGTGGTGGCCGCGGACTCCGATCTTGCTGCCGAGTTGGCTGCTGGGAGTGCGGCAGAGGCCGAGTTCACCGAGTACCTGGCCCGGACCAAGCAGGAGACCGATATGGATCGGCTGGCCAGCGACCGTCCGAAGACCGGTGTCTTCCTCAACCGCTTCGCGATCAACCCGGTCAACGACGAGCGGCTGCCCATCTACGCCTCGGACTACGTCCTGGCCGACTACGGCACTGGGGCGATCATGGCCGTGCCCGCCCATGACCAGCGTGACCTGGAGTTCGCGCGCGCCTTCGGACTGCCCGTCCAGGTGGTGGTCGACTCCGACACGGATCCGTCGGAGACCGGCATCGCCACCGCCGACGACGGCCTGCACGTGAACTCCGGCCCGCTTGACGGTCTTGACAAGGACGCGGCCATCGCGTCGATCATCGAGTGGCTTGCGGAACAAGGCAGGGGCCACGCCTCAGTCAACTACCGGCTTCGGGACTGGTTGATCAGCCGGCAACGGTTCTGGGGAACGCCCATCCCGATCGTGCACTGCCCCGCGTGCGGCGAGGTCCCGGTGCCCGAGGACCAGTTGCCCGTGGTGCTGCCCGACGCGGAGGGCCTCGACCTCAAGCCCAAGGGCGCCTCCCCGCTGGGTGCCGACGACGCATGGTCGGTCGTCGACTGCCCGCGCTGTGGCGGCTCGGCCCGGCGCGACCCCGACACCATGGACACCTTCGTCGACTCGTCGTGGTACTTCCTGCGCTTCCTCGACCCGGCCAGGTCCGATGGTCCGTTCGATCCGGCCGAGGCGGCGTCATGGATGGCGGTTGACCAGTACGTCGGCGGCGTGACCCACGCGATCCTGCACCTGCTGTATGCGCGGTTCTTCACCAAGGTCATCCACGACATGGGCATGCTCGACGTGGTGGAGCCCTTCGCCCGCCTGCTGAACCAGGGCATGGTCCAGATGGACGGCTCAGCGATGAGCAAGTCCCGGGGCAACCTCGTGCGGCTCTCCGACGAGCTTGCCGTCAACGGGGTGGACGCCGTGCGCCTGACGATGGTCTTCGCGGGCCCGCCCGAGGACGACATCGACTGGGCGGACCTCTCCCCGGCCGGGTCCAGGAAGTTCCTTGCCCGCGCCTGGCGGCTGTCCGGCGATGTCGCCAGCGCCCCAGGCGCCGATCCCGCCTCCGGTGACCTGGCACTGCGCCGGATCACCCACCGCTCGGTTCATGACGCCGCCCATGCCTTGGAGACCTACCGCTTCAACGTGGCCGTCGCCAAGACGATGGAGTTGGTCAACGCCGCACGCAAGGCGATCGACTCCGGTGTGGGAGCCGCCGATCCGGCGGTCCGGGAGGCCGCTGAGGCGGTCGCGATCATGCTCTCCCTGGTGGCGCCGTACACCGCTGAGGAGATGTGGGCGCGGCTGGGCCACGAGCCCTGCGTGGCGCTGGCCGGCTGGCCGGTCGTGGACCCGGAGCTGCTGGTGGAGGAGTCGGTCACCTGCGTCGTGCAGGTCGCCGGCAAGGTGCGTGAGCGACTGCAGGTCGCCCCGGACATCACCGAGGCGGACCTTCGTGCCCGTGCCCTGGCTACCCCCGCAGTGGTTGCGGCGCTGGCCGGCGGGGAGCCCAGAGCGGTGATCGTTCGCGCGCCGAAGCTGGTCAACGTCGTTCCGGGCTGATCTGGGCGTAGCCTGTGCGCCCATGAACGTGGCGATCGTCTCCGACTCGACGGGCTACCTCACCGACGAGCTCACCCCGCCCGGGCTGACCGTTGTCCCGGTGGCAGTCATCCTGGGTGACCAGTCCTTCGATGAGGGCACCGAGATCAGCATGGCCGAGGTGGCCGACGCGCTGCGCCGCAAGGACACCGTGACGACCTCACGGCCGGCTCCTGCGCGCTTCGCCGACACCTACGCAGCCCTGGCCGGCCGGGGCTATGACCAGATCGTGAGCGTCCACTTGTCCGGCGACATGTCGGGGACCTATGACGCAGCACGGATCGCGGCGCGCGAGGCGCCCGTCCCGGTGACGGTGGTGGACTCCCGGACCGTCGGGATGGCGTTGGGGTTCGCCGCACGCTCCGCGACCCTGGTCGCTGAGGCCGGCGGCACAGCCAGCGAGGCGGCCGGAGCTGCCGAGCGCAGGGCGTCAGCCTCGCACACGTGGATCGTGGTCGAGAGCCTCGACCAGCTACGTCGTGGCGGGCGGATCGGGGCCGCGCAGGCCCTCCTCGGCAACGCCCTGATGGTCAAGCCGATCCTCGAGGTGCGCGACGGGATGATCGCCCCGCTGGAGAAGCAGCGAACGATGGGCCGGGCCGTTGCCCGCATGGCTGAGCATGCCTGCGAGTTCGCTGGTTCGGCGCCGGCCGACGTCGTCGTACAGCACTGCGATTCCGAGCAGCGAGCGCAGGACCTGGCCGGGACGATGCGGGCTGCGCTGCCCGCAGCCGAGGTCCATGTCATCGAGGTCGGCTCTGTCATCAGCGCCCATGTCGGGCTGGGGACCATCTCCGTGGCGGTGTGTCCCCGATGAGCGAGGTGAACTGGCCGGTGGTTGCTGGGGCGGGGGCGATCAGCTACTCGTTCGGGTCGTTGAGTCCCGCCGCAGCGGCGGCGCGGCTCCGCGGTGTGGACCTCCGCGAGAGCGGCTCGGGCAACCCGGGGGCCACCAACGCGGCCCGTGCGATGGGAGTCCGTGTCGGAGTCCTGGTCGGCGCACTGGATGTGGCCAAGGGGTATGTCCCGGTGGCCTACTTCAAGCAGTACGGTCAGCCGTGCGGCGAGGTGGCCGGGCTGGCCGCCACGCTGGGTCATGTCACCTCACCGCTGCTCAAGGGCAGGGGCGGAAAGGGGGTGGCCACCTCCTTGGGCGCCATCCTGGCCATCGAACCGCTCTGGGCGGTGCCGGTGCTGGTGGGGTTCGGGGCGACCTTCTCGCTGACCCATCAGGTCGGGATCGGATCGGTCGTCGGATCCATCACGCTGGTGCCCACGTCGTTGATCATCTGGCGCGGCTGGGCCGGGGTCGGGTTCGCCGCGGGGATGTCAGGACTGGTGGCATACCGGCACCGCAAGAACATCCGGTCATTCATGGCGGAGCGCCGATCCGGGGCGACTGAGCCATCGGAGCTCGCCGAGGCCATCTGACGGGGGCTGCGCACCTCCTGCCAGGGTCCTGTCCACAGATCGCGCCGGGACGGGTTCCGGGCTGGTCAGGTCGCCCCTAACGTCGCGTGCGTGAGTCGCACTCAGGACCTGGTCCTCGCCCGCCTGCGGCTGGTGGCGCGCCGGTGGCAGGGTGACCCGGCGGCTTGGGGGACCAGCCGCCCGGCTCCCGATGGGGCTGGCGCTGATTCATCCGACCAACTCGCTGCTGACGCTGTCGCTCATGGCCCTGTCGCTCATGACCCACTCGAGGATGGCCTTCCCGAGGATGACCAGTTCCCCGATGACCGTCCGGCCCGGGGGGAGTGGCCGCGGCCCAGTGTGTGGGTCCGACTGGTCGGAGCACTCGTCGTCGTGGTGCTGGCCGGCGGAGCGGTGCTCCTGGCCACCAGCTGGCCACGGGAGCGGCCCCTTGGTCCGATGGCCGAGCCGGGAAGCAGCGAGCCCGAGGCGGTCTTCGCCGATCCGTTCCCGGCATCAGCGTCGCCGGCACCATCGCCATCGGTGCTGGTCCACGTCGTCGGTGCGGTCCGGCGCCCGGGCGTCGTTCGGCTACCGGCGGGGTCTCGGGTCGCCGACGCGGTCGAGAAGGCCGGTGGGCTGCGCCGCAACGGCGAGGTCGGAGGTACGAATCTTGCGCGCCAGGTGACCGATGGCGAGCGCATCGAGGTGGGAGCGCCGGGCAGCGCCGCCGGTGTCGACCAGCCCGGGTCTGCGCCCGATGCTGCCCCGGTCGATCTGAACACGGCCACCGCGGACCAGCTGGATGCGCTGCCGGGGGTCGGGCCCGTGACCGCCGCCAAGATCCTTGCCTGGCGCTCCGAGCATGGCCGGTTCAGCGTTGTCGACGAGCTGGCTGAGGTTGCCGGGATCGGTCCGAAGACCCTCGCCGAGCTGAGGTCCCTTGTCCGGGTCTGAAGCCACCGGCGCCGAACCGGGCGGGCAGCTCCGCCGTGACGAGCCTGACCTGAGGCTCGCACCGTTCGTTGCCGCGCTGTGGGCTGGTGAGGCCGTGGCCCTGCAGGTCGCGGGCCCGCACCCGTGGTGGTGGGCGTCGGCGTCCGGGGTGGTGCTGGCGGCAGCCCTGCTCGCCGCGGCCCGGTCCCGGGTACCCTTCGGCACGCTCGGCGCACGGGCCATCGTGATCTGGGTGTCCGTGTGCGGGTTGGGCCTTGGCGGAGTCCTGGCCTCGGCGCACATCGCCCGCCTGCACCCCCCGGTCGTGCAGGACGCTGCTCTGGGCCGATCCGTGCTGCGTGCCGAGGGCCTGATCACCGGCGATCCCGTGGCTCGGATCCTCGCCGACGACGGCGGCCGGCAGATGGATCCGCGCTGGTCAGTTCCCATGCGAGTGCACGGCGTGGTCGTGCGGGGCCGGAGGTACTCGGTGCGGATCCCGGCACTGCTGCAGGGCGACCAGGTCCGGGACCTGCGCTACGGATCGCGGGTAGACCTCACCGGACGGGCTCGGGAGGCGTGGGCGCCCGAACGCCACGCGCTCACGGTGCAGGCGCTGGGCCCGATTCGCCTCCGGGCACCACCGGGACTGGTGGCAGAGGTCACCACACGCATCCGCGAGGCCTTCCGGAAGGCCTGTTCGGGCCTGCCCCGCGATGCGGCCGCCCTTCTGCTGGGCCTGGCGGTCGGCGACGAGTCGCTGCTGCCGGCCGACCTCGACCGGGCCATGATCAGATCTGGGCTGGCGCACCTGACGGCGGTCAGCGGGTCCAACACCTCGCTGGTGGTCGGGATCACCATGGCGGCGGTCGCCGGCCTCGGGCTCGGCTGGCGGGTGCGGGTGGTCACATGCCTGGCGGTGCTGGCGGGCTACGTGATGCTCGTCCGGCCCGAGCCCAGCGTCCTGCGCGCGGCCGTGATGGGCGTCGTGGCACTCGTCGCGGTCTCTGCTGGGGGGCGGCGGCGTGGTCCACCGGCGCTGTTGGCCGCTGGTCTGGTGCTCCTGATCGCCCTGCCCGAGTACGCGCTGTCCATGGGGTTCGCGCTGTCCTTCGCGGCCACGGCGGGTCTGCTCGTGGTGGGACCGTCGATCGCCGCCTTCCTGGCCACGTGGCGGCCCAGCCGCTGGCTGCCCGAACCTGTGCGCGCCGCGCTGGCGGTTGCCACGGCCGCCCATCTGGCCACGCTTCCGCTGGCGGTGCTGATGGGCAACGGTGCCAGCCTGGTCGCCCTACCGGCGAACGTGATCGTGACGCCCCTGGTGCCCTTCGCCACGATCCTCGGGCTCGCCGCGGCGCTGACCGCCCCCGTCCTGCCGCCGGTCGCCGCCGTCCTTGCTGGCATTGCTGCACCCGCTACGGCGGCCATCGCCTGGGTCGCCAGGACTGCGTCGGCGACCCCATCCGGGGTGATCGGGGTCCCCGACGGAAGCACCGGAGCGGTCGGCACCGCGGTGCTGCTCGGCCTGCTCGGCGTGGCGGTCGTGCGGCGCTGGCGACCGTGGCGCAACCGTCGCCTGGTCGTGGCAGTTGTTGCCTCGGCCGTCGTGGCGGCGGCGATCCAGCACGGCCGACGCGGCCCGTGGCCACCACCCGACTGGCTGGTCCTGGCCTGTGACGTTGGGCAGGGCGACGCCGTCCTGATCCGCGCACCCGGCTCCGCTGCTGCGCTGTTGGTGGACGTCGGCCCAGAGGGGAAGGTGATCGTTGACTGCCTGGAGGCCGCCCAGGTCACCGAGCTCGTCGTGCTCCTGACCCACTTCCACGCCGACCACATCGATGGCCTGGCCTCGGTGCTCGACCGGTGGCCGGTCTCCGTCCTCCTCACGACACCGGTCGGCGTACCGATGCAGGGCGCGGCCCAGGTGGTGACCAGCGCCAAGGCTGCCGGCGTTCCGATCAGGTTCGTCCGCTCCGGCGACCGTGGGCAGGTGGCAGGTGTTGACCTCGGCGTGCTCTGGCCGGGCCACCTCCCCGACCAGTCTCCGGCGAACAACTCCAGCGTCGTCGCGGTCGCGACCGTGCCCACCGCAGTGGGAGAGCTACGCGTCCTGCTCACGGGCGACATCGAGCCGGAGGCGCAGTCCGGGATCATGGCGGGCCGAGCGTCGCCGGGCGCGCACGTGGTGAAGGTGCCCCATCACGGCTCTCGCTACCAGGCGCCGCAGTTCGCGAGCTGGTCCGGGGCCGGGATCGCGCTGATCAGCGCCGGAGTGGACAACGACTACGGCCACCCGAGCCCGGCCACCATCGAGCATTACAGCCAGGCCGGTGCCCAGATCGGCCGGACCGACCAGCAGGGCGCTCTCGCCGTGCTGCCCGGGCGGGACACGTTCCGGCTGGTGACGCGCGGCTGACCCGGCACGTGTGGGGTCCAGGCCATGTCGGACGGGCATGGGATGCTGAGAGCGATGACACCTTCTGGCACCTCGAAGCCCCTGCAGGAACCAGCTCTGCTGACGCTCCTGACCGGATCTGAGCCGTTCCTGCTCAGCCGCGCCGTGGCACGTGTCGTAGCCCTGGCCCGTGCGATCGATCCGCAGGTCGAGCGGCGCGACGTTGACGCGCAGGAACCTGGGGCCGCTGGGGACCTCCTGACCGCACTGTCTCCGTCCCTCTTCGGCGGTGCGGCCGTGGTGGTCGTCTCCGGGCTGGCCGATGCTGAGGAGTCGGTGAGCAGCGTCCTCTCGGCGGGTGTCGTCGACCTCCCACCCGAGACCTGGGTCGTGGCACTGCACTCCGGCGAGCGGAACAAGCGCGCCCTCGCCGACCTGCGGTCGCTGGTCGTGCCCGGTGGCATCGAGGAGGTCGCCTGCGCACGGGTCAAGGCTGGCGGCCCCACACGTCAACTGCTTGAGCAGGAGGCCCGCCGTGCGCGGCGCCGGATCACCGCCGACGGGCTCGACGCCCTCGTGATGGCCATCGGCTCGGACATCGGGCTGCTCGTCGGAGCGCTGGAGCAGTTGTTCGCCGACAACGCCGAGGACCCCATCGATGCCGCCGACGTGACCGCGACCTTCGCCGGCGTGGCCCAGGTCAGCGGGTTCCAGCTGGCGGACGCGGTCTGGGAGGGCCAATCGCTGGTCGCCCTGGAGCGACTCCGCTGGGGCCTGAACAGCAAGACCATGACCGGTGCCGGTGCCGTCGGATCCCTGGCATATGGCCTGCGCGCCATGGCCAAGGTGGGCGGGACGCCGCGGGGGATGAGCAACGTCGACGTAGCCCGGCTGGCCGGGGTCGCACCCTTCAAGGTCCCGGCGCTGCGCGCAGCGGCGGCCACGTGGGAGCCGGGCCGGCTCGCGGACGCGGTGCGGCGCCTGGCCGAGGTCGATGCCCAGATCAAGGGTGGGCTCCGGCCCGGCGAGTCCCTCGAACCGGCCCAGAAGGTGCGCGCGCTGGAGGCGTTCATCATCGAGTCAGCAGGTCTGCAGGAGCGGTCGCACAGCCCTTCGAGCGGGAGGTCACCCGCACGCGGGTAGTTGGATTTGGCCTGCAGTGGGGTGTGTCCGGTATCCTGAGTGCCTGCCCGCCGGCTCACGGCGGCCACAGACAGTGCCAAGGACCCAGACCCGGGTCGATCGCGGCCCCAGGACCAGGAAGACGAAGGCTCACCACGTGGCGAACATCAAGTCGCAGCTCAAGCGGATCAAGACGAACGAGAAGGCGCGCCAGCGCAACAAGGCCGTCACCTCGAGCCTGAAGACCTCCGTCCGCCGGTTCCGCGAGGCCGCTCAGGCCGGCGACGTCGAGAAGGCCCAGGAGTACGCCCGCACGGCGGGCCAGGAGTTGGACAAGGCAGCCAGCAAGGGTGTCATCCACAAGAACCAGGCAGCCAACCGCAAGTCGGCCATCCAGAAGCAGGCCGCCAGTCTCTGATCCATCGGTTGGGCTCGACCCAGCTGCTCGCTGAGCGCCATCCGCAGTGCGGGTGGCGCTCGGTCGCGTCCTGAGGCTTCCAGCGCCCCGAGCCGTGCTCGATTCCTGACTGCGCGAACAGCGGTGACCGCCCGGGGGCGCGCCACCACCCCCGCGGCTATTGTTGCCATAGGCGTCCCCATCGGTAGGGACCGTGACTCTCGGAGGCATTCGTGACCCCTTCAAGCATCGTCCACGCAGGTGAGGTCGGCGTCGCAAGCGTCGTCGAGGGTGTGGCCAAGGTCCGTGACGCGCTTCCCGAGAACATCAAGGAGGCAGCGGACCGGAAGCTCGGGGGCGAGACCACCTTGGGCAAGGGCGTGCTGGCCATGGTCGACACCGTCGCCGAGGAGTCCGCGAAGGCCCGGGCCGCCGTAGCCGAGGAGGCAGCCAAGGCTGCCGCCGCGAAGGCCGTCGTGGAGGCAGAGGTCGCCGCAGCCCTGGAGACGGTCTCATCCGAGGAGAACGTGGCGGCTCTGGGCGAGGCCGCTCAGTCCGCGTCCGAGGGATCACGCAGCCCGATCCGCAAGATCCTTCTCGGTGGTGTGGTGATCGGCGCCGCGGCCGGCGGTGCCTACTTCGTCTGGAGGCGCCGCAAGCAGGCCGCCGACGACACCCTGTCGGGAGCGCACGAGTGGGCTCCCCCGACCGGGGCGGCGGCGGAAGCAGAGGCCGAGGAGGCGGCCGAGGTCGTCGAGGCGGCTGAGGAAGCTGTTGATGAGGTCGTCGAGGCGGCTGAGGAGGCCGAATCCGACAAGTCCTTCTCCGCGCAGATCGATGACGCTGCCGACCACCTGGCCGAGACCGTCGTCGATTCCATCGAGACCGACGACAAGGGTCAGGGCGCCTGATCTGACGGGCAACCGTCCATGGGTGGCCCCGTTGGTATGGGACCATTGACCCCGTGCTGCCCACCCCCGGATCCACGGATGAGTCGATCATCCGGAACTTCTGCATCATCGCCCACATCGACCACGGCAAGTCGACGCTGGCTGACCGGATGCTGCAGATCACAGGTGTCGTGGACGGCCGCGCCATGCGCGCGCAGTACCTGGATCGGATGGACATCGAGCGCGAGCGCGGTATCACCATCAAGAGCCAGGCCGTTCGGCTGCCCTATCGCGCCTCCGACGGCATCGACTACGTCCTGAACCTGATCGACACCCCCGGGCACGTGGACTTCACCTATGAGGTGTCGCGCAGCCTGGCGGCCTGCGAGGGGGCCATCCTCCTGGTCGACGCAGCCCAGGGCATCGAGGCCCAGACGTTGGCCAACCTCTACCTGGCGCTGGACAACGACCTGGCCATCATCCCCGTGCTGAACAAGATCGACCTGCCGGCCGCGCAGCCGGAGCGGTACGCCGCCGAGCTCGCCCATATCATCGGCTGCGACCCTGAGGACGTCCTCCAGGTGAGCGCCAAGACCGGCGGCGGCGTTCGGGATCTGCTCGATGAGGTGATCCGCCAGGTGCCGCCTCCAGCCGGCGACCCCGACGCGCCGGCCAGGGCACTCATCTTCGACTCGGTCTACGACTCCTACCGGGGCGTGATCACCTACGTGCGCGTGATCGACGGCAAGCTCACGGCCCGCGAGCGGATCGTGATGATGTCAACCGGCGCCCATCACGAGATGCTCGAGGTCGGGGTCATCTCGCCGGAGGCCGTTCCGTCCGCGGCAATCGCGGCCGGTGAGGTGGGCTACCTGATCACCGGCGTGAAGGACGTGCGGCAGAGCCGGGTCGGTGACACCGTCACGGCGGCCAGCAAGGCGGGCGCGACCGTGCCGCTGAGCGGCTACCGCGACCCGAAGCCGATGGTGTTCTCCGGCCTGTACCCGATCGACGGGTCTGACTACCCGGAACTGCGCGACGCGCTGGACAAGCTCAAGCTCAACGACGCCGCCCTGGTCTACGAGCCCGAGACCTCGGCCGCGCTGGGCTTCGGCTTCCGCTGCGGCTTCCTGGGCCTGCTGCACCTGGAGATCGTCCGCGAACGACTCGAGCGCGAGTTCAACCTCGACCTGATCTCGACCGCCCCGAACGTCGTCTACCAGGTGACCCTTGACGATGGGACACACATCGAGGTGACCAATCCCTCGGAGTACCCGAACGGCAAGGTTGCCGAGGTCCGCGAGCCGATCGTCCGGGCCACGATCCTGAGCCCCACCGAGTACGTGGGCGCCATCATGGAGCTCTGCCAGGCCCGCCGGGGGAGCCTGCTCGGCATGGACTACCTGTCGGAGTCGCGCGTCGAGCTGCGCTACACCCTGCCCCTGGCCGAGATCGTCTTCGACTTCTTCGATGCGCTCAAGTCGCGCACCCGCGGGTATGCGTCCTTGGACTACGAGACCACCGGCGAGCAGGTGGCCGACCTGGTCAAGGTCGACATCCTGCTCCACGGTGAGCCGGTCGACGCCTTCAGCATGATCGTGCACCGCGAGGGGTCCTACGAGTACGGGCGGCGGATGGCCGAGAAGCTGAAGGAGCTGATCCCGCGCCAGCAGTTCGACGTGCCCATCCAGGCCGCGATCGGGGGCAAGATCATCGCCCGCACCACGGTCAAGGCGTTCCGCAAGGACGTCACGGCCAAGCTGTACGGCGGTGACATCACCCGGAAGCGCAAGCTGCTCGAGAAGCAGAAGGTCGGCAAGCGGCGGATGAAGAACATCGGCGCGGTCGAGGTGCCCCAGGAGGCGTTCATCGCCGCCCTGCGTCTCGAGGACTGAGCACGCGTCGATGGCCCTTCGCCCGAGGG
>JAQBEX010000224.1:0-9730 GCA_032123675.1 Actinomycetes bacterium
GTCGGTGCGGGGGCCTTTGCCAGGCTGAGGGTCACCAGCGACCCCTTCTTGGCCATCGCACCACCGTCGGGGGTCTGTGCAACCACGGTGCCCGGTGCGAACTCGGCCGTCTCGATCTCAGGACCGTAGCCGACCTCGAAACCCTTGTTGAACAAGTCGGTCCGGGCCTGGGCCTCGCTGCGTCCCACGACGCCGGGGACCTCCACCTGGGCGTTGGACACCCAGATGTCGACCGTGGATCCAGCATCGACCGTCTCGTAGGGTTCCGGCTCCTGACGCAGGACCGTCTCCTCGGGCTCCTCGGAGTCCTCCGGGGTCACCTTGCCCAGGGTCAGGCCTGCATCAGCCAGTGTCTTGCGGGCGTCACTGATCGATCGGAAGTCGATGAGATCGGGGACCTGGACCTGTTCCTTGCCCGCCGAGACCACGACGTAGACCAGACTGCCGGACTCGACGAGCTCCCCGCCCGGCGGATCCTGGCTGATCACCGAGTCCTTGGGCTCGTCGGAGGCCTGGAAGTCCGGACCGCCGAGTCGAAGCCCGGCATCGGTGAGCTCGGCCGAGGCCTCGTCGGTCGTGAGGCCCTCAAGACGAGGCACCTCCACCGTCTGTGGGGTCGAAGACTCGAGGAGCCGCATACCCAGCCAGACCCCGGCGGCCATCAGCCCGATGACAAGGACGGCGATGCCCAAGCCCTTCAGGAATCCGCCCCGCTTGCCGCTGGCCTGCTCCTCGGGGGGCGGGGGCGGGGGTGGGACCAGGGGCTCGGCCGCGGCCGCCGCCATGGCAGCTGTGGCGTTGGGGTCCACGCCGCCCATGACCATGGTCTCCTGCGAGTCCGGCCCAACCACGGGTACGGCGCCCATCACCTGGGTCACTGGAACGCCGGCGATCGCGCGCTCCACATCGGCGCGGAACTCCACAGCCGTCTGGTAGCGCAGGGCGGGGTCCTTGTTGAGTGCCCGGGCCAGGATCGGGTCGATCTCCGGAGGCAGGCTGGGGTCCAGCGTGCTCGGTACCGGGGGTGGCTCGTTGACGTGGGCGAAGGCGACCGCCACCGGGGAGTCAGCGACGAACGGTGGCTTCCTGGTCAACAGCTCGAACAGCACGACTCCAGCGGAGTACAGGTCGCTGCGGGCGTCGACGGTGCGGCCCTGCGCCTGCTCCGGGGACAAGTAGGCGGCGGTGCCCAGGACGGTCGAGGTGCCGGTGGCGGTCTGACTCGAGTCGGCGACCGCCCGGGCGATGCCGAAGTCCATGACCTTGACCGCGCCCGTGGTGGTCAGCATCACGTTGCCGGGCTTGATGTCGCGGTGGATGATCCCGTGCCGGTGGCTGTAGTCCAGCGCTGCCAGGACGCCGGAGGTGATCTCCAGGGAACGTTCGGGCACCAGGCGGTTCCCGGAGTGGAGCAGCTCCTTCAGCGTGATCCCCTCGACCAGCTCCATCACGATGAACGGGACGACGGCGGCGGCCGCTCCCTCCCGGTACTCGTCCTCGCCGGTGTCGTAGACCGCGACGATGTTCGGGTGATTCAAGGAGGCGGCGCTCTGCGCCTCCCGGCGGAATCGGGCGAGGAATGCCGGGTCACTGGCGAGCTCCGGCTTGAGGATCTTGATCGCCACACGCCTGCCGAGGCGCAGATCACGGCCCTCATGGACCTCGGCCATGCCACCGCGGCCGATGAGCTCACCGACCTGGTACCGGTCGCCGAGCCGGCGTACGTCGCTCATCCGTACTCCTGTCACCTTGGTCACCCTGGTCGCCGCAGTGGCCACATCGGGATCGATGCCGAACCGGGCAAGAGCACGGTCAGCGGGGCCCAATCTACCGTGAAGCGGGCATGCACAGGCCAGAACGCTCCGATGCCAGCCCCGATCGACTAGCCCGAAAGGACCGCCTGCATCACCGAGCGGGCGATCGGCGCAGCCAGCTGGTTGCCGCTCACCTCACTGACGCCGGCATCCTCGATGGCCACCGCCACGGCGACCTTGGGGTCGTTGGCAGGGGCGAACGCAATGAACCAGGCGATGCTCGGTCGGTCCTTGGCCGTCTGGGCCGTCCCCGTCTTGCCCGCGACCTGTACGCCGGGAATCCCAGCGTTCGAGCCCGTCCCACCATTGACCACACCGACCATCATGGCCGTGAGCTGCGCTGCGTTCTCCGGGGTCATCGCCTGGGCGAAGTCGCTCGCTCGGAAGGTCTGCAGCGGCTTGAGGTCCGGGGCGGCGGTCTCGTCGACGAGCCCCGGGCGCATCGTCACACCGTCGTTGCCGATCGCGCCGGCGACCATGGCCATCTGCATCGTCGTGGCCCGCACGTCGAACTGGCCGATCGCCGACATGGCTGTCTGGGCATCGTCGGGATCCGCCGGGTACCGGGAGGTGGCGGCGCGCAGGGGGGTCTCGAAGGACTCCTCGAACCCGAACTTCTCGGCCTGGTCGCGCAGCGCATCAGCGCCGAGCTCATTGCCCAGCCAGGCGAAGGCCGTGTTGCACGAGATGGCCAGCGCCTCAGCCAGGGTGACCTTCCCATCGGGCCCGCAGGCGGTGCCGGTCCAGTTGGGCAGCTCAACGTTGCTGCCCGGCAAGGTGTAGGTCTTCGGGCCGGGCAGGATGCTGTCGGGCTCGAACCGACCCGATTCCAGAGCTGCGGCGGCGGTCACCACCTTGAACGTCGATCCGGGCGGGTTGGTCTTGGCGATCGGCCGGTTGAGCAGCGGCTTCTCCGGGTCGTTCTCCAGCTCCTTGTAGTACTCGTTGGCCGCCTTCGAGTTGTGGGTGCTGAGCTTGTTGGGGTCGAAGGACGGGCTCTGCGCCTGGGCCAGGATCCGACCCGTGGCGGGCTCGATGGCCAGCACCGATCCGACCTTGCCCTTCAGCCCGTCCCAGGCTGCCTGCTGCCCCGGGCCGTCCAGCGTGGTCGTCACCGAACCGCCACGCACCTGGCGACCGGCGAACAGCTGCTGCATCCGATCCACGAACAGGCGCGGGTCATCCCCGGACAGGACCGGGTTCTCGGCCTTCTCCAGGCCGGTGGCCCCGAACACGACCGAGTAGAAGCCGGTTGCCGAGGCGAACATCGGCCCCGCCGGGTACGTGCGCAGGTAGGTCAACTCTCCGTCGGTCTCCACGGACGTCGCGATCGGTGCCCGCGCGACTAGGATCGGGCCACGTTCGCGTGAGTACTCGGTGAGGAGCGTGCGCTGGTTGCCCGGCTTCGCGTTGAGCTCGGCCCGTTGGAAGACCTGGATCCGGGTCAACTGGACGAGCAGGGCGATCATCAGCAGAAGCAGCCCGATCGACAGGCGGTTCAGGGGTCGGGTCACCGCACCTGCACCACCTCGGTGGTCGCATCGTCCGGGCGGATGATGACCGGGTCCGGGCGCCGCACGTGGTCCGAGATACGCAGCAGCAGCCCGAGGATGATCCAGTTGGCCAGTAGCGAGGATCCCCCCGCGGACATGAAGGGAGTCGTCAGGCCCGTGTGCGGAATGAGCTTGGTGACCCCGCCGAGCACGATGAATGCCTGCAGGCCAAGCACGATTGCGAACCCGGTCGCGAGCAGGGTGCCGAAGGCATCACGGCTCGCCAGCGCCGCACGCAGCGCCCGCTGGATGAGGATGCCGAACAGGGCGATGACGGCGAAGGCACCGGCCATGCCGATCTCCTCGCCCAGGGCCGCGAAGATGAAGTCGCTCTTGGCGAAGGGCACCAACTGGGGGTAGCCCTGGCCCCATCCGGTGCCCAGCATGCCGCCGTTGGCGAACCCGAAGAGCGACTCCACGATCTGGTAGCCCTCGGCATTGGAGTACTCGAAGGGGTTCAGCCAGACCTTGAACCGGATCCGGACATGGTTGAAGGCCGAGTATGCGAAGAGCACCCCGACCCCCGTGAGCAGGAACCCGATCACGATCCAGGACCGTCTCCCGGTGGCGACGTACAGCAGGCCGACGAACAGCCCGAAGAACATGGCCGCGGTGCCCAGTTCACGTTGGAACACGATGATGCCCATGGCGATGGCCCACGCTGCAAGGATCGGGCCGAGGTCCCGCCCGCGCGGGATCCCCAGGCCGAGCACCTGATGTCGGATCAGCGCCAGCGACTCCCGGGTCTGCACCAGGTACGAGGCGAAGAAGATGGTCAGCAGGACCTTGGACAACTCGGCGGGCTGGAAGGTGAACGGTCCGATGGCGACCCACAGGTTCGCCCCGCGGATCGTCAGGCCCAGGCCCGGGACCATCGGCAGGAGCATCAGGACCAACCCGGCCAGGCCCACGAGGTAGGTGTAGCGACGCAGGCTGCGGTGATCACGCACGATGATGAGCACAAGCGCACACGCCGCCACGCCCACGGCCATCCAGATGGCCTGCTGCACGGCGATCGAACTGGGGATCTCGTCACCACGGGCCACAGCGCGCCTCGCGTCGGCGATGTCCAGTCGGCCGACCATGGCAATGCCAAGGACGTTCAACGCGGCTGCCACGGGCAGCATGACGGGATCCGCGTACGGCGCCGACCAGCGAAGCACGAGGTGGATGCCCAGCAGGCTGACTCCCTCGATGATGACGATGGTGCGGACATCGCGGACGACCTCGCCAGCGGCACCCTCGCTGGCCAGGAGGAGGGCCATGGCCCCCAGCAGCCAGACAACCACCAGGAGTGCCAACTCGGTGTTGCGCCTCGTGGGCTGGGTCGCGGGCGCCGTCACGTCGGCCGACTCGGGGATCGCTGGGGCACTCACGGCGTCGCACCCGAACTGGCGGTCGGGCTGGATGACGGCGTGCCACCGCGCTGGGTGGTGAAGCCCGGGGGAACAACCGAGATCCGCACGGGGCAGCCGAGCGGGGCCTGATCCGACGAGCACTCGGAGGCCTTGACCTCCAGGTCGTCGACGATCCGCAGGGCGTCGGCCTCGGTCGAGGCCTCCAGGGTCCGCTCGAGCTGGGATTGGTCGTAGTAGGGCAACGAGGCAACGGGGATCGCGGTGCGCGTCGTGACCCGGCTCAGGGATGTGCCGAGGACATCCTGGGGGACGCCCTGGAACACCGCGACGTACCCGGCGTTGCCACCGACGAACCATTGGGAGCTCAGCCACCACGTGAACCCGAGCAGGCCCACCAGGAGAACCCCCGCCACTCCGGCGGCCACCGACAGACCACGCCAGTGCCGGCGGCCCCAACTGGACCGCTGAGGGGGACCGGCACCCAGTCCGGCCGCCTCATCGGGGGACGCAGGCCCCGGGGAGCCGCCGACCGAGAGCTCACCGGACTCGACAGCCGCACCGATCGACCCCGGCGCTGCCCCCGACCGAGGGCCCTCCCCGGACGGACCGGTGGTGGTGGCGTCTGCGGCCCGCTGGGCATCACCAGGCGCTGCGGCAGCGTCATCCGCACCGGCTGGATCCTCGGCCCCGCCGGACCTGGCCCGGGAGAGGCCCCGAGCAGCCAGCCCCCCGGACACGACAGGACCCGCCCGAGCTCCGGCGTCGGACCCCATGTCCCCGGGGCCGACGTCGTCGGGGAAGTGCAGGCCGGGCAGCGCGGCTCGGTTGCGCTGGTCACCCGCAGCGCCGACGACGACCGGAGCGCCGAGGGACGTCTCGAGGTCGGCGGCAGGAAGATCGATGACATCGGCGACAACCGCCGTCACGTTGTCCGGCGCCCCGGCGCTGAGGGCCAGGTCGACGAGTTCGGTCACAGCGGCGGTCGGGTCGGGAACCTCGCCGAGCACCCGCTCCAGGAGGTTGTCGGGGAGCACACCGCTCAGCCCGTCACTGCACAGCAGGAACCTGTCGCCGACCAGTGCCTCGCGCATCGACGTCTCGCCCTCGGGGGCGCCGTTGCCATCGATCGCCCGCAGCAGCAGGTTCCGCTTGGGATGGGTCCGGGCCTCCTCCGGCGTGATCCGCCCGGCGTCGATCAGGGTCTGCACATATGTGTGGTCATGGGTGATCTGGCTGAGCGAGCCATCCCGCAGCAGGTAGGCCCTGGAGTCCCCGACGTGGATCAGCGCGATCCGTCCCCCGCGCCACAGGATGGCGGTCAGCGTCGTGCCCATCCCAGCGCGGGTGGGGTCGGCTTCGATGAACTGGGTGATCCGCTCCGCGGAGGTCAGCATCGCGTCGTCCAGGGCGGTCAGGACGTCCTCGAAGGCCAGGTCCTCAGAGTCCAGCTCTGCAAGGGTCGCCACTGCGGTGGAGCTGGCCAACTCGCCCGCAGCATGCCCGCCCATGCCGTCCGCCACAGCCAGCAGCGTGCGCCCGGCGTAGCCGGAGTCCTCGTTGTCGCGGCGCACCATTCCGACGTCAGACTTGGCCGCGTACCTCAGGAACTGGGTCATGGCCGCCCCTACCGCTGCAGCTGCAGGGTCGTGCGGCCGACGCGCACCTTGGCGCCCACCCGCAGGACGGTCGGCCCGGTGATCCGGGTCCGGTCGATCCAGGTGCCGTTCGTCGACCCGAGGTCCTCGACGATCCACTGTCCGTCGGAGGGGAAGAAGCGTGCGTGCCGGCTGGACGCGTAGTCATCCTGGAGCACGAGTGTCGAGTCGGCCGCTCGCCCGACGGTGATCGGCGAGGTTGCCAGCGGCACCACGGTGCCCGCCAGCTCACCTTCAACCACCGAGAGCTTGCGCGGAGTCGAGGCCGTGAGCGTTGGCACCCGCGGCTTCGGCTGCGGCGGCACCGGTGGGGCGCTGGACGTGGGCAACCCGGGCGCAGGCCTGCTCGCGGACTGCGGTCGGGCCTCCTTGGGCGCGGCAAGATCGCGGCGGAGCACCACGACGATGGCGAAGATGGCGACCCACAGCGCAGCGAGGAAGCCGAACCGCATGAGGGTGATCGCCAGTTCCGACACGGGTCACCTGGCCCGATAGGTCAACGTCGTCGTCCCGAGTTGGATCTGAGAGCCCTCGGTCAGTGGCGCCACGGAGACCATCCGGCCGTTGACGAGGGTGCCGTTCGTGGACTCGAGATCGCGCAGGATCACATCGGTACCCAAGGTGATCTCGGCATGATGCCGGGAGACCCCCGGATCGTCGATCCGGATGTCGACGTCCGTGCCCCGGCCGAGCCTCGTCACGGCGATCAGCGGATAGGTGATCCCGTCGACCTCGAGATGCGGCTGCCCGGTGGCATCGACCTGGATCGGGGCGTCGTTCTGCGGACCGGGCAGGACCTCAGACCGGATCCGGAACACCCCGGTGCCCAACGAGGCGTCCTCGGCCAGCGTGACCTGGGCCGCGCCGACGAAGGTGTAGCGCTGCTGCTGTGCATACTCGCGGACGAGTCCGGCCAACTCATCACTGACCGTGGCCTCGAAGGCCGAAAGGCGCTCGAAGTCGGCGGTCGACAGCTCGACGATGAAGCTGTTCGGGACCACCGTGCGAGCCCGGCTGACGATCGTGGCCCGGTCATCGAGCTCACGCTGGAGTCCCGCGGCAACCTCCACGGGCTGAACCTCGGACTTGAAGGCCTTGGCGAAGGCCCCGTTCACCATCCGATCCAACTTCTTCTCGAAGCTGTCCAGCATCCCCACGAGCCACCTCCTTCCGCGCGTGAGCGCACGCGCCCGCAGCGGACGGCACCAACAACGCCCCGATCTTAGCCACGCACCGCCGCGGGCCGCAGACTCCACGCGCCGGTCGCGGCCAACAGCGCCGAGACAGCGATCCACAGCGCAGGGGCGACACCGTCGGCGGGGATCGTCCACGCTGCCAGGCAGATCCCTGCAACGAGGCACACATTGAGCCCCACGTCGTACAACGAGAAGACCCTGCCTCGGTACTCATCGGTGATGTCACTCTGCAGGACGGTGTCGCCGGCGATCTTCACGGTCTGCCCGGCGAATCCCATGGTCAGCGAGCCCAGGGCCATCAGTGGCAGCAGCAGGCTTGCGAAACCGAGTGGGGCCACCACAGCTGCCGCGAACAGGGTCACGGCCGACCACCGCGATGAACCCATCCTGCGCATCATCGCCGGGGCGGCCACGGCAGCCAGGAGGCTGCCCACGGATGCCCCAGCCGCGGTGAGCGCGAAGTCACCGAGGGCGCTGTCTGAGTCGCCCACCGGGTTCAGGGTGTTGCGCACGATCAGCAGAGCATCAACGAGCAGGGCGCCGAACGCGACCCGGTGGGCCATGACCACGGCCATCCCCCGACGTGCCCGTGGCCGTCGGCTGATGTGGACGACGCCGGCGACCATGCCGCGTGCCACGGCCAACAGGTCGGCGGTCAGCGGGGCGTTGCTGGCCGTACCGACCTCGGGACCGAGGTCGCGACGGGGGATGCGACTGGCGATGAGAGCCGAGAGCAGAAGGCCACAGGCGACGGCCAGGACGAGATAGGTTGCCCCGTCCGGGCCCAGGCGCATGAGCAGCAGGCCGGTCACGGTGGCGATGGCCGACGCGATGGTGCCAGCGGTGGGGAACAGGGCGTTGGCGGTCACGAGCTGGTTCGGCGCGACCACGAGTGGGAGCCCTGCGGACAGGCCAGCCAACCAGAGCCGTCCGATCCCCATCGTCACCAGCACCGCGGTGCCCAGGTCCAGACCGCCCCGGCCGGCAGCCACCATGCTCGCGATTGCGAGGGTGACCACAGCGCGGGACAGGTTGGCCACGACCAGGACCCGGGCCCGGTTCCACCTGTCGAGGAAGACGCCTGTGAACGGCCCCAGCAGCGAGTACGGCAGCAGCAGCAGGGCAAAGGCGCCGGCCACCTGCCCCGCGGTGGCCTGGCGCTCCGGGGAGAACAGCACGAACGACCCGAGGGACGCCTGGAGCAGGCCGTCAGAGGCCTGCCCCGTCAGACGGGTGGCAAGCAGCTTCCGGGAGTTGCTGGTGGCCAGCACGAGCAGGCGCACTCCGAGCAGTTCCGGGGCCCGCGGCTCGACCTCCCGCTCAGTCACGGTGCTCAGCATGCCCGCCGCACGCACCCACCGTCCACAGGCAGGTCGGAGTGCGTGCGGCGATACTCAGGGCATGGGCGGTCAGTGGGAGCAGGCGGTCCGGGAAGCGGTGCTCCGCGCGGACGGCGCCGAACTGGCCCGGCTCTTCGAGGTCGCCGTGGCCGCCGAGGGTCGCACGGGTGCCTCGCGGTCATGGCTCGAGGCGATCTCCGCATTCGACGCCGACGCCGTGACCGGCTGATCCCGGGCGCACCCCGAGCGCGGCAGGGCCCCGGGGAGGCCCGGGGCCCTGCACACGTTGCAGTCCGATGACTGCGGGGATTCAGCTGTCGATCTCGCCGGCGATGAACTGCTCCACCTTGGTGCGGCACTCCTCATCGGAGTACTGCTCCGGCGGGGACTTCATGAAGTAGCTCGACGCGCTCAGGATCGGGCCACCAACGCCCCGGTCCAGGGCGATCTTCGCCGCACGCACGGCGTCGATGATGACGCCGGCCGAGTTCGGGGAGTCCCAGACCTCGAGCTTGTACTCCAGGGTCAGCGGCACGTCGCCGAAGGCACGCCCCTCGAGGCGGATGAACGCCCACTTACGGTCATCGAGCCATGCCACGTAGTCCGACGGCCCGATGTGCACGTTGCGCGCACCGATATCGCGGTTCATCTGCGAGGTGACCGACTGGGTCTTGGAGATCTTCTTGGACTCCAGGCGATCACGCTCGAGCATGTTCATGAAGTCCATGTTGCCGCCGACGTTGAGCTGGTAGGTCCGGTCGACGGTGACGCCGCGGTCCTCGAACAGCTTGGTCAGCACGCGGTGGGTGATGGT
>JAQBEX010000225.1:0-33752 GCA_032123675.1 Actinomycetes bacterium
GCGCACCCGGGGCTACGCCTCACTCGACTACGAGCTCACCGGCGAGCAGGAGGCGGACCTCGTCAAGGTCGACATCCTGCTGCACGGCGACCCCGTGGACGCGTTCAGCGCGATCGTCCACCGCGACAAGGCCTATGCCTACGGGGTCGCGATGGCCGGCAAGCTCAAGGAGCTCATCCCGAGGCAGCAGTTCGAGGTGCCCATCCAGGCGGCGATCGGGTCGCGGATCATCGCGCGCGAGAGTGTCCGCGCGATGCGCAAGGACGTCCTTGCCAAGTGCTACGGCGGCGACATCACCCGCAAGCGCAAGCTGCTCGAGAAGCAGAAGGAGGGCAAGAAGCGGATGAAGATGGTCGGTCGTGTCGAGATCCCGCAGGAGGCCTTCATTGCCGCCCTGAACACCGAGGGTGATCAGGGCGGCAAGAACAAGTAGGGCAGCGGCGGGGTTCTGTCGATTGTTCCCCGGCTGCCGGGAGTCGCCACGGCACGGATGCCCGTGGATCGGTTCCGGCCGTGCGTCGTCGGTTTTTGTCGGTGACATGGGCGGTTCGCTGGGCCCACGGCTTGACCCGGACGCCTGCAATCGGCAGAGTTACCTGCGTCACATGTCTGTCCCCTGTCCGAAGTGCACGCCCCATGGAGGCTCCTGAATGGCCACAACTGCCGGATCACTGCAAACAACTCTTCCCCCGCACGCCGAGAACCTCGGCCGGGCCATCCTCGACCGCGTCGCGGCGAGTCCGGACAAGCGGGCGTTCGTATCGCCCGGCCCCGCTGACGACTGGTCGGTGAGCTACACCTGGCGTGAGGCCGGTGACGAGATGATGAAACTCGCTGCTGGCCTGCTGGCCCTCGGGCTGGAGCTGGAGGATCGGGTCGCCATCGCGAGCAACACCCGGACCGAGTGGATCTTCGCCGACGGTGCAGTGATGCTTGCTGGCGGTGCCAACACCACCATCTACCCGAGCACGGCCGACGACGACTTCGCCTACATCATGTCCGACTCCGGCTCCCGGTACCTGATCGCCGAGGACCAGAAGCAGGCCGACAAGGCCCTGCACCAGCGCGACCAACTCCCCGACCTGGACAAGATCATCCTGATCGATGGTGAGGGCGATGGGGATTTCGTCATCAGCTGGAACCAGCTCCGCCAGCTCGGGGTGGACCACCTTGCCAAGGAGCCCAAGGCTATCGAGGAGCGCGTGGGCCAGCTGACCGGCGACTCGTTGGCCACCATGATCTACACCTCTGGCACCACGGGCCGCCCGAAGGGCGTTGAGCTTCCGCACAGTAACTGGGTCTTCATGGGAGCCAGCATCCAGGCGCTGGACATCCTCCATGAGCCGGATCTGCACTTCCTGTGGCTGCCGCTGTCGCACGTGTTCGGCAAGGTGCTCCTCGCCGGTCAGTACCAGGTTGGCTGGACGACGGCCACTGATGGACGCGTACCGAAGATCTCAGAGAACCTCGTGAAGCTGAGCCCGACCGCCATGGCCGGCGTTCCGCGTATCTTCGAGAAGATCTACCAGGGAGCCAACAGCCGGACTGAGGCCGCGGGCGGCGCCAAGCTCAAGATCTTCACCTGGGCGTTCAACACGTCGAAGAACATCAAGGCCAAGCAGCGGGCCGGCAAGTCGGCCGGGCCGTTCGCTGGCATCCAGATGGCGATCGCCGACAAGCTGGTCTTCTCGAAGATCCGCGCGGCGACCGGAGGCAACATCAAGGTCCTGGTCTCCGGGTCCGCGGCTCTCAACGGGGACGTCGCTCGATGGTTCGACGCCGCGGGTCTGCCGATCCTCGAGGGCTACGGCCTGACGGAGAACACCGCCGCAGCGTGCATCACCCGCCCCGACGACATCGTCTTCGGCACCATCGGCCAGCCCTTCCCGGGCACCGAGGTCAAGATCGCCGATGACGGTGAGGTGCTGCTGCGCGGTCCGCACATCATGCGCGGCTACCGGAACCTGCCGGAGGTCAATGCCGAGACACTGCTGCCCGACGGCTGGCTGGCCACTGGTGACATCGGTGAACTCGACTCCGCTGGGCGGCTGAAGATCACCGACCGCAAGAAGGACATGGTCAAGACCTCCGGCGGCAAGTACATCGCCCCGGGAGCCATCGCCGCGCAGTTCAAGGCGCTATCGTCGATCGCTTCGAACCTCGTCGCGATCGCGAACAACCGCAACTTCGCGACTGCCCTGATCTCCCTGGACCCGGACGCCCTGAATTCGTTCGCCGCGGAGAACGGCCTGTCCGGTGACTTCGCGACACTGTCGCAGTCCCCGGAGGTTCGGGCGAACCTGCAGGCTTCGATCGACGCGCTGAACGCGCAGTTGAACCGGTGGGAGACCATCAAGAAGTTCACGGTCCTCGACCGCGACCTGTCCGAGGAGGACGGCGAGTTGACCGCGAGCCTCAAGGTCAAGCGCAAGGTCGTGGAGCAACACTTCTCCGACGAGATCGAGGCGATGTACGCGTCCTAGTCGTTGTCGCCGACGAACGATCTGCCGCCCCCTCCCCGCACCGGGAGGGGGCGGTGTCGTCTGTGCAGGCGGGCGCACCTCACGCCCGCCTGCACGCGGCATGTCCGGGCCGAGCTGTCGGAGGCGTGGTCGGGCGCTCGCGGCCCCGGCGTTGGGCGCTCGGCTCGGCTCGCTGGCCCGGACGGCCTACGACGAGGCGGCCGCCCCCGTGGGTGAGGCCTGCGGGATGGGGTCGATCGAACCGTCCAGGTCCGGGGCCCCGGTTGTGTCCTCGGGGGAGCCCCGCACCGTCAACACCAGGTTCGGCTGGCCGTCATCGTCGCCCAGCACGACGTACACGGCGAACGTCGGCGCGGCGAAGCTGAACAGGCCGGTGTTGGTCTGGGCGGCCCCCACGTACTCGGCGATCGGCACGTACCCGCGGTCCGCGAGCTCGTCGATGACCGGTCGCGCCAAGTCCAGCGCCGTGGCCGAATCCCCGGTGAAGGTTGCCGTCCAGGTGCGTCTCGGCTCGGCGCCGATCGCGTAGGCGGTGACCACCTCAGCGCCCTTCGGAAGTGGCACGTCGGGCCAGTCGGCGGGCAGGTCGGCGCCCGAGAGCTCCCACGTCTTGGCCAACTGCGCCGGTCGGCTGTCGGAAACCACGGTCGGGCTCGCAGTGGGCGTTGGCGACGGGGATCCGATCGTCGGTCGCGCCTGCGGTTCGTCGGATGTGCACCCCGCAAGCAGGAGGACCCCACAGGCCATCGCGGTCGCTGCCCGCCCGATCGTCGTCCCCCTCATGGGGCAACGCTAGCGCGTACCACCGGATGCGCCGACACATGCGGGACAATGCTGACCATGCCGAGCCAGCCGATCGGGGAGGTCCCGCCCGCCGACGGGACCCTTCCCGAGCCATCGGCAGCAGCATTCGGGCTGCGGGACTTCGGCTTCTACGTCCACGTTCCCTTCTGCGCGTCCCGGTGCGGGTACTGCGACTTCAACACCTATACCGCCCCCGAGTTGGCGGGCTCGTCCTCGGTCGAGCAATCGACGTTCGCCGAGCATCTCGGCGCCGAGGTGGATCTCGCCCGCGATGTTCTCGGGGACCGGCGTGTCCCGGTGAGCACGGTGTTCGTGGGTGGGGGGACACCGACGCTGATCACCCCGGATGCCCTCGGCTCGGTCCTCGACAGGATCGACTCCCGATTCGGCCTCGCGGACGGCGCTGAGGTGACGCTGGAGGCGAACCCCGACTCGGTGGACCCGACGTCGTTGCGCCGGCTGCGTGCGGTCGGCTTCACCAGGATCTCGTTCGGGATGCAGAGCGCGGTGCCCCACGTCCTTGGCGTGCTCGACCGAACCCACACTACCGGCGGTGCTCTTCAGGCCGTGGCCGAGGCCCGGGCAGCGGGGTTCGAGCAGATCAGCCTGGACCTGATCTACGGAACCCCCGGTGAGTCCCTGGCCGACTGGCAGACGACCGTCGATTCGGCGCTCTCAGCAGGCGTGGGCCACCTGTCGGCGTATGCGTTGATAGTTGAGCCGGGAACGCGGCTGGCGGCTGCGGTCCGGCGGGGCGACATCAGCGCACCCGACGACGACCTGATGGCCGACATGTATGACCTGGCTGATCAGGCGTTCGCGGCCGCGGGGCTGCCCTGGTACGAGCTGTCGAACTGGGCCGTCCCCGGCCAGGAATGCCGGCACAACATCGCGTATTGGCGCGGCGCCGACTGGTGGGGGGCCGGCCCTGGGGCCCACAGCCACGTGGCGGGCACCCGGTGGTGGAACGTCAAGCACCCAGCCGCCTACGTGCGACGCCTGGAGGCGGGGCAGTCACCGGCGGTCGGTCGTGAGGTCCTCGACCCAACCACCCGGGCGATCGAGGAGATCATGCTCGGGATCCGGATGGCTGGCGGGATCGACGTCGCCAGCCTCAGCGCCAAGCAGCGGGTCGAGCTCGACCTGGTCGTCGCCGATGGGCTGGGGGACCTGGTCGGCGGGAGGTTCCAGTTGACCCGGCCCGGTCGGCTCCTCGCCGACGCCGTGGTGCGCAGGCTTGTGGACTGACGGCGTCGGCGCCCATCCGGGGCCGCCTGCTCATGGCAAGGGGCCGGGTGGCCGTGCACACCAGCTGGTCTCGCTGGTCCGTGGCCACCCGGCCCCTGGTGACGACGGTCAGGTGCCCAGCGATTGCCAGCTGAAGGCGATCCAGACAATCTGCAATACGAGGAAGACCATGCCGACGATGCCGAGGATCCGCCCGATGTTGGTGTTGCTGCGCCCGGAGGGGTCCATCTGCCCGACGCTCATGGCGGCCAGGTCGTTCTTGCCCATGATGTAGGCGACGATCGACACGGGGCCGCAGCACAGGAGCCCAACGATCCCGAGTGCCAGTACCAGACCCCCGCGGTTCGGCTTCATCCCGGCCCCGAGCGGCATGCCGCCGGGGCCGACCGCGTTCGCGGGCGGGTAGACACCCTCGGGCGGCGCCGGCGGGTAGCTCCCGGGCAGCCCGGCCGGGGGTGGCGGGGGAGGGTAGCCGCCTGAGACTCCAGGGGGCGGCGGAGGTGGGTAGTTCCCGGGGGCCGGCGGAGGAGGTGGTGGGTAGCCCCCTGCGGCCGGGGGAGTTGCCTCGGCCGCAGGCCCTGCAGGCGCAGTCGGCTCCGTGCTGCCCGGTTCGGGGGCGTCCGGCTCGGGCTCGGGCGTCTCGTCCTGAGGTGGGGTCAGGGCACCGCCGATGGGTTCATCGGGCTCGGCGGGAGGTTCGACGGGAGGCTGGGTCATCTGGACGCTCCTTCCAGTGGGTGGTCCACCAGCAGGCTATCGGCACCCGGCGCGCGAGAGCCGCACATATCGGGCACGTCCCGGCAGCGAATCAGGCCTCGGCGGCGAATCGTTGCGCCGCCCGACCACTACGGCGCCGTGACCAGGTCGATCGCCTCCTCAACGCGGGCCAGGAGCTCCGGGTCCAGGTCGGCGTAGGAGTTGACCGAGCCGAGGATTCGTCGCCAGGCAGCGCGCTCGTCGAGCGGCCAGCCCAGTGCGGAGCACACACCTGCCTTCCACGGCTTCCCGCGGGGAACGACGGGCCAGGCGTCAATGCCCACGGCCGCGGGCCGGACGGCCTGCCACACGTCGACGTAGGGATGGCCCAGCACCGTGACGTGGGGCGACCAGCGCCTCGTGACGTCGTCGGCGATCCGGGTCTCCTTGGTGCCGGGGACCAGGTGGTCGACGAGGACCACGAGTCGACGCTGCGGACCGGGCCCGAACTCGGAGATCAGCTCGAGCAGGTCGTCGATGCCGCCAATGGGCTCGACGACGACTCCGAGCTCGCGCAGGTCCGCGCCCCACACCTTCTCGACCAGCTCAGCATCATGGGTCCCCTCGACCCAGATCCGGGAGGCACGGGCCACCTGGGCCGGGCCCCGTGGGGCGGCGATCGAACCGGAGGCGGTGCGGGCCGGGGTGGTTGGCGGACTCGCAGCGGCGCTGCGCGGACGGGTCAGCGTCACGGGGCGGCCCTCGAGCAGGAAGCCTGCCGGCTCAGCGGGGAACAGCCGGACGCGACCATGCCGATCCTCGAGGGCCACAGCCCAGCCCACCGTGGTCTTCTCCCAGCCGACCACGGCCCCGCACCATCCGCTGACGGCGCACTCAACGACGAGGTCGTGCTCCCCGACCACCTCGGCGACCCGGGGCGCGCGGGCGTGCCGACCTGCGGCGAGGACGTCGGGGCCATAGCGATCCAGCACCCGAGCGACCCTACCCCCCGCTCCCCCCGCAGACCCTCCGCCAGGGTCCAGAATCTCCGCGACGGCGCGGAGATTCTGAGCCTTCGGGGAGGGTCTGCGGGGTGGGGGGCGCGGGCCGGCTCCGTCAGAGTGCCGCGCGGAAGACTGCCGCCAGCTCGTCGAAGCTCAGCGGAACCGGGTTGCCCTTCATGCTGCTGGCGCGGGCCGCCTGGCCGACCACGCTGTCAGTGTCGGCGTCGCTGAGTCCCAGCGCCGACAGGGGTGGGATCTCGAGCAGCGCACACGTGTGCTCGATCCAGTGCAGTCCGTCCTCGACGGTTGCGTCGTAGACGCCGGTGAGGCACGCGGCGACGTGGGTGAACCGGGATTCGAGCCGGGCGTCGGGGTGGGCCAGGTTGGCCTCGCACACCGGCCCGAGCAGCGCGGCGCAGATGGCGCCATGCGCGCCCCCGGTCATCCCGCCGATGACGCCAGCGAATCCGTGCACGGCGCCGAGTTTCGCGTTCGCCAGCGACAGGCCACCCAGCAGGCTGCACAGAGACATGTCGGTGCGGGCGCGCAGGTCCGTACCGTCCTGGTAGGCGGCCACGAGGCTGCGACCGGCTGCCATCATCCCCATCCGCGCCCACGAGTCGGTCATCGGGTTGGCATACGCAGACACGTACGGCTCGAGGCACTGGATGAGTGCGTCCATCCCCGCGGCCGCGGTCACGGCCGGCGGGCAGTCCAGGGTGAGCTCGGGATCGATCACGGCGTGCCGGGGGATCATCAGGGGGTTGCGGAGGCTGGCCTTCACCGCGTGCTCGGGCACCGACAGGACAGCGTTGGCCGTCACCTCCGCGCCGGTGCCCGCTGTGGTCGGGACCGCGACAAGCGGCAGTGGCGCGCGCGTGATCGGCTGCCCGCGACCGACCACCTCGATGAACTCCATCGGATCGCCGCCGTTGGTGGCCAGCACGGCTGCCGCCTTGGCCAGGTCGATCGGGCTGCCGCCACCGATCGCCACAACGACGTCAGCCCCCATCGCCCGCGCGGCCTCGGAGGCTGCGCGGGCATCGTCGACGGTTGGCTCGCCGGAAACGGTCACCACCGACAGGGCATCGGCACCGGCGCGCAGGGGGTTCACGACATGCTCGATCCGATCCGGTGTGGCGCCGGTGACGACGAGCACCCGCGACCCGAGTCCGGTCACGATCCCGCCCAGTTCGGTGATCTTCCCAGGGCCGAAGTGGATCCGAGGTGGCAGCGACAGGTCGAAGGTCGTGCTCACGGAGCCGGGGTGTCCCAGCGGGCTTCCTCCGCCGGGAACGCAGCCGAGAACTTCGTCGAGGTGCGCGGCACGGCCATCATGGGTGCGACGGTGTCGCGCCACGTGGCGTAGTGGGCCGTCTCCTTGTGCGCCAGGGCATCGGCATCGGTTCGGTACACCTCGACCAGCACGACATGCGCCGGGTCGGCGAGGTCGGACAGGACGTCGAAGCGCAGCACGCCGGGTTCGTCGAGGGACGCCGTTGCGTTGGCCAGAGTGGCGGCCGCGAAGGCCTGCACCTGGTCGGGGACGACATGGACGTGCACATGAACGATCAGCATCCCCCGATTCTGGCGCCCGGCGGCCCCGAACGCCTGACGGCAGGCCCCCCAGCGCCCCCGCCCCGGCGCAAACCCTCCACAAAGGGCCGGACCCTCCGCGACGGCGCGGAGATTCCTGCCCCCAGCGGAGGGTTTGCGGTGGGGGGCGCTGGTGGGGGGGCGCTGGGGGGCGTGGTGCCTGCCGGACTTGGTGGGGCGGCGTAGAATGGCACTCAGGTCCTGTGAGTGCTAACGGAGTTCGTCCCCTAGGAGGTGCCCATGCTCGATGACCGGAAGCTGTCCGTGCTGCGCGCCATCGTCGAGGACTTCGTGCGCACCCATGAGCCGGTCGGGTCCAAGGCGCTGGTGGAGCGGCACTCGCTGGGCGTCTCCCCGGCGACGATCCGCAACGACATGGCGGCCCTCGAGGAGGAGGGCTTCATCGCCCAGCCGCACACGAGCGCAGGTCGGATCCCCACGGACAAGGGATACCGGCTGTTCGTCGACCGGCTGTCGCAGGTGAAGCCGCTGAGCCCGGCGGAACGTCGGGCCATCGAGAAGTTCCTGTCCGGGGCCGTGGACCTCGATGACGTGATGCGTCGCTCCGTTCGCCTGCTGGCCCAGATCACCCGCCAGGTCGCGCTCGTGCAGTACCCCTCGCTGACCAGCTCCGCCCTGCGGCACGTGGAGGTGGTCCCGCTCAGCGAGCACCGCCTCCTGCTGGTGCTGATCGCTGACTCCGGCAGGATCGAGCAGCGGATCGTGGAAGTGCCCACGGCCCTGTCCGAGGATGACCTCGCCCGGTTGCGCACCCTCGTGAACGAGTCGGTCGATGGTGAGCCGCTGGCCTCGCTCTCCGAGCGCGTGACGGACCTGCCCGAGCGGTTCGACGAGGCCGCTCGGCCCGCTGTCTCGATCGTGCTCGCGGCACTGCTCGAGACCGTCGTCGAGCGCCATGAGGAGCGGGTCGTGATGGGCGGGACGGCCAACCTCGCGCGGTACGTCGACGGTTTCGACAGCCTCGAACCCGTTCTGGAGGCGCTCGAGGAGCAGATGGTGCTCATGCGCCTGCTCGGTGCGGCCGGCGCCGACTCGGTGAGCGTCACGATCGGCCATGAGAACCTGGTCGCCGGCATGAGCAGCACGTCGGTCATCAGCGCCGGCTATGGGCCGAACCAGGGGACGGTGGCCCGGATCGGGGTCGTCGGACCCACCCACATGGACTACCCAAGCACCATGGCCTCGGTCCGGGCGGTTGCCCGGTACCTCGGGCAGTTGCTCCGAAACGAATAGGACCCCAGTGGCCAACGACTATTACGCCGTCCTTGGCGTCGCACGCGACGCAACCGGTGAGGAGATCAAGCGCTCCTACCGCAAGCTGGCCCGCGAGCTGCATCCGGACGTGAATCCCGATCCTGAGACCCAGGAGCGGTTCAAGGAGGTCACGGCGGCCTACGAGGTGCTCTCCGATCCGGAGAAGCGCCAGATGTACGACCTCGGTGCTGATCCGCGCAGCCCCGGCGGCGGGGCCGGTCCCTACGGTCCCGGAGCCGGCGGCTTCGGCTTCGGCGACATCATGGACGCGTTCTTCGGTGGCCAGCAGAGTCGTGGTCCCAAGCCCCGCGTGCGTCGGGGGCAGGACGCGCTGATCAAGGTCACCATCGACCTGCCCGACGCTGCGTTCGGCGTCGTCAAGGAGATCCAGGTCGACACCGCCCTGGTCTGCACCACGTGCACAGGCACGGGGGCGGCCCCGGGCGAGCAGCCCGTTGAGTGCTCGATGTGTCATGGCCGCGGCGAGATCCAGTCGGTCCAGCGCTCGTTCCTCGGCCAGGTCATGACCTCGCGCCCCTGCCCGCAGTGCCAGGGCTTCGGCAGCGTCATCACCCACCCGTGCGCGGAGTGCAGCGGTGACGGTCGCGTGCGCACCCGGCGGACGCTGAAGGTGAAGATCCCCGCCGGGATCGACGACGGTACCCGCATCCAGCTCTCGGGCGAGGGCGAGGTGGGACCCGGCGGCGGGCCGGCCGGAGACCTGTACGTCGAGGTGACCACCCGGGCGCACCCCGTCTTCCAGCGTCGCGGCGACGACCTGCACTGCTCGATCACCCTGCCGATGACGGTGGCCGCCCTGGGCAGCGTGCTCCCGTTGGAGACCCTCGACGGCACTGAGGACATCGAGATCCGCCCCGGAACGCAGCCCGGGCACGTGGTCACGCTCAAGGCTCGTGGGGTGCCACACCTGCGCAGTTCCGGGCGGGGCGACCTGCTCGTGCATATGGACGTGGCGACGCCCACCAAGCTCGACGCGCGCCAGGAGGAGCTGCTGCGCGAGCTCGCCGCTGTCCGGGGCGAGGAGAGCGCGCAGGGCACGTTCGAGAGCCCCGAGAAGGATGGCCTCTTCAGCCGCCTCAGGGACGCGTTCTCCGCCAAATGACCGCCCCGCTGTTCCTGATCGAGCCGGCGGTCGCTGCCGGCGCGGGCCCCGGGGACGAGGTTGAGCTCACGGGGCCGGAGGGGCGGCACGCCGTCACGGTCAAGCGCATCCAGGTCGGTGAGGAGATCGATCTCGCCGACGGGCGGGGAACGGTCCTGAGCAGCACGGTCGAGACGGTCACCGGTGCCGACTCCCTGACGGCCCGGGTCTCCCGTCGCTCGAACGCCCCGGCGCCGCAGCCGCGGTTGACCGTCGTGCAGGCGCTGCCCAAGGGGGATCGCGGCGAGACTGCGGTGGAAACGCTCGCGGAGGTGGGGGTCGACGTGATCGTGCCGTGGCAGGCCGATCGCTGCATCGCCCGCTGGAACGCCGCGAAGGCCGAACGTGGGCTGGCCAGGTGGGCCTCGACCGCCCGGGCGGCCGGCAAGCAGGCGCGCCGTGCGTGGTTCCCCGAGGTCACCCCGCTGGCCCGAACCGCCGACGTCGAGGAGCGGATCGCCTCGGTCACCTGTGCCGTGATCCTGCACGAGCAGGCGACGACGCCGATCCAGCACGTCAGCGTGCCGGCCGCTGGCGAGGTCCTGCTCATCGTGGGGCCCGAGGGGGGCTTGACCCCCGACGAGATCGCCAGGTTCCAGGCTGCTGGTGCCCAGCAGGCCCTGGTCGGACCGACGGTCATGCGCACCTCGACCGCGGGGACCGTCGCTGCCGCCGTCGTGCTGGCCGCGACGGGCCGCTGGGCCTGACCGGCCGATGGCGGCTGCCAGGACGATGGGGGCTGACCGGACGATGGCGGCTGCCCGGCCGCTGGGCCTGGCGGGCCGATGGCGGCTGCCCGGCCGCTCTGGTCGCCCTCGGTCATGAGCCCATCGGTGACTCGCACTGCTCGGTGCGGGCTGGGATCAGCACCACGCAGCAGCCCGCACGCGCCCACACGCGACCGGGCGCGATGGCAGGATGGCGCCATGAGTGCTGACTGCCTGTTCTGCAGCATCGTCGCCGGCCGGATCCCGGCGACGATCGTCGACGAGACCGAGACCACGCTGGCATTCCGGGACATCGCGCCGGTCTCCCCGACGCATGTCCTGGTGATCCCCAAGGCGCATGTGGCCAGCCTGGATGAGGCGGCTGCCGTCGATCCCGGCATCGCCGCCGAGGTGATCAGCCGGTGCGTGCACGTGGCCGGGCTCGAGGGACTGTCCGAGGGCTACCGCGTGGTGATCAACAACGGCCACAACGGTGGCCAGGAGGTGGGGCACCTGCACGCCCACGTCCTCGGCGGTCGAGCGCACTCGTGGCCCCCGGGCTGAACGGGGCCTACCCTTGTCAGGTCATGACTGAATCCACCCTGCGCCCAGAGCGCATCCAGCACACCGTCATCGTCCCCGCGAGCCTCGACATGGTCGCGGTCGTCGGCGTGGGCGATGAGGTCCTGCGGACCATCGAGGACGGCTTCCCCAGTGTGGACATCCACGTGCGGGGCAACCAGATCACGCTGACCGGCGGGTCGGCTGACCTGCACCTCGTGGAGCGGCTCTTCGACGAGGTCGTGTCCATCGTGCGGACCGGGCAGCCGATGACCCCGGACGCCGCTCGTCGGGCGCTCGCGATGCTCAGGGCCGAGCCCGGTAGCAGCCCCGGCGACGTCCTGACGGCCAACATCCTGTCCAACCGCGGCCGCACGATCCGCCCCAAGACGCTGAACCAGAAGCGCTACGTGGACGCGATCGACCAGCACACCATCGTGTTCGGAATCGGTCCCGCTGGAACGGGCAAGACCTACCTGGCGGTCGCCAAGGCCGTCCAGGCGCTACAGGCCAAGAAGGTCAATCGGATCGTCCTGACCCGCCCGGCCGTCGAGGCCGGGGAGCGGCTCGGGTACCTGCCCGGGACCCTGTCGGAGAAGATCGACCCCTACCTGCGCCCGCTGTACGACGCGCTGCGCGACATGCTCGACCCCGACTCCATCCCGCGACTGCTGACCAGCGGCACGATCGAGGTCGCACCGTTGGCCTACATGCGTGGCCGGACGTTGAATGACGCCTTCGTGATCCTCGACGAGGCGCAGAACACCTCGCCGGACCAGATGAAGATGTTCCTGACCCGCCTCGGATTCGGCTCGACGATGGTGGTCACCGGTGACGTGACGCAGGTGGACCTGCCCGGTGGCACCGATTCCGGGCTCAAGGTGGTCCAGGGGATCCTCGACGGCGTTCGCGACGTGTCCTTCTGCCACCTGAACGCCCATGACGTGGTCCGGCACAGCCTGGTGACCGACATCGTGCAGGCATACGGGCGCTACGACGAGCGTCAGGCCACCGACGATCGTCCGACCCGACCGGCCAGGCGACGCTGATGGCCGTCGTCGAGGTCGACAACCGCAGTTCAGTACCCGTGGACAGTGCGCGCCTCGTGGCGCAGGCGGAGTTCGTGATCGATCGGCTCGGCCTGCACCCGGACGTCGAGCTGTCCATCTCGCTGGTCGATCCCGCGGAGATCACGGCGCTGCACGTGCGCTGGATGGACCTGCCCGGCCCGACCGATGTCCTGAGCTTCCCGATGGATGAGCTGCGCGTGCCGGAGCCGGGCCAGGCTGCCGAGCCCGGCATGCTCGGAGACGTCGTGATCTGTCCCCAGGTGGCTGCCGATCAGGGTGAGCAGGCCGGCCACGGGCTCGGTGCCGAGCTCGAGTTGCTCCTGACCCACGGCATCCTGCACCTGCTGGGACACGACCACGCAGAACCCGAGGAGCACGCGGTGATGTTCAGCCAGCAGGACGACCTGCTGACTGCGTGGCGAGGGCAGGCCTGACGCTGATGCAGACCACTGACTGGGTGACCATCGGGCTGGCCGTCCTGTTCGTGGTCACGGCCGCGTTCCTGGTCGCGGCTGAGACTGCGATCGGGCGGGTGTCGCGCTCCCGGGCACACGAGATGACCCGGGAGCGACCCGGCAAGGCGACCGAGCGGCTCGAACTGATCGTCGAGGACCGCGCGCGCTACGTGAACGTGATGCTGTTCCTGCACACGGCCTTCGCGGTCGCCGCGACGGGGCTCGTGACGTACCTGTGCCTGGACCTGGTCACGTGGGGTCCCGGGTGGGCCCTGCTGCTCACCCTGGCGATCATGACCGGGGTGATGTTCATCGCGCTGGGAGTTGCCCCGGTGACCCTCGGCCGCCAGCACGCCGACCGGATCGCGCTGCGCGCCGGGAAGTTCGCGCGCGGGTCCGCGGTGCTCCTCGGGCCGTTCGTCTCGCTGCTGATCCTGATCGGCAACGCCATCACACCGGGGCGCGGCTACCGGCAGGGTCCGTTCGCGAGCCAGGCCGAACTGCGCGAGCTCGTGGACCAGGCCGAGGCCGACCGCGTCATCGAGGATGGCGAGGCCGCGATGCTGCACTCGGTGTTCGAGCTGGGCGACACCCGTGTGCGTGAGGTGATGGTCCCGCGCACGGAGATGGTCTGGATCGAGCGGCACAAGACCCTGCGCCAGGCCCTGTCCCTCGCGCTTCGCTCCGGCTTCTCCCGGATCCCGGTGATCGGCGACGGTCCGGATGACGTCGTCGGGGTCTTCTACC
This sequence comes from Actinomycetes bacterium, assembly GCA_032123675.1. Classification (GTDB taxonomy): domain Bacteria; phylum Actinomycetota; class Actinomycetes; order S36-B12; family CAIYMF01; genus Prado023. Next base: position 13,809 of record JAQBEX010000225.1, read on the forward strand.
TCAAGGACGTCATCAACCGGGTCTTCGAGCATCACGAGTCCGAGGTCACCGAACGGATCGACTCCCGGATGCGTCCGGCGACCTTCGTGCCGGACTCCAAGCTGGTCGACGACCTGCTGCGCGACCTGCAGTCCGAGCGCGTCCACATGGCGATCGCCGTCGATGAGTACGGCGGCACCGCGGGCCTGGTCACGATCGAGGATGTCCTCGAGGAGATCGTGGGCGAGATCTCCGACGAGTACGACCACGAGGCCCCGGAGATCGAGAAGCTGGCGGGTGGGGGCTACCGGCTCAGCGCACGGCTGCACGTGGAGGATGCCGGTGAACTGCTCGGGTTCGACGTCGACGCCGACGAGGAGGGTGTGGACACCGTGGCCGGCCTGATCGCCAAGCGCCTGGGCAAGGTGGCGCTGCCCGGCACCTCGATCACCGTCGGGGACTGGGTGCTGACCGCCGAGCAGGCCGCGGGGCGGCGCAACCGGATCACCACGGTCCTCGCTGAACCGAAGGCCGGGGAGCTGACCTCCACGGGGCCCGAGCAGCAGGCGGAGGCTCCGAGGATCTCGAGTGCGGCACTTGCCTCGTCCGCCGGCGCGCCATCCTCGGCCGAGGACGAACGGTCATGACCGAGCACCGCAGTGGCTTCATCGCAATCGTGGGTCGTCCCAACGCTGGCAAATCGACGCTGACCAATGCCCTGGTCGGGCAGAAGGTCGCGATCACCTCGAGCAAGCCGCAGACCACCCGGCGGGTCATCCGCGGGATCATCAACCAGCCCGATGCCCAGATCGTCCTGGTCGACACCCCCGGGATCCATCGTCCGCGCAACACGCTCGGCGAGCGGCTCAATGCCCTGGTCGAGCAGCAGTGGGGCGAGGTCGACGCGATCGCCCTGTGCCTGCCCGCTGACGAGGCGATCGGCCCGGGCGACCGGCGGATCGCCCACCGGCTGGCCGACGCCACCCGCGGCGGGCGGCGCACCCCGGTGATCGCCCTGGTCACCAAGACCGACCGGATCGCGCGTCCGCAGCTGGCGCCGAAGCTGATCTCGGTCGCCGAGCTCGGCACGAGCACCGGGGTCGACTGGGCTGCCATCGTGCCGGTGTCGGCCACCGCGGGGGCCCAGCTCGATGACGTCGTCGCGGAGTTCACCGCGGCGCTGCCCGAGGGCCCGTCGCTGTACCCCGACGGTGAGCTCACCGACGAGCCGGACATCATCATGGTCGCCGAGCTGATCCGTGAGGCCGCACTCGAGGGCGTCAGCGACGAGTTGCCCCACTCCATCGCCGTGGTTGTCGAGGAGATGGGCCTGCGCGAGGATCGACCGGCGGAGCGGCCGCTGCTGGACATCTACGCCAACCTGTTCGTCGAGCGGCCGTCGCAGAAGGCCATCGTGATCGGGGCGAAGGGGGCGCGGCTGCGTGCTGTCGGGACCCGGTCCCGGGCAGCGATCGAGGCGATGATGGGCACCCCGGTGTTCCTCGACCTGCGCGTGAAGGTCGCCCGCGAGTGGCAGCGCGACCCCAAGCAACTGAACCACCTCGGTTTCTGACCCCGGAGCCCCTGCCCGCCGGTGGGCGTCTGGGCAGGTGGGCGCTGCGGCAGGAGGGCAGGCCGCCGCGCCGCCGCGCGGGGACGTCGGGACGCCGGGCCCAACGCCTCGCGTCGTGCCGCCGACGGATGGCTCGAGATGGGCGCACAATGGGCCGGTGCCGACCTATCGCGACTCCGGTGTCGTGCTGCGCACCCACAAGCTGGGTGAGGCTGACCGGATCATCACGCTGCTGACCCGCAGCCACGGTCGTGTCCGGGCGGTCGCCCGCGGCGTGCGCCGCACCAACTCGAAGTTCGGCGCGCGGCTCGAGCCCATGGGGCTCGTCGACGCGCAGATGTACATCGGCCGGTCGCTGGACTCGGTCACCCAGGTCGAGTCGCTGTTCTCCTTCGGCGCCGACCTGGCCGGCGACTACCCCCGGTGGACCGCGGCACAGGCGATCTGCGAGACCGCCGAACGGCTGACCCCAGAGGAGCGTGAGCCGGCACCGGCGCAGTTCCATTTGCTCGTGGCCGGGCTGCGGGCCCTCGCCCAGCGGGAGCACACTCCGGGGCTGGTCCTGGACGCCTACCTCGTCCGCTCACTGGCGATCGCTGGATGGGCGGCATCATTCGATGCCTGCGCGCGCTGCGGTGAGGCTGGCCCGCACCGCGCCTTCAGCCTGCCGGGCGGCGGGGCCCTGTGCGCCGACTGCCGCATCCCGGGCTCGGCCACGCCCCGTCCGGCGACGATGGAGCTGCTGGGGGCGCTGCTGTCGGGGGATTGGGCGGTCGCGGATGCGTCCGACGATCGGTCGCGCCGGGAGGCATCGGGGCTGGTGTCTGCCTACCTGCAGTGGCACATCGAGCGCCAACTCAAGTCGCTGCCGATGGTGGAACGGGCCTGATCAGATCAGTACCTGCGGCGCTGCAGCTCCCGCAGGTGTCCGCGTGCAGCCCGCAGCGAGTCGAATGCCTCCGCCCGTTCCTCCTGCGTGGCACCGGTGCGGTTCAGATGCCAGTCCAGTGCATGCTCGGCGTAGGACGCCTTGGCCTCAGGGCGGGCCTGGGTGATCAGCAGCAGCGCCTCGCCGGGCTCGTAGCCCTTGTCGAGCAGGACCGCATAGGCCATGGACGGACCACGCGCCTGGCCGAGGGCGCAGTGCGTGAGCAGGACGTTGCCGGGAGCATCCAGCGCCTCCCGGGCGAAGGTCACGCCGCTGTCGAACCACCCCTCCGCCGTGCCGCCGGCCTCATCCTCGGTGCCTGCCTGGTGGTACTCGATGTCCGGGGCCAGTCGGTGGACCATCGCCTCATCGGAGGTCTCGGTGCGACAGTCGAGGATGTGGGTCAACCCGTGGCTGCGCAGCTCCGTGAGCACCGTCCCCGGGTCGGCGTCACCGCTGTGCAGCGACCCCCCCACGTAGAGGAACTCGGTGACCCTGTGCGCGTTGGCCCAGACCGGATGCCCCAACTCGCCCGAACCGCTCTGGTCGTCCATGCCCCCAGCATTCCCCTCAAGCCGGCGTGTGGCGCGTCGATCAGCCCGCGCCCGTCCGCGATCCCCCTCCGCGTTTCGGCTCATCCTCGCGAAACTCGTGGAGGGCGAAGGCGAACGCGCAGGGCGAACGGAGGGGCGTGCAGGGCGAACGGAGGGCCGTGCAGGGCGAACGGAGGGGCGCGCAGCGCGGCGCAGCCAGCAACAGGGGCCCAGTCGGCGACAGGATTGCGCCATGGCGGACAGCTCCGGATCCTGGTGGCGGCGTGGGCGCGTGGACCCGGACGCACCGGCACCGGCACGCACCGAGCTCCTGGCGCCGACGCCGCACACCTCGGGTGTCGGCCCGCCCGACATCCCCGCGGAGTTCGTGCCCCGGCACGTGGCGCTGGTGATGGACGGCAACGGGAGGTGGGCGCAGGAGCGCGGACTGCCCAGGACCGTCGGCCACGAGGCAGGCGAGGCCTCGCTGCTGGACTGCGTGCACGGCGCGCTCGAGATCGGGATCGAGTACCTGTCGGCCTACGCGTTCTCCACGGAGAACTGGAAGCGCTCGCCGGACGAGGTGCGCTTCCTCATGGGCTTCAACCGTGACGTGATCCGCCGCCGTCGCGACCAGCTCAACGAGATGGGCGTGCGGGTCCGGTGGGTGGGCCGCCGACCGCGGCTGTGGGGCAGCGTCATCGACGAGCTGGAGCGGGCTGAAGCATTGACGGCGGGGAACTCGTTGATGACCCTGGCGATGTGCGTCAACTACGGGGGCCGGGCAGAGATCGCCGATGCAGCTGCCGCGCTGGCAGCCGATGCCCGAGCCGGGATCATCCGGCCCGAGCAGGTGGACGAGGACCTGCTGGCCCGTTACCTCGACGAGCCGGACATGCCTGACGTGGACCTCTTCGTGCGTTCGTCGGGGGAGCAGCGGACCTCGAACTTCCTGCTGTGGCAGTCGGCGTACGCCGAGATGGTGTTCCTCGACACGTTGTGGCCGGACTTCGACCGGCGGGATCTCTGGGAGGCGTGCGAGATCTATGCAGCGCGGGACCGTCGGTACGGCGGTGCTGTGCCCAACGAGCTGTCCGACATCTGAGCCTGCGAGCAGCCGGCCGCCTGCGAGCAGCCAGCCGCCTGTGGGCTCAGAGCCGGTCGCCCGTGGGCTCAGAGCCGGCCCATCAGCTTCAGCACGCCCAGCCCCAGCACGGAGACGTTCACGACCAGCCGCAGGACCCGGCTGCCGGTGCTGATGGCCGGCCAGGACAGGGCGGTCAGCCATGAGAGGAAGGCCGCGACGAGGAACAGCAGGATCCCCGACCACGTGGCCCTCAGGGTCAGTCCGAGGAACAGGGTGCTGGCCAGCAGGATGGGGACCACGAAGGAGGGCAAGCCCTGCATCCACCCCAGCGCCGGCCGGCTGGCCTCCTCGAACCGCTCGCGCAGGCTCGCCTTGGGGGGCTCGACGGGAGGGCGCGGTCCTGAGGCCCTGGCTTCGGGGGGCGGCAGCGGCCGGGACCCCTCGGGTCGGTGCACGCGCTTCTTGGCCATGGGGACGATTGTCGCTGATCGACCTGCAGTGGTGCAGGTAGGGTTGGGCGCCAGACTGCCGGCGCGCCCGCGCGACGCCGTCCCCTGACGACCGATCGAGAACTCTGGAGATCCCATGGCCAAGCCGACCAAGCCCGACGCACGTGTGGAAGCCGTGGTGAACCTGAGCAAGCGGCGGGGATTCGTGTTCCCCTCCTCCGAGATCTACGGGGGCACCCGCTCCGCGTGGGACTACGGTCCGCTGGGCGTCGAGCTCAAGGAGAACATCCGGCGGGCGTGGTGGCAGTCGGTCGTGCGCGGTCGCGATGACGTGGTTGGCCTGGACTCCTCGGTGATCCTCGCCCCCCAGGTCTGGGAGGCCTCCGGGCACGTCAGTGCGTTCGTCGACCCCCTGACCGAGTGCAAACAGTGCCACAAGCGGTGGCGCTCGGACACCCTGCTCGAGGCCTTCGAGGAGAAGCACGGCCGGGAAGCCACCGGGCTTGAGGAGATCGTCTGCACCGCATGTGGGACCCGGGGCCAGTTCACCGAGCCGCGTGACTTCAACGGGTTGCTGCGCACCCACGTCGGCCCGGTCGAGGATGCCGGCGCCCTGCACTACCTGCGCCCGGAGACTGCGCAGGGGATCTTCGTGAACTACCTCAACGTGGCCAACACGTCGCGCAAGAAGCCGCCGTTCGGCATCGGCCAGACCGGCAAGAGCTTCCGCAACGAGATCACGCCGGGCAACTTCATCTTCCGCACCCGCGAGTTCGAGCAGATGGAGATGGAGTTCTTCGTCAAGCCGGGCACGGACGAGGAGTGGCACGAGTACTGGCTCAAGGCTCGGTGGGACTGGTACGTCGACCTCGGGCTCAGGGCCGAGAACATGCGCCTGTTCGAGCACCCGCAGGAGAAGCTGTCGCACTACTCGAAGCGGACCGTCGACATCGAGTACCGGTTCACCTTCGCCGGCTCGGAGTTCGCCGAGCTCGAGGGCATCGCCAACCGCACGGACTACGACCTGCGCACGCACTCGGAGAAGTCGGGTGTGGACCTGAGCTTCTTCGACCAGGGGTCCGGCGAGCGCTGGGTGCCGTTCGTGATCGAGCCGGCAGCGGGTCTGACGCGCTGCGTGCTGGCGTTCCTGCTCGACGCCTATGACGAGGACGAGGCGCCCAACGCCAAGGGTGGGGTCGACAAGCGCACCGTGCTGCGCCTGGATCCGCGGCTGTCGCCGGTCAAGGTCGCCGTGCTGCCGTTGTCGCGCAACGCAGACCTCTCACCGGTGGCCCGCGAGTTGGCCGCCGAGCTGCGTCGGACCTGGAACGTCGACTTCGACGACGCTGGCGCGATCGGCCGGCGGTACCGACGCCAGGACGAGATCGGCACGCCGTTCTGCGTCACCGTCGACTTCGACACGCTCGAGGACAAGGCCGTGACCGTTCGCGAGCGTGACTCGATGGCCCAGGAGCGCATCCCGCTCGAGGGGCTGCGCGTGTGGCTCACGGAGCGGTTGCCCGCGCACTGATCTGGCGCACTGATCTGCGATCACCCGGGTCGTGGGTGATTGATGCACGTTGTTGCTGCTAGAAGGACGGCGACCTGCATGGATCAGGCGGGTCCAACTCCAAGCGACGGACCCGGCATCGTGCCCTCTGGGTGACAATTGATCCCATGCCCGTTGCCCTGCCGCCGATCGGTGGCCGTCCGGTGGACCCGCCGGTCGTGCTGGCGCCGATGGCCGGCATCACCAATCGCGCGTTCCGGCGGTTGTGCCGGGAGTCGGGTGCGGGCATCTACGTCTCGGAGATGATCACCTCGCGCGCTCTGCTGGAGCGCAACGACGAGACGATGAACCTGATCCGTTTCGATGACGACGAGGCGCCCCGGTCGGTGCAGCTGTACGGCGTGGACCCGGCCATCATCGCCGCGGCGGTCCGGATGGTGGTCACCGAGGACCTCGCCGACCACATCGACCTGAACTTCGGGTGCCCGGTGCCGAAGGTGACGCGCAAGGGGGGCGGCTCAGCATTGCCCTGGAAGCGCGATCTGTTCCGCGACGTGGTGTCCGGCGCGGTCGCAGCCGCCGACGGGCGGGTGCCGGTCACCGTCAAGATGCGCACGGGGATCGACGACGACCACCTGACCTACCTGGAGGCTGGCCGGGCGGCCGCCGAGGAGGGCGCGACGTGGGTCGCGCTGCATGGGCGCACCGCGGAGCAGATGTACGGCGGGCAGGCCGACTGGTCGGCCATCGCGCGCCTGGTCGACGAGCTCGCGCCGCTCGGGGTGCCGGTCCTGGGCAACGGCGACATCTGGGGAGCTGATGATGCGCTGCGGATGGTCGAGCAGACCGGATGCGCCGGTGTCGTCGTGGGGCGCGGTTGCCTCGGTCGGCCCTGGCTCTTCGGGCAGTTGGCGGCGGCGTTCGCCGGTTCTCCCGATCCCGCGGAGCCGACCTCCGGAGAAGTGCTCGCCGTGCTGCGCCGGCACGCCGAGCTGCTCGTGGAGATGCACGCCGACGAGCACAAGGGGTGCCGCGACATCCGCAAGCACATGGCCTGGTACCTCAAGGGCTTCCGGGTGGCCCAGCCGATCCGGGCAGCCCTGGGCACCGTGGGCTCGCTGGCCGAGCTCGACGACCTGCTGGCGGGCATCGATCCTGAGCAGCCCTACCCGTCGCAGGTCGCGGCCGGCCCGCGGGGACGCACGTCCGGCCAGCGGCGGGTGGCCCTGCCGGACGGGTGGCTGGACTCGTGCGAGCTGGCCTCTGGCGAGGACCTCGCCGCGGCCGAGATCGGCGTCAGCGGGGGATAGCCGCAGAGTCGTGGCCGCCGGGGTGAGTCGCACCGCTGCTCGGCGCGAGGTGCTGGCCGTGCCGGCGGTAGTTTCGTTGGTATGGACAGGAAGACAATGACCGCCAAGGACGGACCTTTGCAGGGCGAGGTCTATGAGCTCTCGCTCGCCCTCGATGAGGAGACCAGCCTGCGACTCCCAGATGGCACGTTCGCGGTGTACCGGGTGAGACCGGATCCGGACTACACGGACTCGACGGGCCACTCCGTCCGGTGCCTCAGGTTCGTTGGCCTCGACCCGCGGGAGTAGACCCGTTCGAGTAGTCCGGAGGACGACATGACCCAACTGACCGGTGGCGAGCTGGTGGCCAGGATGCTCAGGGCTGAGGGTGTCGAGGTCGTCTTCGGCATCATCGACGGCACCTACTTCGGGTTCTACTCCCAGTTGCGCGCGAATGGGATCACCCTGATCGGACCGCGGCACGAGTCCTCCGCACTGCACATGGCTGGCGCCTACGCCCGGGCAACCGGGAAGCTCGGCGTGGCGATGGCCTCCAACGGTCCGGGTGTGGCCAACGCGATCTCCGGCGTGGCTGTCGAGCAGGGCGAGGGCAACCGGGTGCTGCTGATCACCTCCGCGCGACGTACCGGCATCTCCTACCCCGAGCGTGGCGGGACCTTCCAGTACTTCGACCAGGTCGGTGTCATCTCGCCGATGAGCAAGTCGAGTCAGGCCGTCCCGTCGATGGACCGGATCGGCGAGATGATGCGGCGCGCGTTCCGCGCGTCCTGGTCGGGACGCCCGGGGGTCGTGCACGTCGACATCCCCGAGGACCTGATGAACTCCAAGCCGGCGCTCATGGAGACCGAGGTCCGCCCGCCACACACCTACCGCCGGACAACGCCGGTCGCCGCCGACCCGGAGCAGGTCCGACGCGCAGCGGGGATGCTGCACAGCGCGTCGCATCCGCTGCTGCACGCGGGTTCCGGCGTCATCCACGCGGGCGCCAGTGCCGAGCTGCTGGCGGTCGCCGAGCATCTCGGCGCCCCGGTGGTCACCTCCTGGGGCGGGCGCGGGTCGATCGTCGAGACCCACCCCCTGTCGATCCCCATGTCTGCACTGGACCTGGTGGCGCAACTGCGCAATGCGGCTGACGTGGCCCTCGTCCTCGGCTCACGCGTCGGGGAGACCGACTGGTGGGGCAAGTCCCCCTACTGGGCGCCCCCGGGCGGGCTGAAGACGATCCAGGTGGACGTCGACGACCAGACCCTGGGTGGAACCCGACCCCTGGAGATGGCCGTCCTGGCCGACGTGCGGGTATTCCTGCGCGACCTGCTCGTGGTGCTGAAGTCCCTACCGCCGCAGCGCAAGCAGCCGGACTCCTGGTCAGCGGGCAAGCGGGAGAACACCGAGAAGTGGGCGCACTACGGAGACAAGTCGGGTGTCCCCACGAGTGTGGCGGCGGCCTCGACCCGCGGGGTCTACGACGCCACCCGTGGCGTCCACCCGCGCGACGTGCCGCGGATCGCCCAGGAGGTGATGCCCGCGGACGCCATGTGGTGCTTCGACGGCGGCAATGCGGCGGTCTGGAGCCACTTCTACCACACGGCGCAGGTCCCGAACTCCGTCATCACGACGTTCAAGTTCGGCATGCTCGGAGCCGGTGTCGGGCAGGCGCTCGGCCTTGCCGTGGCCCATCCCGGCCGGCGGGTCTGCGCCCTGATCGGTGACGGGGCGATGGGGTTCCACAGCCAGGAGGTCGAGACAGCGGTCCGCAACGGGCTGCCGGTGATCTATGTCGTGTTCAACGACAAGCAGTGGGGCATGGTCAAGATGAACCAGCAGTTCGCCCTGCACCCGGTCAAGACGCTGGTCAAGAAGGCGCTGCCCGAGCAGGAGACGATCAACGCCGACCTGGGCCCGATCGCCTGGGATGACCTGGCCCGGTCCATGGGCGCCCATGGGGAGCACGTCACCGCCGCGGCCGAGTTGACGCCGGCAATCGAGCGTGCCCTGGACTCCGGGCTGCCCGCGGTCGTGCAGGTTGATGTGGACCCGGTGATGCACATGTGGGCCCCGGCGCTGCGTGCGTTCAAGGACATGCACGGAGAACCCAAGGGGTGACCACGTGAAGCTGCCGCTGATCGACAGGGAGATCGATCGGCCGTTCGACAACCCGGAGCTGGACGCCTCGGGGAAGCGGGTACTCATCACGGGGGCGTCGGGCACGTTCGGCCGGGCGATCGCTGCGGAGCTGACCCGCCGCGGGGCGATCGTCGTGGGCCTGGACGTGGCCCCGCCCGACGACGACGCCGTTCCCGTGATCGCCTGCGACCTGGCCTCGGACGACAGCGTCGCGCAGGCCGTCCCCGACGCGATCGCGGCACTCGGTGGTGGTCTGGACGTCCTGATCAACAACGCCGGGGTCTCGGCCCCCACCCCCGCGGAGTTCCCGCCGACCGACGCCGTGATGATGCAGCTGCAGGTCAACCTCCTGGGCACGTGGCGGGTCACCGCCGCCTGCGTCGGGGCGCTGGTCGAGTCGCGTGGCCGGGTGGTCATGGTGGCCTCCCGGATGGCGGTCATGCAGCTGCCGCTCGCCGCGGCCTACGGCGTCAGCAAGCGCGCGATGGTGGGGTACGCCGACGCCCTGCGCCTGGAGTTGTACCCCGACGTTGGGGTGTCGTGCGTCTACCCGTCGCAGGTGCGCAGCCCGATCCACGACTCGGTCAGGGCCGCTGGGCTGTCCCTGGAGGGGATGAGTGTCTACGAGCCACTTGAGGGCGTCGTGGCCGCGGTGGTCCGGGCTGCCCTCAGTGAGCGCCCGATCCGCGATGTCACCACCACGAAACGTGGCCGGATGGAGTTCCTGCTGGCTCGGCACTACCCGGAGTTGGTCGACCGCAGGATCACCCGGACGATGGCCGAGCGGGTGCGCAGCGGTGCGTTCGACGGCGCCGAGCTGGCCCGTGGGGTGGTCGCGCGGATCCGGGCCAACGACGGCTGAGTCGCTCCGCCCGGGCTCGCCCCCACCCGGATCGCCGCACCCGGGCCCGCCCCGCCCGGACCGCTGCACCCGGATTCACCCCCACCCGGACCGCCGCACCCGGGCCCGCCCGCCCGGACCGCTGCGGGCTCAGCGGCGTGGGTCAACCACGTCGGCGATCATCTGCGCCAGGCCGCCGAGTCGCGCGCTGATCCCGTCCGAGGTCGGGCGTGCGACCCAGGCTGAGGCCACCGCGGGCAGCTGGCCGGCCACGACCGGCTGCGAGGCCAGCAGCACGTCACCGCCGGGCAGGTCGATCGGCACATCGGAGAGGTTGAGCAGCACCCGGACGACCTGGCCGTCGGCGACCATGTCGAACACGAGGAGGTCCTTGGCGACCTCGGGCGCGGACACCCAGCGCAGGTCCCCGCGACCCAGCGCCGGGCTGGAGTGTCGCTGGGCCAGCGCGGTGCGATACAGGGTGAGCATCGAGTCGGGGCTGGCCTGCTGCGAGGCGACCGACAGGTCGGCCCACTCCTGGGGGATCGGCAGCCACGGGGTGCAGCGCGAGCCGGTGAACCCGAGGTTGGACCCGGATGTCCACGGGATCGGCACGCGGCAGCCGTCGCGGCCGCGCGACGTGTGCCCGCTGCGCTCCCAGATCGGGTCGGCAAGCACCTCGTCGGGCAGGTCGTCGACGTTGGGCAGCCCCAGTTCCTGGCCGTTGTAGATGTAGGCCGCCCCGGGCAGTGCCAACAGGATGAGCGCCATGGCTCGGGCCCGTCGGGTACCGAGCGCCAGATCGACCCCCGGGGCGATCCCGGAGGCCATCGTGCCCGGCACGTACGCACCGCTCAGGACGACGTCCTGACCGAGCCTGGACACCGACCTGGGCGTGTCGTGGTTGTCGGTCACCCACGTCGTCTCGGCCCCGACCTCCGCGTTGGCGGCCAGGGACGAGTCGATGGCGGCGCGCAGCCCCGGCCCGTCGAAGCCCGCGTGCACGAACCGGAAGTTGAATGCCAGGTGCATCTCGTCGGGCCGCAGGAACAGGGCGACGATGTCGTCAGCCGCACCTGTCTCGATCACGGCCATCGGATCCCCGGGGTAGGCGTCGAGCACGCGACGGAACTGTCGGTAGACGTCGTGCACGGGGCTGTCGTCGTCCTTGGGGATGATCGGCTCGCCACTCTCGGAGTCGGCGAAGCCCTCGTCCTTGATCAGGGCATCGGAGACGTCGATCCGGAACCCGTCGGCGCCACGGTCCAGCCAGAACCGGAGGATGTCGACGAACTCGTCGACCACCTCGGGGTTGCGCCAGTTCAGGTCCGGCTGCTCGGAGGCGAACAGGTGGTAGTACCACTGGCCGGGGGAGCCGTCAGGCTCGGGGACCCGGGTCCACGACGGCCCGCCGAAAACCGACCGCCAGTTGTTCGGCGGCTCCTCCCCGCCGGGTCCGCGACCATCACGGAACAGGTACCGCTCGCGCTCCGGTGATCCCCGGCCGGCCTGCACCGCGGCCCGGAACCACGCGTGCTGGTCGGACGTGTGGTTGGGGACGAAGTCCAGCGTGACCCTGATCCCGTAGGCGTGGGCAGTCGCGATCAACTCGTCCATGTCAGCCAGGGAGCCGAACATGGGGTCGATGTCCCGGTAGTCGCTGATGTCGTAGCCATGGTCCACCTGCGGGCTGGCGAAGCAAGGGCCCAACCACACCGCGTCGATGCCGAGGTCGGCCAGGTAGGCCATGTGCGCAGTGATCCCGGCAAGGTCACCCAGGCCGTCGCCGTCGCCGTCGGCGAAGGACCGGGGGTAGATCTGGTAGATCACCGCATCGCGCCACCACTGGGTCATGGCCCGAGGCTAGGGCAGATGGGGTGCGTCGCGGCGCCGTTCGGCCGTCCCGTCCGAGCAGAACGGATGATTCGGGTGTACCCGTCGAATGGACTGCCAGTCGCACCGGCGCGGCCCGGGTGCGGCCCGGGGCGCCGGTTTACCCTGCTGTCCGACAGCCCGCGGGGGTACGCTGACTCTCGTTGTCAATCAACGGTCCCAGGAGGATCCACACACATGGTGCGTTACGTCTACGACTTCGCCGAAGGCGATCAGAATCAGAAGGACCTGCTCGGTGGCAAGGGTGCCAACCTCGCAGAGATGATCAAGATCGGGCTCAACGTCCCCCCCGGGTTCACGGTCACCACAGAGGCCTGCCGCGCCTACCTGCATCGGGGTGGGGTCCCCGCCGAGATGGCAGAGCAGGTCACCGAGCAGGTGAAGATCCTCGAGGGGAAGATCGGCCGCACGTTGGGTGACCCGGCCAACCCGCTGCTGGTCTCCGTGCGCTCCGGTGCCAAGTTCTCCATGCCCGGCATGATGGACACCGTGCTCAACATCGGGTTGAGTGACGCCGCCGTCGCCGGGCTCACGGAGTTCTCCCAGGACGAGCGGTTCGCCTGGGACTCCTACCGCCGCCTGATCCAGATGTTCGGCAAGACCGTGCTGGACATCGAGGGCCACTTCTTCGAGCTCGCGCTCGACAAGGCCAAGGAAGACGCTGGCGTTGCCACCGACATCGAGTTGGGCGTCCCGGCGCTGCAGGCGCTGGTCGCCACCTACAAGGCGATCGTCAAGGATCAGGCGGGCATCGACTTCCCGCAGGATCCGCGTGAGCAGCTCGACAGGTCGATCAAGGCAGTGTTCGACTCGTGGAACACCGACCGTGCGGTGCTCTACCGGCGCCAGGAGCGCATCCCTGCCGATCTGGGCACCGCGGTCAACGTGCAGGCCATGGTCTTCGGCAACGTCGGTGATGACTCCGGCACCGGGGTGGCCTTCACGCGCGACCCCGCGACGGGCGCGACCGGTCACTACGGCGACTACCTGCCCGATGCGCAGGGCGAGGACGTCGTCTCCGGCGTCCGCAACACGTTGACCCTCGATGACATGGGCCGGCTGGACCCGGAGGCGCACACGCAGCTGCTGGCCAACATGGACATGCTCGAGGCGCACTACAAGGATCTCTGCGACATCGAGTTCACCGTGGAACGCGGGCAGCTCTACATGCTGCAGACCCGAGTCGGGAAGCGCACTGCTGGTGCCGCGTTCCGGATCGCGACCCAGCTTGTGGACGAGGGCGTCATCGATATGGACGAGGCGGTGCGCCGCGTCTCCGGCGCCCAGCTCGCGCAGCTGATGTTCCCGCACTTCGACCACTCCGGGGATCGCGCCGTCCTGACCAAGGGCCTGGCTGCGTCGCCGGGTGCCGCGGTCGGGAAGGCCGTGTTCGACTCCGAGACCGCGGTGGCCAGGGCAGCCGAGGGTGTTCCGACCATCCTGATCCGCCGGGAGACGACCCCCGACGACCTGGCCGGCATGGTGGCCGCAGCGGGCATCCTGACCAGCCGCGGCGGCAAGACCTCGCACGCGGCAGTGGTTGCCCGAGGCATGGGCAAGACCGCGGTCTGCGGCACCGAGGAACTCCTCGTCGACACGAGCGGGAAGACCGCAACGGCTCCGGGTGGCGTGGTCATCCGCGAGGGCGACTCGGTGTCCATCGACGGCGCGACTGGTGAGGTCTTCCTCGGCGAGGTGCCGGTCATCCCGTCGCCGGTCGTGGAGTACTTCGAGGGCCGGTTGGCTGCCGAGGATGGCGACGACCTGGTCAAGGCTGTGCACCGGATCATCACGCACGCCGACGAGTCGCGCCGACTGGCGGTGCGCACGAATGCCGACACGCCGGAGGACTCCGCCCGGGCCCGACGCATGGGGGCGCAGGGCATCGGCCTGTGCCGCACGGAGCACATGTTCCTCGGTGACCGCAAGCAGCACGTCGAGCGGCTGATCCTGGCCGAGACCGACGATGAGGTGGCGGCGTCGCTCGCGGCGCTGCTCCCGCTGCAGCGTGGCGACTTCGAGGAGATCCTCGAGGCGATGGATGGGCTGCCGGTGACGATTCGGCTCCTTGACCCGCCGCTGCACGAGTTCCTGCCCGACCTCACGACCCTGGCCGTCGCGGTGGCCAGAGCCGAGGACAAGGGCGAGGTATCCGAAGTGGACGTGAAGATGCTGGCTGCAGTTGAGCGCCTGCACGAGTCCAACCCGATGCTCGGCCTGCGCGGCGTGCGCCTCGGGCTGGCGATCCCCGGACTGTTCGCGCTGCAGGTCCGCGCGATCGCCGAGGCGGCGGCGGCCCGCAAGGCTGCCGGCGGCGACCCACGTGCCGAGATCATGATCCCGCTGGTGGGCGCGGTCCAGGAGCTCGAGCTCATCCGTGACGAGGCCGAGCAGGTCATCGCCGAGGTGGCTGCCGCGACCGGTAGCGAGCTCGACTTCCAGATCGGCACCATGATCGAGTTGCCGCGCGCGGCCATGACCGCTGACCAGATCGCCGAGGCTGCCGAGTTCTTCTCGTTCGGCACGAACGACCTGACCCAGACGACATGGGGCTTCAGCCGAGACGACGTCGAGGGTTCCTTCTTCTCGACGTACCTGGAGAAGGGCGTGTTCGGCGTGTCGCCGTTCGAGTCGATCGACCGCGACGGGGTTGGTGCCCTGGTTGCCGTGGCAGTGGAGAAGGGGCGTGCGACCCGGCCGGGCATCAAGCTCGGTGTGTGCGGCGAGCACGGGGGTGACCCCGAGTCAGTGCACTTCTTCGACGAGGTGGGGCTGGACTACGTGTCCTGCTCGCCGTTCCGGGTGCCGATCGCGCGGCTCGAGGCTGGCCGTGCCACGTTGTTCCGCAGCGGTGGTGGCAGCGACAGCCGCTGATCCGCGACGCTCGTCCTGGTGGCGCCGGTCCCCTCGGGGGTCGGCGCCACCGGTGCGTTCAGCGGCAGTGGCGCGTGTGCCAGGTGAGGACTGAGTTGTCGGTCAGGCCGGCCACCTGGTCAACCACGACCCGCAGTCGGGCGCGATCATCGCCCGCCTGCTCCCAGGTGGGCCGCAGGTGTGGTTCCAGGGTCTCGGGCGCGGAGCCCGCAAGAGTCGTCACGAGCTCGGCGATGACCGCGCGCTGGCGGTCGTAGGAGCGCTGTGACCCGCTGCGCTGCATGACGAACAGGTTGGCAATCCCCTTCAGGACCCCGACCTCGTGGCGGACCTCATCGGGAACCACCAGGGACCCCGCGTACCGGGTCAGCCGACCCCGCGGGTGTGCCGCGCGGGTGGCGGTCTCGGCCGCCGCGGTGAACCTCCCGATCAGCTGACTGGTCAGGTCCTTGAGGGCGGCAAGGTCGCGTTGGCTGCCGGTGAAGCGCGTGTAGCCGACGGACCAGGTCGGGGAGTCCACGAGCCGGTCCAGGGCGGCAGACAGCTCAGTGGGATCGGCGCCCGGCAGGTACGTCTCGGCAACGACGTCGCAGATTGCTGCCCCAGTGGTTGGGTCCCGCAGCGCCGCCAGGTCGATGAGCCCGGCGTGGATCCCGTCCTCCACGTCGTGGACGCTGTACGCGACATCGTCAGCCCAGTCCATCACCTGGGCCTCGAAGGACTGACGGTCGGCCGGGGCGCCTGCGCGCATCCACTCGAAGACGGGAAGGTCGTCGTCGTAGACACCGAACTTGCGAGTGCCGGGCCGTCGCTGCCACGGGTACTTCGTCCCGGCGTCCAGGGCTGCCCGGGTCAGGTTGAGGCCCACGGAGCGCTCGTGACCGAGCCCCTCGGGGTCACCGAAGGCCTTAGCCTCGAGTCGCGTGAGGATCCGCAGGGTCTGGGCGTTGCCCTCGAACCCACCGATGCCCGCGGCCAGCTCATCCAGGGCGTCCTCGCCGTTGTGTCCGAAGGGTGGGTGCCCGAGATCGTGGGTGAGGCATGCGGACTCCACCAGATCTGCGTCGCAGCCAAGGGCGGCGCCGAGCTCGCGACCCACCTGCGCGACCTCGAGGGAGTGGGTCATCCGGGTTCGCGGGAAGTCCTCTTCGCCAGCGATCATCACCTGGGTCTTGGCGGCCAGCCGCCGCCAGGCAGCGCAGTGCACGACGCGGGCCCGATCCCGGGCGAAGGCCGACCTGGTGGGGCGTTTCGGGGGTTCAGTGGCCCAGCGCACCTCGTCGTCGGGGGAGTATCCGGGCACGGGCACGGCCCCACCGTAGGAGCACTGACCAGTCACCGCCAACAGCGGGGCGCCGTGGCACCAACTGGTCGCCGCGCCCACCGGCCGCGCTGCTGGGCCTAGAGGTTGAGCCAGACGCTGATCAGGCCAGCGGACTCCCGGATCACGTACTCGCTGGTGAGCGTGGTGCCCGGCCCCTCGGCAGTTGCCGAGACGTGGGCCTCCATGCCGAAGTGCTCGGCAAGCGCCTTCGCTCGCGCCGAGTGGGCGGGATCGGTCACGATCGTCACCGACTTGATGCCCTCGGCCGCAATGATCGCCGCCACAGCCTCCAGTGACTCAGCCGTGTTCTCGCCGTAGGGCAGTGCGATCACCTGCTGCCTACGCAGGCCGTCGGCGACGAGCTCCGCCTTGCCGGTTTGGGCCTCGGAGGTGACGTCACCGTCCTGGAACCCGCCGACGGTGATCACCCGCTTGCTGACCCCTGCGTCCACCAACTCGTGGGCGTGGGCCAGCCGGTTGGCAAGGACCGGCGACGGGGTGCCCTGGTACTGGGCAGCGCCCAGGACCACGATGGCGTCGGTAGGCGTCCGGTCGTCGACGCCCGACCACCGGAACACGCTGCCCACGGCGCTCACCGGGACGGCGACTGTCAGCACTGCGACAATCATGACCAGGGCCACGAAACGGCGGCGCGCGCGGTGCCGGCGGGAGTGGTCAGGACGGCGTGGGCTCCACTCCAGGAGCACGGCCGGCGCTGTCATGGGTCAATTCTCCCACGCAGTTGCGTATGCCCGGTGAATCGACGCGTTCGCGCACGGGTGAATCACCCGAAGGCTCGGCCGCCGTGGTCGTGGCTGTCGGTGTACGTCCCTAGGATGCGAGCATGGCAGGACGCGTGCGCACCGAGGACGTAGCCCTCGTGCGCGAGCGGGTGCGTGTGGACGCCGTCATCGGTGAGGTCGTGACGCTGCGCTCTGCGGGGGCGGGATCCCTGAAGGGGCTGTGCCCGTTCCACGACGAGCGGTCACCGAGCTTCCATGTCACGCCGGCCCGGGGCCTGTACTACTGCTTCGGATGTGGCGAGGGTGGTGACGTCGTCGACTTCCTGATGACCCACGACCACCTGACGTTCACCGAGGCGATCGAGAAGCTCGCCGACCGGGCGGGGGTGACCCTGCGCTACGAGGACGGAGCGGGTCCGAGCCGCACCGGCCCGAACCGGACCCGGCTCGCCCAGGCCAACAAGGTGGCCGCTGCCTACTTCGTCAAGGCACTGGCCACGCCGGAGGCCCAGGTCGGCCGCCAGTTCCTGACCGAGCGGGGGTTCGATCCCGCTGCCGCCGAGCACTTCGGGGTGGGCTTCGCGCCACGATCGTGGGATGGGCTGCTGGGACACCTGCGCTCGGCTGGCTTCAGCGACGCCGAGATCCTGGCCGCTGGGCTGGTCTCGCAGGGTCAGCGCGGGACCTATGACCGATTCCGTGGCCGGCTCGTCTGGCCGATCCGTGACGCGTCCGGTGACGTCCTGGGCTTCGGGGCCCGCAGGCTCCTCGACGACGATGAGGGCCCGAAGTACCTCAACACCCCCGAGACCGCCCTGTACAAGAAGTCCCACGTCCTCTACGGGATCGACCTCGCGCGCCGAGACATCGGCAAGCTCAAGCAGGTGGTGGTCGTGGAGGGGTACACCGACGTGATGGCAGCGCACCTCGCGGGGGTAACCACGGCGGTGGCCACCTGTGGCACGGCGTTCGGCCCGGACCATGCCTCCTTGCTGCGCCGGTACCTGGTCGACAGCGACACCTTCGGTGGGGAGGTGGTCTTCACCTTCGACGGTGACGCCGCCGGGCAGAAGGCAGCCCTGCGGGCCTTCGAGGGCGACCAGCGCTTCGTGGCCCAGACGTTCATCGCAGTCTCCCCGGACAACATGGACCCGTGCGAGCTCAGGCTGGCCAGCGGCGACGGCGCAGTCCGCGAGTTGGTCGCCTCGCGCACCCCCCTGTTCGCCTTCGCGATCCGCTCTGCCGTCGCCGGGTTCGACCTCAGCACGGCCGAGGGTCGGGTTGCGGCCGTGCGCAAGGCCGCGCCGCTGGTGGCCCGGATCCGGGACGCTGCCCTGCGCCCGGAGTACTCCCGCCTGCTGTCCGGCTGGGTGGGGGTTCCTGAGTCCGAGGTCCGGGCAGCCGTCGCCTCGGCGGGTCGAGCAGGTGCAGCGAACCGGCGCGGAGCCGCAACCTCTGGGCATGCTCACGGGGCCTCGCGGCCGACCGCTGGTCGGGCTCCGGATCAGCCCCCGCCGGGGGCCACAGGCGGGCCCGGTGCGCCGGATTCGGCAGCGGCCGCCGCACGGGTCGCCCCGGAGGGGCCGGCGCAACCGCGGGTGCCACGGCCCAACCCCCGCGAGCCGGCCCTCTTCGTCGAGCGTGAGTCGCTCAAGTGCGTGCTCCAGGTTCCTGACCTCGTCGGCGACTGGTTCGACTCGGTCCAACCCGGGTGCTTCCGACATCCGCGCTACGTCGAGGTCCAGCAGGCACTGGCAGACGCCGGCGGCCCGGTCGGGCGGACCGGCGGACGCGAGTGGATGGACGCCGTGCTCGCCGTGTGCCCTGATGACAGCGTGCGCGACCTTGTTCGCGAGCTCGCGGTCGAACCGCTCGTGACCACCGGGGAACCAACCGGGCGCTACGCCACCTCGATCGTGGCTCGGCTGCTCTACGACGAGGCAAGCCGTCGGCTCGCCGACCTCAAGCGCCAACTGGGTCAGCTCGACCAGTCCGCCCAGGCCGACCAGGCCACGGCCGTCTTCGCCGATGTGATGGCGTTGGAGGCCTATCGTCGAGAGTTGGCCCAGGTGGGCCAGTTGGAGCAGTGATGCGCTGGCGTCGGGAGGTGGATCCGCGGGTTGTCGAGATGCTCGACGGATCCTCGGGGGAGCGTCTCCTCGCGTGGGGTGAGCTCTACGGTGCGCAGGTGGTGGTCTGCACCGACAAGGCGATCCACATGCCCGACCATGGGCGCGTGCCGTGGGATCTCGTGGTGCGCGGCTTCTGGTCCGAGGAGTTCCTGGACCTGGTGTTCCAGGTGGCGACGGGCGAGCCCCGCCAGGAGGTGCGACTTCGCTTCGAGGAACCCGGGCAGGTGCCGGCGGTAGTCCGTGAACGTGTCGAATGGACCGTCGTGGGCTCGTATCGTGCGGAGTTGACCCATCCGGATGGCCGGACCGGGGTGGCTATGCTCAACTCGCGGCGATCACCGGAGACCGGCGACATCCGGTGGGCCGTGGTCTTCGACGCCGGGATCGACCCGAGCGATCCCGGTTGGCGAGCGGCCGCGGACGCCTCCCTTGCCGAGCTTCGGGACCAGTTGGGCGCGTGAGTCGGGGCGAGTGTGGTCCGGCGGCGCGGTTTGGGCCGGAGCGACCGATCTTGGTATCCTTCACGGGCTTGATCCCCCATAGCTCAATTGGCAGAGCGTTCGGCTGTTAACCGGCAGGTTTCTGGTTCGAGTCCAGATGGGGGAGCCTCGCAGCGCGAACGGGGCCCCGATGGGCCCTGTTTC
>JAQBEX010000226.1:0-4778 GCA_032123675.1 Actinomycetes bacterium
GCCTCGACCTGCCGGACCGGCCATGATGCGGCGACCAGCAGCAGCCCGTCGTCCGGGGCACGGTGCCAGACCCGGGCTGCGACGGCTGAGCCGGTGAGCGTGGCCTGCGCCCCCAACTGAGCGGCGACCACGTCCGCCGCCGCGTCGTCGGCCGCCCGCCACCCTGCCAGCCACGCAGGGTCCGGCGTCATGTCCGACGGGGGCAGCGGGATGCCTGCGAGCACGCGGTCGGCGCTGCGCAGCGGGTCGCACACCTCGCGCCCGACGGTCGGCAGCTCGATCGCGATGTGCAGCGCGGATCGGCGCACCAGCTCCATCGTGGGGCGGGAGAGCCCGAACTGCCCGACAGTGACGACCAGGTCCGGCACGTGTGAGTCGAGGAAGCGCACGCTTGCGAGCACCAGGACCCCGTGCCCGAGGGCGGTCACCGCGCCGTGCAGGTTGGCCGACGGCTCGCTGATGATCGGCCAGCCGGCAGCCTCGGCCAGGGCTGCCAGCCACTGGTGCTGGCCCCGAAGGGAGGTGCTCGGCAGGTCGCCGACGAGGATGACCCCCCGGGTCGGGACCTCGCCAAGGACCTCGCTCAGGTCGTGATGGTCACATCCGCGCAGGGGCGGCCGACGCGACCGAGGCGGGAACGCGGTCGACGCCCGGCCCAGCGCCACCCCGTCGGCCGGAGCCTCGACCAGAGCATCGGCCGGCGCCGAGGCGGGCTGCCCGACGGGGCCCACGGCCGGATTGTCCCCCGGATCGGGCACCAGTGGGAGCCGGAAGCCGACGTTCAGGTGCACCGGGCCGGCATGCACCACCCCGGTGCCCACCGACACCGCCTGAACGCCGGGCCGAGTCCCGAGCGCCGCAGCCACCGCGGCACCCGCCGAGGCCCGGGCCGCTCGCTCGGGCCCGCCCAGGTCGTCCGGGTCGAACCGACCGTCAGCACCAAGGTCCGCGAAGAACCGAACCATCGCGCCGAAGAACTGCACCTGATCGATCGTCTGAGGGGAACCCACCCCACGGGACTCGACCGGCCTGTCCGCGGTCACGACCACGAGTGGCACCGCGCTGTACGACGCCTCGACGACCGCGGGCGCGAGGTTGGCCACGGCAGTCCCCGAGGTGCAGATCACCGCAACGGGCCGGCCTGATCCCTTGGCCAGGCCGAGCGCCAGGAAGCCGGCCGACCGCTCATCGAGGCGCACATGCAGCCGGATGCGGCCGGCCCGATCCAGCCGCAGGACCTCGAAGGCCAGCGGAGCCGATCGCGATCCCGGCGACAGCACGACGTCGCCGACCCCCTGGCGCACGAGCTCGGCCACCAGGGCGCGTGCCAATGAGGTCGCCGGATTCATCGCGGGCGGGTCACCTGCCCTAGATCACGCTGAGCAGGCGCGCGCAGCGGTGCAGCCGCTCGCGCCACCACATCGTCTGCTCACCACCGAGGGCATCAGCAGCCCGACCCAGGGCCTGCTCGTCGGGCAGCCGGCGCGTCACGGCCATCTGCCCGTCGCGCGGGATGAGCGTCCCGGCGCTGACGTCGTCGCCGAGCAGCAGCCCGGTGCCGAGCCCGGCCGCGTCGGCCAGGTCCGGCACGGCGGCCGCCAGGGACAACCCGGCGCAGAGGCCAACCGAGGTGTTCATCTCCCCGGAAACCACCACCGGCAGCCCGATCTCCTCGATCAGCGACAGCGCCCGGGCCACGCCACCAACCGGGGCGACCTTGACGATGAGCACGTCACCGGCCGAGCGCAGGGACGCGGCCAGATTGTCGGCGTACAGGTCGCGGGCCCGGCGCAGGCCCTCGTCCACGGCGATCCGCACGTCCACCTCGTCGTCGACCAGGCGGTAGCGCAGCTCGGCAAGCTCGGTCGTGGTTCGGCACGGTTGCTCGAAGTAGTCCAGGACGGAGCCGAACTCGGCTGCGAACATCCGGGCGGCCCTGCGGGCCTGCGCGACTGTCCACGCGCCGTTCGCATCCAGTCGGATCAGCGGGTCGCGCACCCCGGCCTCGGACAGCGCCGCGCGCACGGTGGCGACCCGGGACAGGTCATCGGCCAGCGCCGCGCCCGGCTCGGCCACCTTGACCTTGAAGGTCGTGGCGCCGGTCCGCGCGACCGCATCGGTGACGTACCCCGCGATGTCGTCATGGTGCAGGGCCGGCACGACCACGTTGACCGGCACGTGGCTGCGCACCGGCTCGGGCCAGGTGCCCCACGCCGCCTCGACCGCAGCAGCCAACCAGCGGGCGGCCTCCCAGTCGTCGTACTCGGGGAACGGTGCCCACTCGCCCCACCCGGATGGCCCGAAGAACAGCAGGCCCTCGCGATGCCGGACCCCGCGGAACTGCCGGTTGAGGGGCACCCGGAACGGCACCGCAACAGCCGCCAGATCAGCCGGGCTCAGCTCAGGGCCCGCGGCGCGTGCCGCACGACGCTCGGCACCATGCGGCGCGTCGGGTGTCGCGGCGGTCGTGGTTGCGGCGGCGCTGGGCTCGGTCATCGGCTCAGGGCCGCTTCGGGAACTTGGCGAAGTCCGGGGTGCGCTTGCCCGTGTAGGCATCACGGCCCTCCTGGGCCTCCTCGGTCATGTAGAAGAGCAGGGTTGCGTCCCCGGCCAGCTGCTGGATGCCGGCCAAGCCGTCGTCTGCGGCGTTCAGGGAGGCCTTGAGCATCCGCAGTGCCAGCGGGGACATCGTGAGCATCTCGCGCGCCCACGTCATGGTCTCCTCCTCGAGGTCGGCCAGCGGGACGACCTGGTTGACCAGGCCCCACTCGTAGGCCTGCTCAGCCCCGTACTGACGGCAGAGGAACCAGACCTCACGAGCACGCTTCTGCCCGATCTGGGCGGCCAGAAGCCCGGATCCGTAGCCCCCGTCGAAGGAGCCGACCTTGGGCCCGGTCTGGCCGAAGCGGGCGTTGTCCGCGGCGATCGTGAGGTCACAGCAGATGTGCAGGACGTGGCCGCCGCCCATCGCGTAGCCGGCCACCATGGCGACCACGGGCTTGGGCAGGCGACGGATCTGGACCTGCAGGTCGAGCACGTTCAACCGGCCGATCCCCTTGTTGGCGACGTCATCATCGCCGATGTAGCCGTCGTTGCCACGGATCCGCTGGTCGCCGCCGGAGCAGAACGCCCAGTCGCCCTGGCCGGTGAGGATGATGACCCCCACCCGGTCGTCGTCGCGCGCGAGGTTGAAGGCGTGCTGCAGCTCGAACAGGGTCTGCGGCCGGAACGCGTTGCGCACCTCTGGGCGGTTGATCGTGATCTTGGCCACGCCATCGCCGGAGAGCTCGTACGCGATGTCCGTCCACTCACCGACCGACTCCCACTGCGCGGCCGGACGGACCGTCGACACGGCCGGGTCGGAGTGGGCCGGGCTGTCCGGAGCAACAACGGGGATCGACGGGAAACGGTCACGAGTGTCCACGGTGGACAGGGTAGGGCACGCTCGGACGCCGGGCGGCGAAACACTCCACGTCGCCTGCCGGTGGACGCCGCGGATGCGCTCCGATGGCCCCGCACGAGACACCGCGCACATGGCACGGACCCCACGCCGCCCCGTTCCACAGTCAACGCCCGTTGACGTGTTCCCCTGCGCGCATCGAACGGCGCGCATCGGGCTGCTACCCGCGGCGGTACGTGCGGCTCACGAAGCCACTGGGCCACGACTGGACGCCGACCAGTTCCATCGTCGCCGACGCTGCGATCGGGTGGAACAACGGGCGGCCGGCTCCCAGCAGGATGGGCGCGGTGGTCAGCTGCATGTCGTCGATGAGGCCCGCAGCGAGGAAGTCGCTGATCAGTGCTCCGCCGTCGACGTAGACCCGGCCAAGCCCAGCGGCTTCCCAGTGCGCCAGGGCCGCGCCAGGGGACATCTCCCAGAACGTGACGCCCGGGCGCGGCGGCGGCGGGTTGTGCGTGAAGACGTAGACCTCCCGGTCGCCGAAGGGCAGCGGGTCGAGGTGGGCGATGTGGTCATAGGTGCCGCGCCCCATGGCCAGTGCGTCCACGGTCTCGATGAAGGTCTCGAACCCGTAGTCCTCGTCCGGTCGGGCAGCGCCCTCCAGCCAGTCCAGGGACCCACCCTCGTCAGCGATGTACCCGTCGATGCTGGTGGCGATGAACACGGACAACTGGGTCACGGCGCCTCCCGACTACGTCGCGAGCCCAGCTCGGTAGGACAGGCACGTGGCGAGGTCGGGCAGCATCCCGTCGCCCTGGGCCTGCGCCAGGGTCGGGGCGGCCGCGTCCTTGGCCGACAGGGTCAGTTGGGATGGGCCCACCCCCCAGTCGATGCTCAGTGCGGGGTCCAACGGGTGGACCGCATGCTCGCGTTGCACCGAGTAGCCCTCGCTGCACATGTAGACGACCGTTGCGCCGTCCTGCAGGGAGCAGAAGCCGTGCCCGAGTCCCTCGGACAGGTACACCGCCCGACGGTCGACGTCGTCGAGGAGGACCGAGGTCCACGCGCCGAACGTGGGTGACCCAACCCGAAGATCCACGACGACGTCGAGCACTGAGCCACTCACGCAGGTCACGTACTTGGCCTGGCCGGGCGGCACGTCGGCGTAGTGGATCCCCCGCACGGTCCCCTGCGCCGATATCGAGCAGTTGGCCTGGGCGAGGTCGAGCGGGTGGCCGACCACGCCGGTGAACGTCGGCTCCTTGAACCACTCGAGGAAGGCCCCCCGGGTGTCGGCGTGGATCGTGGGCGTCATGACCCACGCACCTTCGATGTCCAGGGGGGTCAGGTCCATCCGGGCAGGCTATACCGAGCCGGC
>JAQBEX010000227.1:0-16998 GCA_032123675.1 Actinomycetes bacterium
CAAGCCGCGCGGCCTTCTCGGTCGGCAGCGCGATGGCCTCATCGAAGGAGTTCGTGTGCAGGCTCTGGGTTCCGCCGAGCACCGCCGCGAGCGCCTGGATGGCCACGCGGACCATGTTCACCTCGGGCTGCTGGGCGGTCAGCTGGACGCCCGCGGTCTGGGTGTGGAAGCGCAGCCGCTGGGCCCGCTCGGTCTGGGCGCCGAACTCGTCACGGAGCCATCGCGCCCAGATCCGTCGGGCTGCGCGGAACTTGGCGATCTCCTCGAAGAAGTCCACGTGGGCGTCGAAGAAGAACGACAGCCCCGGCGCGAACTGGTCCACGTCCAGGCCCCGGGACAACCCCAGCTCGACGTACCCGAATCCATCGGCAAGGGTGAATGCGAGCTCCTGTGCGGCAGTCGATCCGGCCTCCCGGATGTGGTAGCCGGAGACACTCAGCGGCTTGTACCGCGGGACATTCGCCCCCACCCACTCCATCAGGTCGCCGATCAGGCGCAGGTGCGGCTCGGGCTCGAACAGCCACTCCTTCTGCGCGGTGTACTCCTTGTAGATGTCAGTCTGCAGCGTCCCGTCGAGCCGGCTGACGTCCACGCCCTGGCGCTCAGCGGCAACGACGTACATCGCGAAGATCGCGACCGCGGGCCCGGAGATCGTCATGGACGTCGTGACGTCGCCCAGCGGGATCCCGGAGAACAGGACCTCCATGTCGGCCGCGGAGTCGATGGCCACACCGCAGTGCCCGACCTCACCGCGTGCCAGTGCATCGTCGGAGTCCCGACCCATCAGGGTCGGCATGTCGAAGGCCACCGACAACCCGCCGCCCCCGGCAGCGAGGATGTCGCGGAAGCGGCCGTTGGTCTGCTCGGCGTTGCCGAAGCCGGCGAACTGCCGGATGGTCCACAGGCGACCCCGGTAGCCAGTGGGGTGCAGACCCCGGGTGTAGGGGAACTGGCCGGGCCAGCCGATCTGCGGTGCCGGCTCGGATCCGTCTGCTGGCCCGTACACCGGGAGCACCTGCGCACCCGAGAGCGTGGTGAAGTCCGCATCCCGCACGCCGCCCGCTGCCAGGGCAGCGTCATAGTCCTGCTCCCACTGGTCCCGCCCGTGCTCGGTCATGCACATCCTCCTGGTCTGGGATACGCCCACGGTACCCGCCGGGAGCGGGGCCCCGCCGAGGCCACCCTCCGCCCGCCGGTCACTGCCCGGCAGGACGCAGCGATCCCGGCACGGGCCGCGCGGCGCCCGGGGAGAGCGGCCCGAGCTCGACCTCGACGACGTGCTCCCCACCGCCGAGCAACGGGATCACGCTGCCGTCGATGTCGCTCCCGTCGACGGTCATCCTGACCACGCCGCTGCTCACCCCATGCGGGTTGCGGACCAGGATCCGGTACTGCGCACCACGGAACCTGCGGACGACCTCGAAGGAGTCCCAGCCCGCAGGGATGCACGGGTCGATCACGAGGCCATCGTGGTCGGGGCGGATCCCGAGGATGAACCTGGTCGCAGCCTGGTAGGTCCAGGAGGCCGTGCCGGACAGCCAACTGTTGCGACCGAGGCCGAACTGCGGGTGCTCGGCGCCGAGGATGTTCTGCGGGTAGCAGTAGGGCTCGACCTCGAAGAGGTCGATATCACTGTTGCGCTGGGCAGGGTTGATCTGGCAGTAGTACTCGTAGGCGCGGTCTCCGCGGCCGAGCATCGTCTCGGCGATCATCACCCACGGGTTCGCGTGCAGGAAGATCCCGCCGTTCTCCTTGGCCCCGGGCGGGTAGCTCGTGACACCGCCGATCTCTGGGTCATAGCCGTCGTACCCCGGGCCGCTGAGGGCGATGCCGAAGCGGGTGTTGAGCCGCCCACGTACGCTGTCCAGGGCGGTTGTCGCGCGGTCCCGGGGTGCGAACCCCGCCAGCACCGGCCATGACTGACCATTGGTGTACAGGCTGCCGTGGCTGTTGCGCCGCGATCCGAGCGGCTCGTCGTCCTCGGTGAAGTACCGGGCGTACCAATCACCGTCCCAGGCACGTGAGTTGACCCGCTCGGCCATGGTCTCGTGGTCCACCCGGTACGCCTCGGCCTGCTCGGCACGCCCGAGGTGCCGGCACAGGGACTGCATCTCCAGCAGGGCATGGCCGTAGAGGCAGGCGGTGAAGACGCTCTCGGCGTTGCCGGGGAGGTTGACGGTGTCGTTCCAGTCGGCGTACCCCAGCAGCGGCAGGCCATTGCGGCCCACGTGGGTCCGCGTGTACTCCAGTGCCCGCACGAGGTGGTCGAGCACCGGGGCGGACTCGCGCTCGGCCGGTGCCGTCCCCTCCTCGTAGAACGTGATCTCCTGGTCCAGGACTGAGAGGTCGCCGGTCTCCTTCACGAAGGCCGCCACCGCCAGCACGATCCACAGGTGGTCATCGCCGTAGGTCAGCTTGCCCTTCTCGGGCTCCTCGGCCGCGTCGCCGTGGTCGGCGTGCATCGTCGCCGGGTAGAACTGGTGCATCGCTGAGCCGTCCGAGCGCTGGATGCTCAGCAACCGCAGGATCAGGGCACGGGACGTGTCGGGATCGGCAGCAAGTGCGCCCATCACGTCCTGGGAGCTGTCCCGGAATCCGATCCCCCGGGTTCCGATGCCCAGCTGGTAGAGCGACAGGTAGCGCGACCAGTTCATCGTGACCAGGCACTGGCGCGCATTGTGGATGTTGACCATCGAGTCGAAGTCGGGATCGGGCGTGCGGCACTGGAGCACCGACAGCGCTGCCTGCCAGGAATCTGCCTGCTGCTCCAGGGCGGCATCCACGGCCGCGGGGTCGGCGTACTTGGCCACGATGCCGGGCACGTCGGCACGGGGCGCCTGCCCGAGGAAAGTGGCGACCCGCCGCTGGGCCCCCGCAGCCAGGGTTCCCAGATCGAGGCGCAGCGCCCCGATGTTGTCCCCGCGGCGCGCTTCGTAGTTGGACAACGACTCAGCGAGCAGGGCATTCGGCCGGCGCCAGGTGCCGTACTCATTGGCTCCGAGGAACCGCGCCCGATCGCTCTCGAAGGACTGCACCGGCACCGAGGCGCTCACGAAGTTGACCGCAAGGTCCTTGCGCATGAACGCGTACTGCAGCAGCGCCATGCGACCCCCGTCGAGCTCGAGGGCCTCACTCATCATCGTCTGTGGCACCCAGTCGGCGTTGGCCAGCTGCTTGAAGGCGTCGAAGTGGCTGTACTCCACCACCGGGATGACTACCACGTCGGCGGCGTCGGCTGCGAGGTTCGTCACCCTGATGTCGCGGACCTCAACCGGGTCGCCCGGGGGAACGAAGATGGTCGCGTCCACCCGGAGCCCCGCGACCTCGGAGACGATCCGCTGGTAGGACAGCCCCACGTGGCACGCGTAGCTGTCGAGCTCGTCGAGTCCGGGAGTGAAGAACGGGGTGACGATCCGCGCCGAGTCGCCACGCGTGACCTTCAGGTACAGCGTGGAGCCCTTGAAGTCCGAGGCGGGCGTCTGCGGGATGTACTTGGTGATCCGGTTCAGGCCCGGGTCACCTGCGCACAGCACGGCCCCGCCCGTGTGGTCCACGATCCCGCCGAAACTCAGGGAGCCGATGTAGTTCACCCACTTCACGGGCGTGCGGGGATCGGTGATCACGTACTCCCGCGCGGGATCGTCGAAGTACCCGTACGCGCCGGCCTGGTCATCATCGTGGTCGGGACTCATGGCTCTCCCATCGTGGAAAGTGGCTCGGCACGCGTTGCGCACGTGGGCGGCGCCGCGGATTCTCCTGCGCCACCGGCACTCCCCGGCACAACTGTCCAGCGGCCGACGTGGCCCGAACCACCCCTGCGCCCGGGCAATCCTAGTGACGCCCGGCGTGGCAATGGGCGCTCAGCGACCGCTCAGCCGGCGATCGACGCGACGATCCTGTCAGCGGCGGTGAACGCATCCAGCTGCCCGGACGCCACCTCGTCGGCAAGGGCGTGGAGGGCACCATCTCCACCCAGGCCGGCGAACCGTTCCTGCAGCGTGGCCAACGCGATCCCCTGGATCTCCGATCGCGCCCGTTGGCGGCGCCGCAGCACGCCCGTGCCGGACGACTCCAGCCATTCACGGTGCGCGCCGATGGCGTCGACCAGCTCAGGCAGGCCGGACCCCCGGGTCGCGACGATCTTCAGGACAGGCGGCCGCCACCCGCCCTGCTCCGAGGGCGCCAGGCTGATCATGTGCCGGAGCTCGCGGGCTGTGGCATCAGCCCCGTCCCGGTCGGCCTTGTTCACGACGAAGACGTCACCGATCTCGAGGATCCCCGCCTTGGCCGCCTGGATCCCGTCCCCCATCCCCGGTGCGAGGAGCACCACCGTGGTGTCGGCCTCGCCAGCCACCTCGACCTCGGACTGCCCGACGCCCACGGTCTCGACCAGGACCGGGTCGCAGCCGGCCGCATCCAGGACCCGGACCGCCTGCGGGGTCGCCGAGGCCAACCCGCCCAGATGCCCGCGGGAGGCCATCGACCGGATGAACACCTCGCGGTCCGTGGCGTGCTCCTGCATACGGATCCGGTCGCCGAGCAGGGCGCCGCCGGAGAACGGCGAGGAGGGATCGACCGCGAGCACCCCGACCCGGTGGCCGTCCGCGCGGTAGCGGCTGACCAGCGCGGACGTGGTGGTCGACTTGCCGACGCCGGGCGAGCCGGTGAGCCCGACGACATGGGTCCGGCCGGACAGCGGCGCGAGCGTGGCCATCAGGCCACGGAGCTGCGAGGCTCCATCCTCGACGAGCGTGATCAGCCGGCCGACCGAGCGGGGATCACCCGCTCGGGCCCGGCCGACCAGCTCGTCGATGTCAGCGGTCCGCGCCACGCCTGCCGCTCAGGCCTCGGGGACCCGCACGATCAGTGCGTCTCCCTGGCCGCCGCCACCGCACAGGCCAGCGGCACCCACTCCACCACCGCGCCGCTTCAGCTCGGTGGCCAGGTGCAGCACGAGCCGGGCCCCGGACATCCCCACGGGGTGTCCCATGGCGATGGCCCCGCCGTTGACGTTGACGATCTCCGGGTCGACGCCGAGCTTGCGCGTGGAGACGATGCCCACCGCTGCGAATGCCTCGTTGAGCTCCACCAGGTCCAGGTCGGCCGGCGCGATGCCCTCCTTGTCACAGGCCCTGAGCACCGCGTTGGCGGGCTGCTCCTGCAGGGACGCATCCGGGCCCGCGACCACACCATGGGCGCCGATCTCGGCGAGCCACTCGAGTCCGAGCTCCTCAGCCTTGGCCTTGCTCATGACCACGACGGCCGCAGCGCCGTCGGAGATCTGCGACGCAGAGCCAGCGGTGATCGTGCCGTCCTTGGTGAACGCCGGACGCAGCCGACTGAGCGTCTCCACCGTGGTGTCGGCGCGCACGCCCTCGTCGACGGAGAACTCGATCGGGTCGCCCTTGCGCTGTGGGATGGACACCGGGACGATCTCGTCGTCGAACAGGCCGTCCTTGGCAGCGCGCGCAGCCAACTCGTGCGAGCGCGCCGAGAACTCGTCCTGCTCCTGGCGGGTGAGGTCGTAGCGACCGTTGTAGTTCTCCGTGGACAGGCCCATCGCGAGCTGGTCGATGGCGCAGAACAGGGCGTCATGAGCCATCGAGTCCTTCATGGTCCAGTCGCCGTACTTGACGCCCTCGCGGCTGCCGACCAGGACGTGCGGGGCGTTGGTCATCGACTCCATGCCGCCGGCGACCACGACGTCGAACTCGCCTGCTCTGATGAGCTGGTCGGCCAGGGCGATCGCATCCAGCCCGGACAGGCAGACCTTGTTGATGGTCAGCGCCGGCACGTCCATGGGGATGCCCCCGGCAATCGCAGCCTGCCGTGCGGTGATCTGCCCCGCACCGGCCTGGATGACGTGGCCCATGATCACGTACTGCACCTGATCGCCGGACACGCCGGCCCGGTCCAGGGCTCCCTTGATGGCGATTCCACCGAGGTCTGACGCCGAGAAGCCCTTCAGGGATCCCAGAAGTCGACCCATCGGGGTGCGTGCGCCGGCAACGATCACGGATCCGGACATTGTGTGCCTCTCTCGTCGTGGGACTGGCCATGCTTGTTCAGGGCCCACGATATCCACGCCCGGGAGGAGCGCAAGCACCGCCTCCCGGGCGTGCAGCCGGTCGGCCCCGCACGGGCCCCGCACCCCTGCCCGGGCACCGCTGGCAGACGCCGGCCGCTGCCGGGATCGCCCACGGCGTAGGCTGATTGCGTGCGGGACCACGGCAGGGCCGGTCCCGCTTCGGCACCGGCACGGCCTGCGTGCCCACAGGAAGGTGGTACCCCATGGACGCCAACGATCCCGCCCCCGAGATGCCCGGCGCCTCCCCCGGCACGGTCCTCGGCCCACTGGTCGAGCGGATCGATCACGTGGGCCTGGCAGTGGCCGACCTCGACGCGGCAATCGCCTTCTATGAGCGGGCCTTCGGACTGCACTCGGTGCATGAGGAGGTCAACGAGGAGCAGGGCGTGCGCGAGGCGATGATCGATGTCGCCGGCTCCGGGTCCTTCCTGCAACTGCTGGCGCCCCTGCGCCCGGACTCGCCCATCGGCAAGTTCCTGGCGCGCAGCGGGGAGGGCCTGCAGCAGTTGGCCTTCCGGGTGTCCGACATCGACGTGGCCGGCGAGCGGCTGCGCGCAGCGGGCGTCCGCCTGCTCTACGACGTTCCCAAGAACGGCACGGCCGGCTCCAGGGTCAACTTCGTGCACCCCAAGGACTGCGGCGGCGTCCTGGTGGAGCTGGTCGAGCCGTCCGCGCAGACCCCCGCGCACTGACGGCTCCGCGGATGCCGGATTGCCCCACGGGGTGGGTGATCCATGCGTGATCCCGGTGCGATCCGACAGAGGTGGCCCCGGGTGACATCCTGCGGTTACCGGGCAGTAACCTTCGAGGGAACGCAGATTCCGACGTCCCTGGAGGTCCCGTGCAGCAGATCCTTGACGCCATCCTGGCCGATGCCCACCGTGAGCCCGGCTTCGACCAGATCGAACTCCCCGCGACCTACCGGGCCGTCACGGTCCACAAGGACGAGGAGCAGATGTTCGCGGGTATGGCGACCCGCGACAAGGACCCCCGTCAGTCGCTGCACCTCGACGACGTTCCGGTCCCCGAGTTGGGCCCCGGCGAGGCGCTCGTGGCCGTCATGGCCTCGGCGGTCAACTACAACACCGTGTGGACCTCGATCTTCGAGCCGGTCAGCACGTTCGGGTTCCTTGCCCGCTACGGGCGCACCCACGAGCTCGCCAAGCGCCACGACCTGCCCTACCACATCGTCGGCTCGGATCTGGCCGGCGTCGTGCTGCGCACCGGCCCCGGCGTCAATGCCTGGAAGCCCGGTGACGAGGTCGTCGCGCACTGCCTGAGCGTCGAGCTGGAGAACCCGGCTGGGCACAACGACACGATGATGGACCCCGAGCAGCGCATCTGGGGCTTCGAGACCAACTTCGGCGGCCTGGCCGAGATCGCCATGGTGAAGTCCAACCAGCTGATGCCCAAGCCGGACCATCTCACCTGGGAGGAGGCCGCCTCGCCCGGCCTGGTGAACTCCACGGCCTACCGCCAGCTGGTCTCGCGCAACGGCGCGGGCATGAAGCAGGGAGACAACGTCCTGATCTGGGGTGCCTCGGGCGGACTCGGCTCGTATGCGACCCAGATGGCACTCAACGGCGGCGCAACGCCGATCTGCGTGGTCTCCAGCGAGGAGAAGGCCGAGATCTGCCGGAAGATGGGTGCCGAGCTGATCATCGACCGCAAGGCCGAGGGCTACAAGTTCTGGAAGGACGAGAACACCCAGGACCCCAAGGAGTGGCAGCGGTTCGGCAAGCGCATCCGTGAGCTCACCGGCGGCGAGGATGTCGACATCGTGTTCGAGCATCCCGGCCGGGAGACGTTCGGAGCCTCGGTCTACGTGACACGCAAGGGCGGCACGATCGCGACCTGCGCCTCAACCTCGGGCTACATGCACGAGTACGACAACCGCTACTTCTGGATGAACCTCAAGCGCATCATCGGCTCGCACTTCGCGAACTACCGCGAGGCCTACGAGGCGAACCGGCTCATCGATCGTGGGCTGATCCACCCGACGCTGTCCCAGACCTTCCCCCTGGAGCAGACCGGTGAGGCCGCACTCGAGGTCCACCGCAACCTGCACCAGGGCAAGGTCGGCGTCCTCTGCCTGGCCCCCGAGGAGGGGCTCGGGGTGCGCGATGAGGCCAAGCGGGCCAAGCACCTCGATGCGATCAACCGGTTCCGAGGGGTCTGAGGGCACACACCCTGGCTCCCACACCCCCCTGGCAGCTAGCCTGAGATCATGCCGACTCCCCGGAGCATCCGTTGGCTCCGGGGTCTCGCTGTGGGCAGGCGCAGCGTTCAGCCGAAGCACGGCGTTCCCCCCGGCGGGGATCCCCCACCTGCTGACGCTGCCACCGTTCGGTTTCCAGACGTGGAGTCCCATGAGCTCGAGCTCGACTACCAGACGACCAAGGGGATGGGTTCTCAGTGAGGTTCAGCAAGGCATCACGACGACAGGCAAGGCAGCGCCAGGACGGGCCCGATCTCGTGATCGTGGCCAACAGGCTGCCACTGGAGCACGACCCGCAGGAGGGTTGGCGGCGAGCACCGGGCGGCTTGGTCTCGGCGATGGAGTCCGTGCTGCGTGACCAGGAGGCGCTCTGGGTCGGGTGGAGTGGCCAGTTCTGCGCCGATCCCGACGATCCGGGCACACCCGCGCCCCCGGAGCCACCGGATTCCATGGGTGACATCGAGTTGGTCAGCGTCCCGCTGACCCGCGCTGAGGTCGCAGCCCACTACGACGGCTTCTCCAACGGCGCGCTCTGGCCCAACTACCACGGCGGCATCGTGGCGCCGGTCTACCACCGCAGCGAGTTCGAGGCCCACCGGGCCGTCAACGACCGATTCGCCGAGATCGTGGCCCAGACAGCCCCAGACGGTGCCCGGGTCTGGGTCCACGACTACCAGCTCCAACTGGTGCCCACGCTGCTGCGCGCGCGCCGTCCGGACCTGCGGATCGGATTCTTCCTGCACATACCCTTCCCGCCGATCGAGGTCTTCAGCCAGCTGCCATGGCGGACCCAGATCCTGGAGGGCCTCATGGGTGCCGACGTCATCGGCTTCCAGACGACCGACGCTGCGGTGAACTTCCGGCGCCTGGCCGAGCGGTTCCTGGGCGTCGAGGAGGTCGACGGTGGCTTCGAGATGGCCGACGGCGACGGGCGCCGGCACGTCACGGTGGCAGCCTTCCCCATCGGGATCCGGGCCAGCGACTACGCGGACCTGGCGGCCGATCCCGACATCCAGCAGCGCGCCAAGCAGATCCGCGCGGATGTCGGCGATCCCGACGTGCTGCTCCTGGGGGTCGACCGCCTGGACTACACCAAGGGCATCGATGTCCGCATCCAGGCCGTCACGGAGCTGATGCTCGACGGGGAGCTCGACCCGGAGCGCACGGCCTTCATCCAGGTGGCGCCACCCACGCGGGCCAAGGTCGAGGAGTACCAGAAGATCCGCTCCGACGTGGAGCTCCTGGTCAGCCGGGCCAACGGCGCCCTGGGTCCCGTGGGGACCAACCCGATCCACTACATGCACCAGGCGATGGGACCCGACGAGCTCGCCGCCCTCTACGTGGCCGCTGACGTCATGCTGGTCACTCCCCTTCGCGATGGCATGAACCTCGTCGCGAAGGAGTACGTGGCCGCCCGGACGAATGACACCGGCGCCCTCGTGCTCAGCGAGTTCACCGGCGCGGCCGAGCAGATGACCGAGGCGTGGCTGATCAACCCCTACGACATCCGCGGCATGAAGCGCTCGATCATCGACGCGCTCAACGAGTCGGCCGCTGCGGCAGCTCACCGGATGCGGGCGTTGCGCCAAGGGGTCTTCGACCATGACGTGGCGAGCTGGGCCAGGGACTTCCTGGACAGCCTGCCACCGGAGCAGCAATGACGCCTGAGCTTCGCGCAGCCCTGGTGGGGCTGCGCGATGTCGACCGGTTGCTCGTGGCCCTGGACTTCGACGGCACGATCTCGATGATCGTGCCGGTGCCCTCCGACGCCCGGCCGCTTCCCGGCGCGCTCGAGCTCCTGGGGCAGTTGGGGGGGCAGCCCGGAACCGACGTCGCCCTCGTGTCCGGTCGCGCGCGGGACGACCTGGCCACGGTGAGCGGCGCAGCAGAGGTCGCGATCCTCATCGGGTCGCACGGTCAGGAGGCCGGGGCCGAGATGAGCCTCAGCGATGCCGAGGCGGCAGTCCTGCGGGGGGTCCGATCCGAGGTTGCCGCGGCGGTCGACTCGATCCCGGGGGTTCGGGTCGAGACCAAGCCGGCCGGGCTGGCGGTCCACGTGCGGGGCGTGGCGGAGGCAGACGGCCAGCGCGCAACGGGTTTGGTCCGCGACATCGCCAACCGCACCCCCGGCGCGTTCAGCATCGACGGCAAGCTGGTGATCGAGATCTCGGTGCGCCCCCTGGACAAGGGCTCGGCGCTGCGCACCCTCATCGACGCCGACCCAGGTCGTCGCGTGCTGTTCGCCGGTGATGACGTCACCGACGAGTCGGCCATGGCCGTGCTTCGACCCGAGGACATCGCCATCAGGGTCGGTCCAGGGCCGAGCGTGGCCACCTTCCGCGTCCCCGGCCCGCCCGAGATGCTCGAGGTCCTGGCGCTCCTGGCCGAGATTCGCGAGCAGCCCCGAGGCCCTGCCCTCGACGCCTGAGGGAGTCCTGCAGCGACGCCGCGCTGCGCTCAGGCCGTGCGGCCCATTTCAGGATGCTCCGCCCGTGGCCGCCAGCCAGTCGCGCAGCACGGCAGCCACGGCGTCGGGGTTCTCGACGGCCGTCAGGTGGCCGGCGGCGGCGATCTCGGCGATCTCGGGCGCACGTCCGCCTGCAGACGCAGCCCGCGCCATCGCCTCGGCATCAGCCATCGGCGAGATCGTGTCCTCGGCACCCACGACGACCAGCACGGGGCCACCGAACATCGACAGGTCGGTGAGCGCGTCCGGGCGGGTCGCCATCGCCCGCTGCGCCCAGGCCACTGCCGCAGCCGGCTGGGCGCCGATCCAACGGCGCACTGCCGCCACGACCTCGGGGCGCGTGGCACGGGTCGTCTCCCCGAGCAGGTTCGCCAGCATGGCATCGGCGAGGCCCGCCGTGGAGCCTGATGCCACGACATCGGCGGCGATCCGCTCCCGGTTGGCGGCAGCCTCCTCGGTGTCCGCGCTGGCCTTCGTATCGGCGAGCATGAGCCGGGAGATCCGCGCCGGGTGGCGGCGAAGCATCGCCATCGCCACGTACCCGCCCATCGACAGGCCGCCGACAACGGCATCGGCAATGCCCATCTGGTCCATCAGCGTGGCCACTTCGTCGGCCATGACGTCCACACTCGGCGCTTCGGTCGACACCGCGCTGCCGCCGAACCCGGGCAGGTCAGGGGTGATGACGCGGTAGCCCGCCGCGGCAAGCGCCCGACGCTGCGGCGCCCACAGGGTGGAGTCCACGGGGAACGCGTGCAGCAGGACGACAGCAGGGCCAGTGCCGGACTCGATGTGGTGCAGCATGACTGGATCGTACCCACGGGGCCGGGGGCAGGGGCCGGGGGCAGGGGGCGGGACGGGGGGGCAGGGGCCGGCGCCGGGGACTTTGCGGTACGGCCCGGTGCGCGAGCCGAGGCCCGGATGCCGACTACGGTGGTCCTGTGGCCCGGAAGAACCGTCGAGCATCGTCCGAGGCGGCGATGCGACCGCTGAGCACCATGGGTGTGCCCGAGTCGCATCCGGACGGCGAGTGGCAGGTGCGCTCGATCACCGGAGCCGGCGCCACCAAGGCCTACCGATGTCCTGGCTGTGAGCAGGAGATCCGCCCCGGCCAGGCCCACGTCGTGGCATGGCGGGCTGACCGTCATGACGGTGACGAGTACCGCCGGCACTGGCACCGCCCGTGCTGGACCAACCGCGCGCGCTGGAGCCCCGGTCGGGCATGACCGGTGACCGCGCAGGCCGAGTGGTCCCGGCGCCCCTAGGCTTGCCCGCGTGACTCAGATCGCGGCCAACTCGGTCCTGCCCGCTCGCCGGCACCCGGTGTCCCTGCTGACCGAGGACGGCGTCCGGCTGGTCGGGGAGTGGTCGCTGCCGCTCGACTCCGATCCGAGTGCGGTCATCGTGTTCGCCCACCCCCTGCCGACCCACGGTGGCTCGATGGACAGCCACCTGATCCGCAAGGCCGCCTGGCGCCTGCCAGCGCTCGCCGGCATCGGCGTCCTGCGGTTCAACACCCGCGGTACTGCTGCTGGGTCGGGCACCAGTGAAGGGCACTTCGACGAGAACCGCACCGAGGGCGAGGATCTGCGCTCCGCGATCGCTGAGGTGGCGCATCAGGGCTTCCCGGACCCCTGGGCGGTCGGATGGTCATTCGGCACGGACGTCATCCTGCGGTGGGGCAACATCGACCCCGTGGCCGGCGCCGTCCTGCTGTCACCGCCGGGACGCTGGTCCGACGACTCGGATGTCGCGGGCTGGGCCGACTCCGGGCGTCCCGTGACCGCACTCGTCCCCGAGCTCGATGAGTTCGCCTCCCCCGACGACGTCGCCCGGCGCTTCGCCGGCGTTCCACAGGCGCAGGTGATCGGCGTGCCGGGGGCCAAGCACCTGTGGGTGGGCGAGAAGTACGCACGGATCGCCCTGGACGGCGTCGTTGCCGCGGTCAGGCCAGAAGCGGCTCCGCTGGCAACGACCTGGCACGGTCCGATGCAGCGATGGAGCGACTCACCGGCCTTCGCGCACATGGACCGGCAGGCCTGAGGCGCCGGACCACCCTGGCCCCACCATCCGGTCGACGTTCCAGGCCGCGGCCCAGCCCTCGCCACACTGGGCGGCGACGGGCCGGGCCAGCATCCCTACCGCGCGTACGAGCGGAACCCGCGGCCGGTCTTGCGGCCGAGGTACCCCGCGGTCACCAGGTGCTCCAGCATGGGCGCCGGGGCGAAGCCCGGCTCCCGGAACTCCCGGTAGAGGGTCTGCTGGATGGCCAGCGAGACATCGTTGCCGACCACGTCGAGCAGCTCGAAGGGACCCATCGGCAGGCCACAGCCCTTCTTCATCGCCACGTCGATCTCGTCGGCCGTCGCGTAGTGGGCCTCGAGCATCCGCACCGCATCGTTGAGGTAGGGGAACAGCAGCGCGTTCACGATGAATCCGGCCCGGTCGCCACAGTGCACGGCGTGCTTGCGCGTTCGCCGGCAGACCTCGTCCGCTGTTGCGATCACGTCCGGGGCCGTCGACACGTGCGCCACGATCTCCACCAGGCGCATGATCGCGGCCGGGTTGAAGAAGTGCATGCCGACCACATCGGCGGGGCGCGTGGTGACTGCGGCCATCTCGACGACCGGCAGGCTCGAGGTGGTGGTCGCCAGGACGGCGCCCGGCTTGCAGATGGCGTCGAGATTGCCGAACAGCGCGGTCTTGACGTCGATGTCCTCCACCACGGCCTCGACCACCAGGTCGACATCGGCCAGGTCGTCCAGGGACATGGCGCCGGTGGCCTTGGCGAGCGCCTCGTCCCGGGCCTCCTCGGTCAGCTTGCCCCGCGAGACGGCCTTGCCCAGGGACTTCTCCAGGGCGGCTCGGACAGCGGCGACCTTCGCCTCAGAGCGCGCGACGTAGGTGGTGTCGTAGCCAGCCTTGATGAAGACCTCGATGATGCCGGTTGCCATGGTCCCAGAGCCGACAACGCCGACCTTCTCGACGGTGCGGCCGGCCCCGAGCGCCCCACCTGCGTCGGGAGTCAGGGCATCGTCGACAACCACAGAGGATCCCGGCGCCTCATAGGTGTAGAAGCCCTGGCCGGTCTTGCGACCCTTCATGCCGGCAGTGACCATCTGCTTGATCACCGGGGCCGGGGCGTGCAGCTTGTCCCGGCTCTGCTTGTACATGGTGTCGAGGATCTTGTATGCCGCGTCCAGGCCGATCAGGTCCAGCAGGGCCAGCGGGCCCATCGGGTAGCCGCAGCCCAACCGCATCGCGGCGTCGATGTCCTCACGCGAGGCGTAGCGTCCCTCGTACATGTTCGCCGCATGGTTCAGGTAACCGAACAGCAGTGCATTGGCGATGAAGCCGGCGCGGTCGCCGACCACGACGGGCTCCTTGCCCAGCGACTCGGCGAACTGCACCGTCTGCTCCACGACATCCTGTGCCGTCACGACCGTGCGCACGATCTCCATGAACGCCTGCACCGGCGCCGGGTTGAAGAAGTGCATCCCGATCACCCGATCGGGCCGTCCGGTGACCACGGAGATCTCGGTCACCGACAGGCTGGAGGTGTTCGTCGCAATGATGACTCCGGGCGCCAGCACCGCATCCAGCTCAGCGAACACGTCAGCCTTGATCTCCATGTCCTCGGTGACGGCCTCGATGCCCAGATCACAGTCGGCGAGGTCAGCGATCGACGTGGCGAACTGGACCCGCCCGAGGGCGGCGTCCCGCTCCTGCGCGGTCAGCTTGTCGCGCTCGACCGCCCGCGCCATGGACTTCTCGACTGCCGCACGACCGCGCTCGAGTGCCTCATCGGACACCTCGACGCCGATCACGTCGATGCCCGCACGAGCCAGCACCTCCACGACCCCCGAACCCATCGTGCCCAGTCCGACGACGCCCACCTTGCTGACCTGGCCCATGCTCATCCTCTCGAAGAACGCCCAAAATGCCCATGGCGTGGCTGGATCCACTCCACCTGTCAGTCTCGCACCAGAGGCATCGGCACACGTCGGCACCCCCCACCGACAAGCCGCCCCGGTACCCTGTGCGAATGCGACTGGTGGTGGCGGACTGCTCTGTGGACTATGTCGGCCGGCTCTCTGCCCACCTCCCGATGGCCACCCGGCTGATCCTCACCAAGGCCGACGGATCTGTCTCGGTGCACGCCGACGACCGCGCCTACAAGCCGCTGAACTGGATGAGCCCCCCGTGCTCGGTCCGGGAGGATGTCGACGACACGGGCGTGGGCACCTGGACCGTCACGAACAAGGCCGGCGAGCAACTCATCATCACGGTTGATGCCGTGCACCACGACTCCCGCCACGAGCTCGGAACCGATCCCGGGCTGGTCAAGGACGGCGTGGAGGCCCACCTGCAGGCCCTGCTGGCCGACCAGCCCTCAGTCTTCGGTCCGGGTTGGGCGCTCGTGCGCCGTGAGCACCCGACCGCCATCGGACCGGTGGACATCCTCTTCCGCGACGACTCCGGCGCGTCGGTTGCCGTCGAGGTGAAGCGCCGCGGGGACATCGACGGAGTGGAGCAGCTGACCCGCTACCTCGAACTGCTCAACCGTGACCCCCTGATCTCTCCCGTGGCCGGCGTGTTCGCTGCGCAGGAGATCAAGCCGCAGGCCCGCACACTGGCCGAGGACCGGGGGATCCGGTGCGTGGTGGTGGAC
This sequence comes from Actinomycetes bacterium, assembly GCA_032123675.1. Classification (GTDB taxonomy): domain Bacteria; phylum Actinomycetota; class Actinomycetes; order S36-B12; family CAIYMF01; genus Prado023. Next base: position 15,446 of record JAQBEX010000227.1, read on the forward strand.
TACAACGCACTGCGTGGACTGGACGACCCGGAGTCCCGGCTGTTCTGAGGGCTGGCGGGCTGGCGGGCTGGCGGGCTGGCGGGCCAGTCTCACTGCCGCCAGCCGCGATTCGACAGGGTCCGCTCGATCCGGTCCGTCATCTCACGCGGCGCCCGGAACGCCAGCGAACCCGTCCATCGCACGACCTCGTACCCGATGTCCCGCAAGTGACCCTCCCGCTCCTTCTCCACGATGAACGCATGCGGATCGGAGTACTTCACCTCGCCGTCGGCCTCCCCGATGACCCCGAACTCCTCCCACAGGTAGTCGACGGCGTAGACGCCGGATCCGGTCCGGACCTGCGCCTGGAGCACAGGTGCTGGAAGCCCGGCGAGGTGCATGTGACCTGAGCTGAAGGATTCCAGTGGCGACTCGCGGCGCGGGTCGACCAGCCCCATGAGCGTGCTCAAGTGAGCCCGCCGGCCAGAATCCTGGACATGCTCCACGGCCTCGTGCAGGGGCACAAGGGCAGCACTGCGCAGCCGATGGTTCCCGTAGTGGCGGCGCGCAAGCGAGCCCGCGACCTGCTCGAACTCTGCCCGGGCGGCGGCATCGGCGCTCATGAGACCGACCGGCAACGGCAGTGACAGCGCGAGGTCAACGGCCGTCCGGGCCGGAGTCGTGGCCACCAGAGCCGAGGGCAGCGTGACGACATGATGCTGCGGCAGCTCACCAAGGTGCAGCCGCCGCCCCGGGGCCACCCGACTCCTATCGGACGAGGATCGCGGACGGGTCAGGTGCACCGGACCGGCGGCTGACAGGCGCGTGCTGAGCAACGGCAGCCCGTGCGCCAGGGCGGCGGTGTCATGGCTGGCCACCCGGTTCGGCGCCGCGACCTGCTCGGCAAGGGCACGGAGCAGATGCATCAACGCGGGGTCCTCTGGAACTGCCCCTGTGCTGATGTAGACGCCGCGCCGCAGCCGGGTGATCGCGCCTGCTGCGAGCGCGGACCTGATTCGCTTCTCGGTGATACCGAGCGGAGCGACCTGCGCCGCAGTGAACGGCGTGTTGGGAGCCGCCCAGGGGGTTCGAGTCCGCACATGGACACAGTGACTCACTGACGGCCTGCGGACCATGCCCGTCAGCCAAGTTGTGGACAGCCGTGCACGGCTACGACCCACGGCCCGACGCCCTCACCCCCGCGTCCCGGCCGTCGCCCCCAACACCCGCCCCCCGGCCGCCGGGCACCCCCACCGCCCCGGCCGCCCGGCACCGCCAAACACCCGCGTCCCGGCCGTCGCCCCCAACACCCGCCCCCCACGGCCCGGCGCCCTCAGCAGCGCGGCCGGCGACCCGGCAGCCACCCACGCGGCCCCGACTGGGCGACTCAAACGGGCGGCCCCGACCCGGCGACTCACCCACGCGGCCCCGACCCGGCGACTCACCCGGGCGGCCCCGACCCGGCGACTCACCGGGCGGCCCCGACCCGGCCACCCCGCCCCGGGCTCCCCGCGACCTGGCCCGTCACCCACGCCCCCGGATCTCGCGACTGCGAGCGCGACGGAGCCAGTCCC
>JAQBEX010000228.1:0-13011 GCA_032123675.1 Actinomycetes bacterium
CTCGGAGCCCGCGACCGGGTACAGGCCGTCATCATCGCCCACCGATGGGGGCTCGTCGGCTGAGCCCGTGGCACCGCGCTCGGGATACCTCAGAACTGGGGTCAGCCTCGGCGGAGCAGCGTCCGGATTCGGTCGCGCCCGGTGGCCCGCGGCGGTCGACCCGTCACTTCGGTGATCCTTCGGGCGCGGGCGGTTTCGGCGCTGGGGATCGGCCGGGGGTCCCAGCCGGGTGCTCCCATGGCCCGCGCGAGGACCAGGTCAGCGAGCTCCGGATTGAGCGCAAGGACTGGACCGTGCAACTGCGTACCGACAACACCGGGGGCCAGTGCGCCGTCGAGGTCGACCCCAGCACCGCGCTCGGGAGCCACCTCGACAAGGTGATCCTGACCGTCGTCACGCGACATCGCGAAACCTCGCGAGCGCCAGCCGATCATCGCCGGGAGACCGAGCCGGCGCGCAGGACGGGTCACGACACTGGCTACGCAGGGCGATATCGCACGAGCCGTGGACCCGATGAGTCCGAGTCCGTCATGCACGGACCCGTCGGCGTCGGTCCACGACCGTGCGACGGCCGCGAGTCCGGCGTCCACGGCGAAGATCATCGCTTGGCCGGACCGGACCTCCTCGGCCACGTCGGTGGCCTTCAGGTGGGCGACCAGGTCCGCCACGCCCGCCAGGCCATCACCGCCCAGGAGGTACAGCTGCGCCGCAGTCATGGCCTCGGTCCGGTGGACGGCGATGTGGGTCGCCTGAATCCCGCGCTGGTGCGCCCGACGGACCAGAGCCATCGCGTTGGCCTCATCCCCGGCAGCGACGGTGTCGCGCGGGAAGAGGGTGGCAATCGTCAACTGTGTCATCGGGCACCCGCCCGGAACTCCCGCGTGAGGCGCCGGAAGGCGGGGTAGTTGCACGCGACGACCACCTGGTCCACGGGCCGCCCGTCCGCAGGCTCGGCCGACGCCACGGCTGTTGCCGCATCGGGCACCTCGACCGCGTCCACACCGGCTGCGTCGAGGACCGCCAGGGCATCGGCGCAGCGCCCGCCGGTCACCGGGATGGTGCGCCCGGCCAGGCGCTCGAACGGCGCCTCCCACATGGTTGTGGTGTCCTTCGGACCGAACGGATCGACCGCGAGCGCGAGCGCACGCCCCTCGGACACCGCCACGTCGATCGCCTCGGCCCACCCGGCCGGGTTCTTCAACATCAGCAGGCGGGCCCGACGGTCCCCGACCTGGAACGGCACGTACCGGCCGTCCACGTCAGTGACCCTGCTGACGGCTGACGCTGCCTGATCCACCTGGAGGCCCATCGCATGCGCGGCACCGATCGCGAAGGCCGCGCCCACGGGCCCGGTGCGCCCGGGGACGGCCACCTGGACCTCCACGGTCCCCGCCGGGTACGCGACCGACCACCCACCGCCAGACGGTCCGGCGACCGACCACCCGGGATCAGGGCGCGAGCGGCCACATCCGGGGCAGGACCACAGCGCACCGGCCCAGTCATGCCCCGCGCCGCACGCCGGACACAGGGCGGCGTCCTCGCGCCAACCCAGCCCACCGGCCACCCCCACCACCCGGGCCGCGGGCTCGAAGGCCCAGACCACCAACGGATCGTCGATGTTCACCAGCGCGACGCAGTCCTCGGGCAGTCGCGCTGCCACGTCCCGCCAGTGCGCCAGGGTCGCGGCAAGTGACACTCCGCGCGTGTACTCCCGCGAGATGTTCAGAGCGAGCACCACGCGCGGTGCGGTCGCGTCCAGCACAGAACGTAGGTACACCTCGTCGACCTCGATCGCGGCCAGCGGACTGGTGCGGTCCCCGGCCAGCGCGGTGACGATCCCGTCGGGCATGTTCGCCCCGGTCGAGTTCGTCACGACCGGGCCACCCGCCGACAGGGCCGCGGCAGTCAGCGCTGTCACGGTGCTCTTGCCGTTCGTGCCGGTGATGACGGCCATCCGACGTCCGCCCGCGACCGTGGCCAGCACGCCCGGGTCCAACCGCAGGGCCAACCGGCCGCCGATCATCGTTCCCGAACCCCGGCCAAGGGCCTGCGACAGTGAGGCGGCAGCGCGCCCGGCTGCCAGCGCGGTTGCCGCGCGCAGCGGATCACGGGAGCGTAAGCGCACACTCATCGGACCGAGTACCTCCGCCGACCATGCCGGTCGAGGGTGTGGGAAGACTCGCCGAGCCGATTGAGCCGATGGTGGCCGGCGTAGACAGGCTGCGCAGATGGGCGACCGCCATGGGACAGGCCGACTGTGACCCCGGAATCGCGTGCCCGCACAATCACCTCCGTTCCACGGCCCCGGCACGCACAGTAACGCAGGATGAATCGGGTACACGTTGGCCTGCTTGCAGGTCAGCAGCCACAGGTAGGAGCACACAGGGTCCACGCTCCGCCCGGTGGGAACCGCCGACGACTTCACGGCCCTCGCGAAGGCTCCCGCAAGGACCGTGGTGACGCGGGACAGCTCCGCCAGCAACGGGGTCTGGGCCAGCGGCTCGAATGTGCTCCGCTCCTGCTCTAGCGACTCAGCAACCGTCGATTGACTTTCGGTCCAGACTGAGCCGCGGCTGGGCCCATTGCGGGTCCAGCCAACAGCCCGTGACCAGTCCCCCGTGCGCGGGCTGCCGGGAATGCAACCAGGGGTGCTGGATTGCTGCGAGACTGGCCCCATGAGTCATCCACATCCCGAGCTCGGGACCCCGCCTGCACTGCCCAAGGGCGGCCTGCGCATCGTCGCCCTCGGCGGCCTCGGCGAGATCGGCCGCAACATGACGGTGTTCGAGAACGCTGGCCGCCTGCTGGTCGTCGACTGCGGGGTCCTGTTCCCCGAGGAGACGCAGCCGGGGGTCGACGTCATCCTCCCGGACTTCACGATCCTTCGCGACCGCCTCGACGACATCGAGGCCATCGTCCTCACGCACGGTCACGAGGACCACATCGGCGGTGTCCCCTACCTGCTCCGCGAGCGCCCGGACATCCCCCTGATCGGCTCGCGGCTGTCACTGGCGTTCATCACGTCCAAGCTCAAGGAGCACCGGATCACCCCGGTGGCCCGACAGGTCGCCGAGGGCGATCGCCGCTCCTTCGGGCCATTCGACTGTGAGTTCATCGCGGTCAACCACTCCATCCCGGACGGCCTGGCCGTGGCGATCCGCACCTCGGCCGGGACGGTCCTGCACACCGGGGACTTCAAGATGGACCAGTTCCCGCTGGACTCCCGGATCACCGACCTCCGGGCATTCGCGCGGCTCGGTGACGAGGGGGTCGACCTGTTCATGACCGACTCGACCAACGCGGACGTGCCCGGCTTCACCATCGCCGAGCGCGAACTGGCCCCGGCCATCGAGGAGGTGTTCCGCACCGCACCGCGCCGGATCATCGTGTCGAGCTTCGCCAGCCACATCCACCGCATCCAGCAGGTGATCGACGCCGCCCACCACCACGGGCGCAAGGTGGCGTTCGTGGGCCGGTCCATGGTGCGCAACATGGGCATCGCCCGCGACCTGGGCTACCTGGAGATCCCCCAGGGCCTGGTCGTGAACCTCAAGGAGATCAAGAAGCTCCCCGACGACCAGATCACGCTGGTGTCCACCGGGTCGCAGGGCGAGCCGATGGCCGCACTGGCCCGGATGGCCAACCGCGACCATGAGATCCGGATCGGCCCCGGCGACACGGTCCTGCTGGCCAGCTCCCTGATCCCCGGCAACGAGAACGCCATCTACCGGGTCATCAACTCCCTGACCCGCTACGGCGCGAACGTGGTGCACAAGGGCAACGCAAAGGTGCACGTCTCTGGCCACGCCAGCGCCGGTGAGCTGGCCTACTGCTACAACATCGTCAAGCCCCGCAACGTCATGCCCATCCACGGCGAGTGGCGGCACATGTCCGAGAACGCGGCGATTGCAGTCCGTACCGGCGTACCGGCGGAGAACGTCGTCATCGCCGAGGACGGCGTGGTCGTGGACCTCGTCGACCACAAGGCGTCGATCACGGGCAAGGTCCCGGCCGGCTACGTCTACGTCGACGGCCAGACCGTCGGCGGCGCGACGGATGCGTCCCTCAAGGACCGCCGCACCCTGGCCGAGGAGGGCCTGGTCACGATCGTGGCCATCATCGACGCCGACACCGGAGCGCTGGCCGAGCCGCTGGACTTCCTCACGCGTGGGCTGGTGAACAGCGAGACGATGTTCGCCGACGTCGTGCCGCACGTCGAGAAGGCGCTGGCGAAGGCCGCCGCGGACGGGATCGGCGACCAGCACCAGCTCGAGCAGATCATCCATCGAACGGTCAGCCGGTGGGTCTCCAAGACCTACCGGCGCAACCCGGTCGTGATGGTCATCGTCATCGACGCCTGAGGATTCGGTGCTGCGCGCCGATCGACGCGCCTCGAACCCCGAGGGTCAGGCGGGCGCGATCTCGCTGATCAGCTCCTCGATGCGCCGACGGATCTCGTCGCGGATGGGGCGCACGGACTCCACGCCCTGGCCGGCGGGGTCAGCCAGGACCCAGTCCTCGTAGCGCTTGCCCGGGTAGACCGGGCAGGTGTCACCGCATCCCATCGTGATGACGACGTCGGAGGCGCGAACGGCCTCATCGGTCAGGATCTTCGGGGTCTCGGCCGACATGTCGATGCCCTCCTCGAGCATCGCCGCGACCGCCGCGGGGTTCACGGCCTCCGCCGGTGCAGATCCCGCGGAGCGGACCTCGACCCGGTCGCCGGCCAGGTGGGTCAGGTAGGCCGATGCCATCTGGGATCGACCGGCGTTGTGGATGCAGACGAACAGGACGCTGGGCTTGTCGGTCATGGCTTCTCCTGGTTGGTGGCGCGCGGTGCTTCATGGATGTGCCTGGGCAGGTCCGACGGCTCGAGGTTGACGCGATGCCGGTGAGCATGCGCCCGAGGATGACCGCCGCGTGGGCGAAGGATACCGAGGAGGTGAGCTGAAGGGCGTCAGGTCGCGGCGCTGAAGGGGACCTTCGACCCTGCTGCGGGCCGTGACGTCGACGTACAGTTCGAATGTGATCGAAGCGATACTCATCGATACGTCGCCGGCCGAGCGCGAGCGGTCCGCGGCCCTGCTGTCCGCGGCCGCCGATCCGGTCCGCTGGCGCCTGCTGTCCTTCCTGGCCCGGACGGGCACCCAGTGCGTCTGCCAGCTGCAGCCGGAGGCCGGCGTGGCGCCCAATGTGCTGTCCTACCACCTCAAGGTGCTGCGTGAGGTGGGGCTGGTGACCTCGGCCAAGCGAGGGCGCTGGGTGGACTACACGCTGGCACCTGATGCGCCGCAACTCCTGCAGAGTGCCCTTCCGACGACCCCTGCCTCCGTGGACGTGGGCCACCGCGGGGCGCAGATGTGAGCGTCACCGCACATGTCCCCTCAACCCGGGGACGCCTCGGCCTGACCCTGGCTGCCGCGGCTGGGCTCTGGGTGCTTGCCTACTGGGTGAACGGCTGGATCTGGGACACCGTCCTGCACGACTGGTTCGCGATGGCCCCGGACGGGCGACTGACCGAGACCCTGCACTTCTTCCTCTACGACACCCTCAAGATCCTCCTGCTGCTGGTCGGGATCATCTTCGTGGTCACGTTCCTGCGGTCCTTCATGAGCGTGGAGCGGACCCGTGCCCTGCTGGGCGGCAAGCGCGAGGGCGTGGGCAACGTCATGGCCGCGGGCCTGGGCGTCATCACCCCGTTCTGCTCCTGCTCGGCGGTCCCGGCATTCATCGGCTTCGTGTCCGCCGGCGTGCCGATCGGCGTGACCCTGAGCTTCCTGATCGCCTCCCCGCTGGCCAACGAGATCGCGATCGGCCTGCTGTGGAGCCTGTTCGGATGGAAGATCGCCCTGCTCTACGTGGCCGCCGGGGTGACCATCGCGATCGTGGCGGGATTCATCCTGGGTCGACTGCACGTGGAACGCTGGGTGGAGCCGTTCGTCTTCCAGACCACCCTGCGCGGTCAGCCGATCGATCCGTCCGCCGGCCTCACGATGAACCAGCGCGTGATGATGGCCACCGAGGAGGTCGTGAACATCCTGCGGCGCATCTGGCCCTACCTGCTGGTCGGGATCGGCCTCGGGGCGATCATCCACGGCTGGGTCCCGACCGAGTTCTTCACCACATACGCCAACTCCGACAACCCGTTCGGCGTGCTGGTCGCTGTGGCGATCGGTGTGCCTCTGTACTCCAACGCCGCCGGGATCATGCCGCTGGTGGAGGTGCTGTACTCCAAGGGGATGCCGATCGGCACCGTCCTCGCGTTCATGATGAGCGTCGTCGCCCTGTCACTGCCCGAGATGATCCTGCTCCGTCGGGTGCTCAAGCCCCAACTGCTCGCGGCATTCGTCGTCGTCCTGGCCACCGGCATCGTGTCCATGGGGTACCTGTTCAACACGATCCTGGGGTCCGGACCCACCTGACCCGCCCATGACCTGACCGCCCGCCACCTGAAGGGACACCACATGATCATCAAGATCCTCGGATCCGGCTGCGCCAACTGCCACCGGCTCGAGGCCAACACGACCACAGCGCTGCGCGAGCTCGGGCTCGACGCCACCGTCGAGAAGGTCACCGACATGGGCGAGATCGCCTCCTACGGCGTGCTGCGGACCCCCGGGCTCGTGGTCGACGAGCAGGTCCTCGTCTCCGGCCGGGTGCCCGACTCGAAGGAGATCGCGGCGCTGCTGGGTGCCTGAGCCAATCCGACGGCCCCCCGGCTGCGAACCACTCGCGTGCTGACCCTCGTCGCGATCGGCTTCGCCGCGGGCCTGGTGACGGCCCTGTCCCCCTGCGTGCTGCCGGTCCTGCCCGGGATCCTGGCTGCCTCCTCGCTGACAGCCGGCTCCTCGACTGGACCGACAGGGGCGGGTGCCGCGGCCCAACCAGCCAGCCGCAGGCGCCCCTACCTGATCGTCGCCGGGCTCCTCACCTCATTCACCGTCCTGACGCTTCTGGGAGCCACGGTCATCGCGGCACTGGGGATCCCTGAGAGCCTCCTGCGCGGGGCAGCCTGGGTCGCGTTGGTCGCCGTCGGCCTCGGCCTGCTGATCCCGGGCATCGGCCACCAGCTGGAGAGGCTGTTCTGGCGGATCCCGAACCGCGGGCCCGTGCGCGGGGGGTCATCGTTCGTGTTCGGACTGACCCTCGGGGTCGTGTTCGTCCCATGCGCCGGGCCGGTGCTGGCAGCCATCACGGTGCTGGCAGCCTCCGAGGGCCTGAGCTCCGGGCTGCTGGTCCTCACGCTGGCCTTCGCGGCGGGCCTGGCGATCCCGCTGCTGGCGGTCGCGTGGCTCGGCGGCGATGTCGGGCGCCGGCTCTCCGATCGGATGCCGGCCGTGCGCAGGGTCGCCGGCGCGGTGTTCCTCGCCACCGGCGTGGCGTTGGCGCTGGGGCTGGCAGACGCGGCACAGCGGGCGATCCCCGGCTACGTGGCGGCGGTGCAGCGCCAGCTCGAGGACAACGACGCCGCCCGGGCGGCACTGGACTCGCTGCGCTCCGATCCGCAGCCGGTGGCCGCGGCCGGCACCCGCTCGTTCGACGAGTGCGCCGCGGACTCCTCTGTGCTGGCCGACTGCGGATCGGCCCCCGAGCTGACCGGAATCGTGGACTGGCTCAACACCCCCGATGATCAGCCGCTGACGCTCACGGAGCTGCAGTCCGAGGGGCGTGTGGTCCTGGTCGACTTCTGGACCTACTCCTGCATCAACTGCCAGCGGACGCTTCCCTACATCACCGCGTGGGACCGGGCCTACCGCGACCAGGGCCTGACCGTCATCGGCGTCCACTCCCCGGAGTTCGCATTCGAACGTGAGGTGGACAACGTCGCCGAGCGGGCAGCCGACTTCGGCGTCGAGTACCCGATCGCGATCGACAACGACTTCGCCACGTGGCGGGCCTACGACCAGCGCTACTGGCCAGCCCACTACCTGATCGACCGCACGGGCACGGTCCGCCAGGTGCACTACGGGGAGGGCGCCTACGACGAGACCGAGGAGCTGATCCGAGCGCTGCTGGCCGAGGAGGGCGAGCCCGTGGGCGCCCCGGCCGCCGCCCCCGGGCCCCCCGTGGCCAACCAGGCCCAGACCCCGGAGACCTACCTCGGCCACAACCGGGCACGCGCCTACGCCCACGGGATCACCCGCGATGCCCCGGCCGCGTACACCAGCGACCCGCCGTTCGGGCGGGGCGGCGAGGATCGGGTGACCCTGAAGGGCACCTGGACCGTCGGTGCCGAGCAGATCGACGCCGGGCCCGATGCCGGGCTCATCCTGGACTTCTCCGCGGCGAAGGTCTTCCTCGTCCTCGGCGGCGAGGGCACCGCGCGGATCGTGGAGGGCACCACCTCCCGGGAGGTCCAGGTGTCCGGAGCCCCGACCCTCTATGAAGTCCGCGATGGCCCAGCGGGACGCTCCCGGATGGGGATCTACCTCGATGAGGGCATGTCCGCCTACGCCTTCACCTTCGGCTGATCGTGGCGGCCCAACCGGTTCCTGAGGGTCCGACCAATCCGGTACGGGTCCCGGCTGCGAACCCCGGGCACACGTCACACGTCACACGTCACACGATCGCCCCCATACACGAGAGGCACCATCCATGAACCGCACCGTCCCCGCCGCCCTGGCACTCCTGTTCGGCCTGACCCTGGCCGGCTGCGCGTCCGACGCCTCGAGCACCGACTCGGCCGCCGCATCCGAGTCGGCGATGGTCAAGGACACCGACGCGTCGGCCATGGCCAAGGATGAGCCATCCACCGAGCCCGAGAACGGGACGATGGAGTCCGAGTCCGCCGCGATGTCCACCGAGGGTGCGTGGATCGACCAGGCCGTCTACGACGCCGACCCAGCCACCTACCACGGCTCCGGCGATGTCGTCCTGTTCTTCAGCGCCTCGTGGTGCCCCACCTGCCAGGCGTCCATCAAGAGCCTCGACGCTGACGGTGTCCCCGGCGGCCTCACGGTCGTCAAGGTCGACTACGACCAGGCCAACGACCTCAAGAAGCAGTACGGCGTCACGGTCCAGCACACCTACGTCCAGGTCGATGAGTCCGGCGACGAGTTGACGAAGTTCACCGGGTCGATCTCCGGCGAGGACATCGCCGCCCAGACCGTCTGATCCGCCACCGACTGCAGAGCGAGGAACCGCGACGATGATCGAGATCTTCGGGGCACTGATCGCCGGGGTGCTGACCACCCTGGCGCCCTGCGTGCTCCCCCTGCTCCCGGTCATCGTCGGTGGTTCGATGGCCGGAGCCGCATCGGAGGTCAATGCCGAGGCCTCCTCCGCCGCGGGCACGACCACGGCCACCCGCACGAAGACCCGATCAGCTGCCGTCACCAGGGCACTGGTGATCACGGCGTCCCTGGGCGTCTCGATCCTCGTCTTCACCTTGGCTCTGAAAGCCACCACCGCACTGATCGGCATCCCGCCGGAGGCCTGGCAGTGGGTCTCTGGCGGGATCCTGATCGCCCTGGGCATCGTCGGCGCGTTCCCGGACCTGTGGGAGCGGTTCTCCGCACGGCTGGGGCTGCAGGCCCGCTCCGCCCAACGGCTCGGATCAGCGCGTCGACATGACGGGCTCGGGGGTGAGATCCTCACCGGCGCCGCGCTGGGGCCGGTGTTCACCTCCTGCTCACCGCTCTATGGGTACGTCATCGTGACCGTGCTGCCCGCCGAGCCGGCCCGCGGGCTGCTCCTGCTCGGCGTGTACATCGTGGGCCTGTGCGCCACGCTGCTGCTGATCGCCCTGGCCGGCCAGCGGGTCGTGGCCCGCTTCGGTTGGGCCGCCGACTCGCACGGCTGGTTCCGCCGCACCCTGGGGGTCGTGTTCATCGTCGTCGGCGTGCTGATCGCCTCGGGCTGGATGAAGTCGCTGGAGACGTGGCTGGTCGTCAACGCGCCGTTCGCCCCCTGGAACCTCGATACGCAGTTCATCGGGGGGTGACACCATGCACCTCGTGAGCGCCCACGTCCCCGACCCCTCGCCGAGCCAGCTCGTCGAGCGGGTGGCGACCGGCGACGAGGAAGCGTTCCGGTCGCTGTACCGGTCCCACTCGGCCGCAGCCTACGGCCTGGCCCTGCGGGTCACCCGCGACGAGCACCTCGCCCAGGACGTCCTTCAGGAATCGTTCGCGGAGGTGTGGGCGCAGGCGAACAGGTTCGACCCCCGGGTCTCCTCGGTGCGCTCCTGGGTGACGATGCTCACGCATCGCCGCGCTGTGGACCGAGTCCGTCGCGAGCAGTCCGACCGCGACCGCGTGTCCAATTGGGCGGCACGCAGCCATGAGCCCGACCACGACTCGGTAGCTGAGGTGGTCGAGTTGCGCGCGGAGCACCGGCGCGTCCGCCAGGCCATGGGCCATCTGACCCGACTGCAGCGCGAATCCCTGGAGCTGGCCTTCCTGGGTGGCCTGACCCACACCGAGGTGGCCGAGCGCCTGGACATCCCGCTCGGCACCGCCAAGACCCGCATCCGCGACGCCCTGCGGGCGCTGCGCACCGAGTTGGAGGGGGACCTGTGAACGACGTCCACGACCTCCTCGGCGCCTACTGCACCGACTCCCTCGATCCGCAGGAGCGAGCCGATTTCGAGATCCACCTGCAGGGCTGCGCAGAATGCCGGGCGGAGGCGGCCGACTTCCGTGAGGTCCTCGCCGCGCTGGCCGACATGGACCCGGTGGCCCCGCCCGACACGCTTGAGGACCTGGTCGTCGCCCGGGCCGGAACCGCATCGGCTGATCGCAGCGGACCAGCCAGCAACGAGCCGGTACGCCTGGCGCAGCAGGCTCCCGGCACCGTCCCTGCCCAAGCACCGGCACCCGTCAGCAGCCACCGTGGGTGGCGGACTGCCGCGCCGTGGATGGCGGCTGCCGCGGCTGGCTTCGTGCTCTTCGCCGCGGGCGTGGGCGTCGGCCGGCAGCAGGCCCCCCTCGACCCGGTCGCCAGTGACAGCGGAATGGCTGACGTGGTGGCCGTCGCGTCCGCCGGCGACGCGCACGTGATGGCCGTGGACATCATGGGGACCACGTCGCGCCTGGTCGTCAGCGACGAGATGGACAAGTCGATCTTCCTGGCCTCCGAGCTGCCGATGCCGGCGAAGGGGATGTGCTACCAGGTCTGGCGGGTCACCCAGGACGGGCAGATGGTCTCAGCCGGCGCCTTCACGCCTGACGATGAGGGCCACATCGCGGCAGTCCTCGACGGCGGGGTCGGTGACGTCGAGAAGTTCATGATCACGATCGAGCCTCCCGGCGGCTCGGACCATCCCACCGGGGAGATGCTCGGCGAGGTCGACGCCTGATCCGCACCAGCAGCGCCCCGATCGCGACGCCCACCAAGTCGGCCGCGACATCCGCCGGCTCGCCAGCTCGGTCAGCAAGCAGTCGGTGCTGGACGAGCTCGCTGATCACGGCGTGGGCTGACATGAGGCCCACGACCCATCCGAGGGGCACCCCGGCCGCTGTCAGCGTGTAGGTGGCAACGGCGAAGACCGCCGCGTGGACGAGCTTGTCCAGAGGCAGGGCGCTCTGCCCCACGTCGGGGGCGCTGGGCGCATACAGGACCAGCATCTGGAGGGCCAGCGCACCACCGGCGGCGAGCACTCGAACGCGCTGGGACACCGGTTCACCCTAGGCTACGCGGTACTGTCGACCCGGCCGCGCCGGGGAGACGGAGCATTCGGGAGGGTGGATGAGCCACCAGCGGGATGAGCCAGTGGCTCGCGCCGCGCCGGCCCCCGGCGAGCCCGACTCTGCGCCGGGCGAGCAGCCGGGATCCGCGCCCGGATCCGCGCCCGGCGAGCAGCCGGGAGCGGCAACGCCCGGAGTGCGTCAACTGGCAGCCCTGTCCGTCTTCGGAGTCGGCGTCGGCCTTGTGGCCGGACTGGGCGCCTCACTGTTCATCAAGATCGAGCACAGCCTGACCGAGGCGCTGTGGACGGATCTGCCCGAGGCGCTCGGCTACGAGTCCACCCCCGGGTGGCTGGCCGCGGTCCTCCTCGTGACCGGTGCGCTCATCGTCTTCGGCGCGTCGAAGATGCCCGGGCACGGTGGGCACCCGCCGCTCGAGGGACTCGCCGTGAACATCGGGCCCCGCGAGGGGATCTCCGTGATCATCGCCGCCCTGGGGACCCTGTCCTTCGGCGCCGTGCTCGGTCCCGAGGCACCGCTGATGGCGATCGGCAGCGCCCTTGGTGCCCTGGCCGTGCGGAACCCGAACAGCCCGGTGCGCATGGTGATGATGCTCGCCGGGGCCATGGCAGGTATCGGGGCGATCTTCGGCAACCCGCTGATCACGGCGATGCTGCTGCTCGAGGTGGCGGTCATGACCGGGCCCCGGATGGCCAACCCGGCCGTCCTGCTGACGTCGTTGGCGTCACTGGCGGCCGGCTACACGCTCCAGGTGGGTTTCGGCAGCTGGTCAGGGCTTGGTGAGACCGAGTTGGGCATCCCGGGGCTGCCCGACTACCCGGAGGTCGTCCCGATCGACCTCGTGACCGCCCTCCCCCTGGCCATCGCCGTGGCCGCAGTATCCATGGCCGCGCGTCTGGTCGCTGAAAGGGTCGATACCCAGGCCCGGCGTCGGCCGTTGGCCACCATCGTCCTGGCCGCAGTCGCGATCGGCCTCTCGGCGATTGTCGCGGCCGAGATCACCGGGGGATCGTTGGATCTGGTGCTGTTCTCCGGAGATGAAGCCATTCCGGAGTACTTCGCGTTCACGAGTGTCGGCCTCCTCGCGGTCGTCCTGCTCGCCAAGTTCGTCGCCTTCGCGCTCTCCTTGGGTTCGGGCTTCCGCGGTGGTCCGATCTTCCCAGCCGTGGCGCTCGGCGCGATCCTGGCTGCGATGGCCTCGCTGCTGGTGAGCGGCACGTCCATCGCCGCCCTCAGTGCTGCGGCAATCGCCGCGGCGGTGGCCGCCTCGGTCCGGCTGCCCTTCCTGGCCACCCTCATGGCGGTCCTGCTGACCGCGTCCGCTGGCGGGGCCACGACCGTCCCGGCGATCATCGGGACGATC
>JAQBEX010000229.1:0-3903 GCA_032123675.1 Actinomycetes bacterium
GTCCGCCGATCCTGCGGATCGTGGAGCAGTTGAGTCGGAGCCGCCCGCTCCACGATCGTCCCTGAGGACAGGAAGCACACCTCGTCACCGACCTGCTCGGCGAACCCCATCTCATGGGTGGCAATGACCATCGTCATCCCCTCCCCCTTGAGGTCGCGGACGGTGGACAGCACATCGTTGACCAGGACCGGATCAAGTGCGGAGGTCACCTCGTCCATCAGCATGAGCCGTGGCGACACCGCCAACGACCGGACGATCGCCACCCGCTGTTGCTGGCCTCCGGAGAGGCGATCGGGGTACTGGGTCGCCTTGTCGGCGAGCCCGAACCGCTCGAGGAGCGCGCGCCCCTCGGCCTCGGCCGTCTCCTTGGCCATGTTGTGCACCTTGCGCGGGGCGAGGGTGATGTTGTCCAGGACGGTCAGGTGCGGGAACAGGTTGAACGACTGGAACACCATGCCGACCTTGCGCCGGACGTCATCGGGGTCCACCTCGGGGTCCGTGATGTCCCAGCCGTCGAGGCGGATGACGCCGTCGTCAACGGGCGTGAGCAGGTTGACGCACCTCAGCAATGTCGACTTCCCGGAACCGGAGGCCCCGATGAGCACCGTCACCGAGTGCTCCGGCACCTCGATCGAGACACCTCGAAGGACCTGCTCATCGCCGAACGACTTGTACACCTCGTGGACGCTGAGCACCGAGCCGCCGGGCGTGCTCATGCACCCACCTGCGCATTCTGCCGCTCGATGGACCGGTGCAGGAATCGGTCGGTGAGCCGGGTCAGTGGGATGGTCAGGATCAGGAAGAGGATCGCGGCCACGACGTATGGCGTGTAGTTGAACGTCCGGGAGGACTCGATCTGCGCAGCGCGGATGGCGTCCACAACGCCGAGCACGGAGATCAGGCCCGTGTCCTTGAGCAGGGAGACGAAGTCGTTCATCAAGGGCGGGATGACCCGCCGCACGCCCTGCGGCAGCACCACGTAGCGCAGCGTCTGGCCCGACGTCAGGCCCAGCGACCGAGCCGCGGCGCTCTGGCTCGGGTGCACGGACAGGATCCCGCTGCGCAGGACCTCGGCGACATAGGCCGAGTAGGTCAGGACGATCGCCGCGGTGCCGAGGATGACCACCGAGGAGGTCATCCCGGACAGACCGAGGGCTGGCACGCCGAACCCGATGAGCAGGATGACCAGCAGGGTGGGCACGCCGCGGAACAGGTCGACATACCCGGTGGCGAGCAGCCGGAACGGCGCCAGCGCCGGTGCCCGCGAGGTCCGCACCATGGCCAGCATCAGCCCCAGGATGGAGATCAGCACCGACGCCACGATGGTCAGCCTGATGTTCAGCAGCAGCCCTGCGAACACGGCGGGCAGCACCTCGCCGGCGTAATCGACGTCGAAGAATGTGCTGCGGACAACGTCCCAGCCAGGTGACGTCACCACCAGGACCACCAACGCGCCGATCACAAGGACGCTGGAGACAACGGCAATGGTCGTCCGGCGCCGCGCCTGCCTGGCACGCACGGCTCGCCGGCGCAGCTCCTCTGCGCTCGGCGTGTGGGTGCCCTCCGGCTGGCTCACCGAGTACTACGAGAGCGTGGGGGCGCCCGCCTCCGACGCCAACCAGGTCTCCTGGAGCGCGCCGAGGGTCCCGTCGGCCCGCAGCTGGTCCAGCGCTTCGGAGGTGCACGCAGTCAGCGGGCTGTTGTTGGTCAGCAGGATCCCGAACTGGTCGGTGGCGTCACCCTCAGCTGCGGGGAGCTGGCCGACGATGATCCCGTCGTCGATCTCGGCCGCAGCGAGGTAGAACGCCGTGGGCAGATCGACGACGATCCCGTCGATCTGCTCGTTCTTCAGGGCGCTGACCGCCGCGGCGTTGTCGTTGAACACCGAGACGTCCTCACCGTTGGCGAGCTGCTGGGCAGCGTCTAGGGAGGTCGACCCGACGGCCGCCCCGAGAGTGGCCGACTCGAGCTCGGCCTGGGTGGTGGCCTCGGCGATCGGGGACCCAGCGTAGGAGACGATGGCCTGGTTCACGTCGTAGTAGGACGACGAGAAGTCGACGGCCTTCTCGCGATCCTCGGTGATGGAGAACTGCTGCAGGTTCCAGTCGAAGTCCTTGGCACCCGGCGCGATGGCTCCGTCGAACGTGGTCCGCACCCAGGTGATGTCCTCGGGCGCGTAGCCCAACTGATCAGCCACCGCATACGCGACCGCTGCCTCGAAGCCCTCACCGGACTCGGGGGCGTCGTCCTTGACCCACGGCTCGTAGGCCGGGTTTCCGGTGGCGATGACCAACGTCCCGGGCTGCTGGGTCTGCAGGGTGGCCTTGTCACAGGTGGCAGCCGCCGATTCTGACGGCTCGGTCGCGGTCTCGGATGTCGTCGAGCACGCAGTGAGTGCCAGGCCGACGACGGCGACGGTGGCGAGCAGGGGGGCGCGGTTCATGGTTCCTCCATGGCTGGGCAACTGGGAGGAAGATACCCGCTCAGGCCGTGTGGCCCCGAATCGCGGTCGGGCCAGGGTCCGGGCTGGGGTCCGCGCCGAGCGCACGCTGATCGCCGGCCTGGGTAGCTACCTGCTGACCGGCCTCAGCCGCAGCAGGGCCTACGTCCCGGGCAGGATCCGTGCGCTCGGGCAGCAGCGCTCGGACGGCCAGCACCAACGCGGCCAGCAGCGCCACGATCCGCACCGTGTGCACGCCGACCCCGATGAGGCCCCCGTTGATGATGTCGATGTACGCGAACGGGTAGAGCACCTGGCCGGCCACAGCGGTGACGGCCACCGGGATGGTGGCCGTGCGCATCCGTGGAGAGCCAGCGGCCCAGACCAGGGCAGCCATGCCGACCAGCCAGACGTTGAACTGCGGGCTGAGCACCCGAGACGTCACGGTCAGCCACAAGATGGCAGCAAAGGCGATGTCGGCCACCGGGGCATGGTCGAGTCGGCCGAGAGCCCGGGCCAGCACGAGCAGCAGCAGCCCGAGTCCGGCGATGGGGATCAACCACGGGGCGATCGAGTCAGCCAGTGGCACTCCCACCTCCGAGGACCCGTAGCGGAACGCCTCCGGGACTCCCTCGGCGCCGACGAAGACCCGCGCCCAGACGAACGGCAGCGCCACAACGGACTCCGTCTGCAGGCCGCGGGCCTCCCCATTGCCCAGGAACGAGCTGATGACGCCCGGGAAGGCCCACGCCGCCGTCACCAGGATCAGGGCCGTGGCGAGGGCTGCCCCCATGGCCCCACGCAGCCACCTGCGTTGGCTCAGGGCGATGGCCATCACGGCCGGCCAGACCTTGAGGCCACCGCCAACAGCCAGGATCGCCCCCGCCGTCAGGGCCCCGGCCAGCGTCAGCAGCCCGGCCATCGCCGCGAGGGTGGGGATGGAGTCATAGCGACCGTAGAGGATCGGGCCGAGCAGCAGCGGTGCGGCCAGCCAGACGGCGAAGCCATCCCACCGGCTGCGCTGGGCAGCATCACGGGCCAGCAGGACGCCGATGGCGATGTCGATCGCGACGAAGAGCAGGGCGAACAACCACGGTTGCGAGCCGAGCAGTCCGATCCCGCCGAACACGAAGGCGGCCAACGGCGGGTACTGCCACATCGGGTCCGAGGAGGGCACCCGCCCCTCAGCCAGACCCTCGCCCCAGCCGGCGTACACGTTGAGATCGTCGAAGATGTGCTTCCAGTCGTGGTGCAGCATCATACCGGCGGCCATCACGAGCACGACGCCGCGAGTGATCGCCCACCAGGTCAGCCGGTACCGAGCTTCGGCAAGACGCGGCACGTGGGACTGCAGGAACACGGCCCCATTCTGCCCGACCCGGCCGGAAGCGAAACCCCCACGAACGCACCGACGGCCATCCGGGCAACCCCGCGATCACTCGCAATCGCGGCCCGGGATCACT
>JAQBEX010000230.1:0-6825 GCA_032123675.1 Actinomycetes bacterium
GGGGGTGTTTGGGGCATTGGGGGCGGTGGGGGGGGTCGGGTGGGGGGGGGGGGGCGGGGGGGTTGGGCGTGGGGGTCGATGCCGGGGTCGGCGTACCTGCGCTGGACTCGGCCGACGCCACTGCGAGGACGGGTTGCTCGACCGGGGCGGGGGCCTGCGCGGGGCACATGAAGCGGAATGCGCAGGACTTGCAGTGCGCCCCGAGCCGCGCCGGGTAGTCGGGGCCGGCTGCCTGCTGCGCAGCGTCGACGACCAGGTCGTTGACCCACGTCCAGCCGTCCTCGAGGGGCGCCTGGAACCTGACCTTGGGCATGCCGCTGGCGAACCGGTCGGACAGGTGGACCAACTCGGCCCCGCCGAGGACCACCGGCTCGTCGATCGCGCCAAGGTCCCGTTCGTCGGGAGCGCCGTGCTGCGGCTGCTGGTCGGCTGTGCCATCGGCCTGGTCGGTCGAGGTGCTGAGGGCACCGAGTTGGATCGCGAGCTGGTAGACGCCCAGTTGCGGGTGGGTGCTGGTGGTCTGGGCAGAGGCCGCGGTGCGTCCCGTCTTGAAGTCGACGACGTGGATCCGGCCGTCCGGGTCGCGGTCCACGCGGTCGATCGAGCCGACGATGCTGACGGGCCCCGTGGTGCCGGGGACCGCGATGTTGAAGGCCAGCTCGGTGGCCTCGACCGACCGCCCACCTGAGCGTTCCCAGCGCAGGAGCGCATCGATCATCTCGCCGACGCGCGCGCGCTCCCTGACGCGTTCGTAGTGGGCCGAGAAGGGGACCGAGGCCCAGATCTCGTCGATGAAGGGGCCGATCTCTGCTTGGTCCGGGCTGACGTCGCCTCGGGCCAGCGCCTCAGCCACGGAATGCACGACCAGCCCGACAATGGCTGCACCGCCCGACGGGCTTCCGGCCCCGACGCGCTTGTCGAGGAACCACCGCAACGGGCAGTCGCGTAGCGACGAGATCGCGGATGGCGACAACCGCAGGGGTCGGGCGGTCTCAGCCACGGCCGCGGCCGCGGAGTCGGCGGGGCTGTCGGCCGCAGCATCAGCAGTGGTCGCGGTCGCGGTCCCGGCAGGGGTTCCGGCCGCGGTCCCGGCAACGGTCTCGTCCGCAGCAGCGGCAGGGGTCCCGGCCGCGGGGCCAGCAGACCCTGACGCGCGCACAGCACCGCCCGTCAGCGGCTGCGCGGCCCACCATCGCGTCGGGTCGGCCGGGGCGAGCGCGCCCAGGACACCCCCGGACTCGCCACGTAGTGCCAGTGCAGCCAGCCGCTGCACGGCGGCACCACGTCTTGCCTCCACCTCTGGGTCTGGCTGACCGTCGGCGAGTACCCGCTCGGGTGCCTCCGCGGCTCGGCGGAGGTCGGCGATCAGCCCCTCGGCAGACATCGGTGACGTCGACCGGGAGGGCATCGCCTCGACCACCTGCCCCAGTTCGGCGAGGAAGCGTGAGGCCTGCAACCCCCCGTCGATGCGCTCGGCCACGGCCGAGACGAACAACTGGGAGCGGGCCCGCGTGCACGCCACGTACATGAGCCGGCGCTCCTCGGCGAGCAGGTCGGCGTGCGTGCGCCCGTCGGTGCGGCCCTTCGTGCCGAGCTCAGCGACGTGCAGCAGGTCAGAGCGCAGCCGCAGGTCGGGCCATTGACCCTCCTGGACCGAGGCGACCATGACCAGCTCCCACTCCAGGCCCTTGGCACGGTGGGCGCTGAGCAGGCGCACGTGGTCGCGGTCGGACTCCTGGGGCCCGCGCACCTCCTGGGGCAGGCGCAGGGCCCGGATGTCATCGAGGAAGGCAGCGGTGCCCACCCGCCCCCGGCGCTGTGGGGGCAGTCGGTTGGCGATCTCGAACAGTGCGACGACCGCGTCCAGGTCGCGGTGGGCAGCGGTGGCGGCGGACTGCCCGATGCCCGGGCGCAGCGCAGCGGTGCGCAGCCGCTCGGGCCAGTCGCTGGCTGTCCAGACGGCCCACAGCACCTCGCTGACCATCTGCCCGGACTCGACGGCGTCCCGGGCCAGGGCGATCGAGCGCGCCACCCGCCGGAAGGCCGACAGCGCCGCCGCGGGGATGTCGCTGGCGTTTCGCGGCTCCTCACCGCGGGCCAGTGCGGCGGTGAGCAGTGCGTCGGAGGACTCGGGCCGACCGGTCGGGGCCTCCCCCGGACCCGCCACCTCCGGCCCGGGCCCAGACACGGGCTTGGGCTCTGTTTCCCGCTCCGGCGCCGCCAACTCCGGCTCAGGCTCCGCGCCCACCTCCCGCTCCGGCGCCGCCAACTCCCGCTCCGGCGCTGCCACCTCCGGCTCCGGCTCAGCGCCCACCTCGCTCCGTCGTTCCTTGAGGATCTTGCGGGCCAGTGCGCGGATCGCTACGGCGTCGGCCCGGCCCAATGGACCCGCCAGCAGCTCCCGACCCGTCGCCTCAGGCACGCCGCTCGGGTCGAGCGCCAGGCCCAGGACCATCAGCAGCACGCCCACAGCCGGCTCGTCGGCGAGCGGCGTCTCGTCCGGCGGCTGCCACACGGGGATCCCGGCAGCCCGCAAAGCCCGGGCAAGGACGGGGCCGTGGACGGCGGGGTTGCGGACGAGGACTGCCATCTGCGACCAGCGCAGACCCGCGCGACCGGGTTCGTCAGCGTGCGCCCGCAGCAGCGTCTCGGCGACTCCTGCGGCCTCCGCGCTGGCGCTGGGATAGGTGCGGACGTCGACGCGGGCGGGACCGTCAGCGGCGTGCGGGGTGCGGTGCGCCCGTTGGACCTGGGCCGGCAGCGGTGCCAGTGAGACCGGCCCGAGCACGCCGGCGGCGGCCTCAGCGATCGCCCGCGGGAACCTCCGGGTGGTACGCAGCACCTCGATGGGTGCGGCCGCGCCGTCCGGGCCGGCGAACACCTCGGGGAAGCGCAGGATGCCGCGCACGTCGGCGCCCCGGAAGCCGTAGATCGCCTGGTCGGGGTCGCCGACGGCGATCACCTGGGCGCCGCCCTTGGCCAAGCCGCGCAGGAGGGCGACCTGCGCCGGGTCGGTGTCCTGGTACTCGTCGACCACGATCAGGTCATAGGACTGGCGCAGGGTGGCGCCCGCGCGCGGGTCGTTGGCGAGCACGGCGGCGCGCAGGATGAGCTCGGCGTAGTCGAGGCTCCCCTCGAACTCCAGGGTGGCCAGGTACTCCTCGAAGAACCCGCCGAGCGCAGCCCAGACGGGTATCCCGGCACGGCGGCCGATCCGGGTCAGGTCCTTGCCGTCGAGCCCCTGCCCCCGGGCTCGCGCCAGGAGCGCGCGGACCTGCTCGGCGATCCCCCGGGTGCCCACCGCGCGGGACAGTGACTCCGGCCACTCGAGCCGGCCCTCCTCGATCGCGTAGGTGAGCAGCTCGCGCAGGCGGGCGTCCTGCTCGGCAGCGACGAGCAGCCGCGGCGGGCTGGCGAAGGCCACGGGGTCGGAGTGCTGACGCAGCACCCCGTACGCGAACGAGTGGAACGTGCTCACGACCGGCACCGGACCACCGCCGAGCCGCCCGGAGATCCGGTCGGACAGCTCACGCGCAGCCCGTCGCCCAAACGTCAGGGCCAGGATCCGCTCGGCAGGGGCCGGATCGACCGCGTCACTGATCCGTGACACGACCAACTCGGCCAACGTCGCAGTCTTGCCCGTCCCCGGGCCGGCCAGGACCAGCAGGTGGCCATCACGGTGCTCGACGACAGCCCGTTGCTGGGGATCGAGAGCCAGCGGACCCAGCGTGACCGGCGGACTCCGGTCGAGCCGAACCGCTGCCGGCGCAGGCTCGGACCCGGACCGCCGCCGACCCTGCGTGGGCCCCCGTCTGCTCGCCATATCTCCTCCAACTCCGGGAACAGGCAACCACAGGGGTCCGACATCGAGGTTCGCGACGCCTCAATTCCCCGGCCGCGCCGACTCCGGGCTCGCGCCCACCTCGGGCTACGGGGCTTCTGGTGAGGTGCGCACCGGGCCAGCGCGAGCGCCGCCGGACGGGCAGAACCTCATCCTGCACATGCTCGGCGCGGGGTGCCTGCCGGGCACGCGGGGCCGGGCACGGGACCGGCAATCATGACTGCTCGGCTCCGAACGTGACAGCATCGGGACATGACCGAGCGCCGCACGCACCACGTGGCGCCCGATCGACCGCCCGAACCACCGGATCCGGCGACCGATGAGCACGCGCGCACTGCGGCCGCCACCCCCGCGTCGACGCCAGCCGCCGAGCCGCCGGCACCCAGCCCCCTGCAGAGCTCGCTGGCCCCGGAACCCCTGGCCCCAGAACCCCTGGCTCAAGAAGCCCCCGCCCCAGGACTTCCCACCCCCGAACCGCCCGCACCCGGCCAACCGCCCGCCGCCCAGCCCGCACCCGGCCTACCAACCGCCTACGAGCCGGGACCGATCGGCATCGCGGTCCCGATGACCCACCCCCCCACCTCCCCGGCCTGGCCGCCGGGCGCCGAACCGACGACCCCGCACACAACGCTCGTGATCGAGGAGGGCGTGTTCCCGTCGAGGCTGCGACGCCCGCGCGACCTGCTCGGGGCAGTCCTGTCCATCGTGGTGGGGTTGCTGGTCGTGGTCGTGGCGGTCGCGGCGGAGCAGACGGCGATCGCCATCGACGACGACCTCACCGACGCACAGCGTTCCCTGCCGGATGTCATCTGGGGCCTGCTCAGCGCCCTGGCCGCACTCGGCGTGGTCATGCTGCCGCTGGTGGCGGCGGTCTCGCTGCTCGTTCGCCGGCGTGGACGCCAGCTGCTCGAGTCGATCGCGGCGATGACGCTGGCCGCCATCGTGCTCACCCTGATCTCCACGGCGGTGCGTGAGTACGGCAGCGAGTCGTTGTACCTGGCCCTGACCGGGGCGCCGACGAATGCCGACCTCGCGTACCCCACGAACCCCCTTCTCGGCGCTCTCGTGGCCTTCGTCACCGTCGCGAGGCTCATGAGCCGCACGCGCTGGAACGCCGCCTCGGCCCTGATCGTGGTCTCGGCGTCGGTGGTCGGGGCGGTCAGCTCGGGGAGCACGTCGACTGCGCAGGCGATCAGCTTCCTCGTTGGTCTGACCATCGGCCTCATGGGCCGCTACGTCATGGGCACCCCGACCACCCGGCCCTCGGGGACCGACGTGGCCACAGCCCTGACGAACGCAGGCGTCCCGCTCGTGATGCTCCGAGCACGGGGCGGCAACGTCGCCGGCCGGGACTACATGGCAGTCAAGACGACCGGCGAGCAGCTCGACGTCACCGTGCTCGACCGTGACCTGGAGGGGTCCGGGCTGGCTGGCGCGCTGTGGCGCTCGATCCGGCTGCGGGAGTCCAACGAGTCCGCGAGCGGATTGTCGATGCGCGCCGAGGTGGACCGCGCATCGATGATGGCCTACGCGGCCGAGGCCGCTGGCGTCCCGAGCCCGCGGCTGGAGCTGGCCGTGATGGTCAGCGCCGACTCCGCGCTGCTGGCCCACCAGACCCTCGAGGGACGGGCGGTCATCCCGGAATCGGGCACGCTCAGCGACCGCCCCACCGACGAGGAGCTGGACGTGGCCTGGCGGGCCGTGGGCGCGATGCAGGGTCGCTTCCTGGCCCACCAGAACCTGAACGCCGAGAACGTGCGGTACGCCGGGTCGGGCACCTACCTGACCGGGCTGGACTCGGGAGCCGTCGCGGCCGGTGACGTGGTCCTGCGGCTGGACATCGCTGAGTTGCTGGTCACCCAGGCGCTGCAGACCGACGTGCCGACGGCCTGGCCTCGGCCCGGCGGGTGCTCGGCGACGGAGCCGTCCTGCGGGCGCTGCCCGTGCTGCAGCGGGTCGCCCTGAGCAAGCCGACGCGGGCTGCGCTGCGCACGGACAAGTCGCTGCTCAACGACCTGCGGGCGGAGTTGCTCACGATCAACCCAACCGTCGACGTCGAGCCGATCGACCTCGAGCGGCTCAAGCCGCGCACGGTCTTCACCGTCATGCTGGGCACGGTCGCGGCCTACCTGCTGCTGTCACAACTGGCGCAGGTGAACGTCCAGCAGGTGCTCGAGGAGGCCGACTGGCGCTGGGCGGGCGTCGCACTCGGGCTCTCGGCAGTCACCTACATGGCGGCGGCGCTGAGCCTGTCGGGCTTCGTGCCCGATCGGCTGAGCTACCTGCGAACCCTGCAGGCCCAGCTCGCCGCCAGCTTCGCGACCCTGGTGTCCCCGCCGACACTGGGTGCGGTCGCCGTCAATGCCCGCTTCCTGAACCGCTCGGGGCTGCCCGCCGCCGCGGCCGCCGCGACCGTCGGGGTCTCGCAGGTTGCGGCGTTTATCATCCACGTTGCTCTGATGCTAGTCGCCGCGATCGCCGCTGGCACCCAGGCCGACCTGCAGTTCAACCCACCGCGCGGGGTCATCATCGGTGTTGGGATCACCGCGATGATCATCGGCGGGCTCGCATCGATCTCGCACGTGCGCCGCTGGCTGACCAACCGGATCCGGCCGATGGTCGAACAGGTCATCCCCCGACTGGCCACCGTGGCCCAGCGCCCGGCGAAGCTGGCCGCGGGGTTCGGCGGGATCCTGCTGCTGAACCTGGCGTACTGCTTCTGCCTGGTCGCCTCGGTGCGGGCGTTCTCCGATGACCTCACGATCGCCGCGATCTGCTTCGTGTACCTGGCCGGGTCGACGCTGGGGCAGGCAGCACCCACACCGGGCGGGTTGGGTGTTGTGGAGGCGGCGTTGGCGGCGGGCCTCACGGCGGCGGGGCTGGATGCAGGGCTGGCAGTGTCGGCGACTCTGCTGTTCCGGACGGTCACGTTCTGGCTGCCGACCGTGCCGGGGTGGTTCGCGTTCCGCAACCTGACGGCGCGG
>JAQBEX010000231.1:0-3698 GCA_032123675.1 Actinomycetes bacterium
GGCAAGTTCGAGCTCTTCACGGACAACGCGGGCAAGTACCGATTCAGGCTCAAGGCGAGCAACGGCCAGATCATCGCCTCCAGTGAGGGTTACGCCTCGAAGAAGTCCGCGCGTGAGGGGATCGAATCGGTGCGCAAGCACGCCCCGGACGCCCAGGTCGTCGAGGTCGACGAGTAGTCGAGGCGGCCCCACCGGATCGGTCCCCATCGGTCCCGATCCGCCGTGCCTGTCGTGAGTGCGTTGGTCGAACAGATGGCATCCTGTGTCCGTGGGTGGGCGAGCCAGGTGGACCGGCGCGGTGGTGTCGTGCGTCATCGCGCTGGCCGCGTGCGGCGGAGCTCCACAGGCAGCCCCGCGAGAGGCGCTCCCGACGCCCTCGGCAGGCTCGCCGTCCGTCACGGCCCCGACGCCAGCTCCAACCCGGCCCGCTCCAACCCGGCCCAGCCCCGTCGATGTGGATCCCGCACTGGCCTGCATGGCTCGGATCCCCCGCGACGTGCGGATCGGGCAGACGATGCTGGTGACCACGACAGACATCCCTCGCGTGCAGGGCTGGCTCGACGACGGGCTCATCGCTGGGATCCTGGCCATTGGCCGCCTGACCGTGACCACCGCCGGCGCGCTGGACCGGGCCACGTCGGATACCGAGTATGGCGCGCTGCTGGCCGCTGACGAGGAAGGCGGCCAGGTGCAGCGATATGTCGAAATCACCGGGCCCATCCCCTCGGCCCAGCGGCAGGCCCACACCATGACCACCGATCAGGTGCGCAGCATGTACGCCAGGCACGGCAGCGCACTTGCCGACTGGGGCGTGGACGTCGTCTTCGCGCCGGTCGCAGATGTGGGCCATGGTCCGGGCATCGGGTCACGGGCCTACTCCGATGACCCGGAGGTCGTGAGCGACTACGCCCTGGCGGCTGCCCGGGGATACGCCGACGCAGGGTTGCTCCCGGTGCTCAAGCATTTCCCCGGTCAAGGGGATACCACGGGCGACACCCACTACGTGGCGGCCACGGGCCCGTCGATCGACGAACTGCGTGCGACCGACCTCATCCCGTTCAGGCGGATCACGAGTCGGGTCGACGTCGGCGTCATGGTCGGCCACTCGACGGTCCCGGGCCATTCGGACCTCCCCAGCAGTCAATCCCGCCGGACGGTGAACGGCCTGCTCGTCGAGGGGATGGGATTCGACGGGCTCATCGTCAGCGACGCCCTCGGGATGGCGGCGTCCGGTGCGCCGACGCAGGGTGACGCGCTGGTCGGGTTCATCCGGGCCGGTGGCCACCTCGGGATCGTCGGCCCGGGCGGGTCAGTGGAGGGGCGCCGCGCCATGCGCGCCGCGCTCGCCGACGGCACGATCAGTGCCGATCAGTTGAACCACGCGGCTGCTACCGTCATGGCCGCGAAGGGTGTCGACCCGTGCTCGGTGGCGGGTCATTCGGCGCCAGACGTCGAGGACGCCGACCTGCCCAGTGACGCCCCAGTCACCAACCCCACGGAGGACCCGTGATCCGACGACCCCTTCCCATCGCGTGCGCGCTCATGGCCGCTGGTGCCCTGCTGGCCGGGTGCACTGATTCGGCTGCCCGTGACAACGCGGGGGAAGCCAACGCCGAGCAGGCCGCGCAGGTAGCTGCTCCCCGCAGCTCCACCGTGCTGTCCGGCCGGACGGAGATGGAGCTGGGCCTCGAGGCCAGCCAAGCAGTGTGGACCGCCAGCCCCGTCGTCGTGACCGTCGTGGACCCCAATGCGCTCCCGGAGGCCACCAGCCAGTCCCGTGAGTTGGGTGTGCCGGTCCTGGTCGTGCCGGACGCGGCAGCAGGGGCATCCGGATCTGATGCCCCGGCATCGGAGGCTGACTTGCCAGATGCCCCGTCGGAGTCGCCCTCCGATCCAGCGACCAGCCCCTCCGGCGACGGCGGATCGAGCGTGGTCGATGCCGAGCTCGAGCGACTGGGCACCACCCATGTCCTGCACGTCGGCCCGGGCCAGCCGGATGTGCGCGGTGTTGAGGTCGTGGCATCGGCGCAGGACCTGCCGGGCTTCGAGGCTGCGGTGCCGGTCGCGGGGTTGGTCGCCATGACCTCCCCCCAAGCGGCCCCTGAAGGATCGCAGGCTGCCTCGGCGACCCTCGCAGCAGCGGGCGCCCAGAGCCTGGACCTGAAGCGGGCCGATCCGCGGGTGAATCCGGCCGACGTGCGGGCCGTTGCCGCCGCTGCCCCGGACGTGGCCATCGGCGTAGGCCGTCGCTTTGGTTCCGCGGAGGTCTTCGGCCAACGGGTGGAGGCCGCGGCCACCGGGGTCCAGCTCCCGGGCGGGGGCCAGACGATCTTCCATGACAAGCGATACGTGGCGCTCTACGGCCATCCGTTGACCGGGGCCCTGGGAGTCCTCGGGGAGCAGGGTCCGGAGGCCTCGGTCGCCCGGGCACGCCGCGTCGCAGCCCAGTACGAGGGCCTCTCCGGCCAGACGATCGTCCCGGCATTCGAGATCATCGCCACGGTAGCCGCCGGGACCGCCGGCAAAGACGGCAACTACTCCAACGAGTGGGACATCGAAGTGCTGCGCCCGCTCGTGGATGCCGCGGCGGAGTCCGGGATCTACGTCGTGCTGGATCTCCAGTCCGGCCGTTCCGACTTCCTCTCCCAGGCCACGCAGTATGAGGAGCTGCTCATCGAGCCCCATGTCGGCCTCGCGCTGGATCCGGAATGGCGGCTCGAGGAGGGGCAGAAGCCGCTCCGGCAGATCGGCAGCGTGACCTCCGCGGAGATCAACGAGACGATGGACTGGCTCGCTGACCTCACCGACCGCAACGACCTGCCCCAGAAGATGGTCCTGCTCCACCAGTTCCGCACCGACATGATCACCGATCGCCGGGACCTGGACCTGAGCCACGACGAGCTGGCCGTGATCGTCCAGATGGACGGCGATGGCACCCTGGGCCAGAAGCTGGATACCTGGGGAGCGCTTCGGATCGATGCCCCCAAGGGCCTGAAGTTCGGGTGGAAGAACTTCTACGACGAGGATGAGCCCACCCCGAGCCCGGCCACGACCTTCCGCGTCGACCCGACGCCGTGGTGGGTGTCCTACCAGTGATCCCGGGCCGCGATTGCGAGTGATCGCGGGGTTGCCCGGATGGCCGTCGGTGCGTTCGTGGGGGTTTCGCTTCCGGCCGGGTCGGGCAGAATGGGGCCGTGTTCCTGCAGTCCCGCGTGCCGCGTCTTGCCGAACTTCGGTTCCGGCTGACCTGGTGGGCGATCACTCGCGGCTTCGTGCTCGTGTTGGCCGCCTGGATGATGCTGCACCACGACTGGAAGCACATCTTCGATGACCTGAACGTGTACGCCGGCTGGGGCGAGGGCCTCGCCCAGGGACGCGTTCCCTCAGACGACCCGATGTGGCAGTACCCGCCGTTGGCTGCGTTCGTGTTCGGTGCGGTGGGCCTGCTGGGTTCACAACCGTGGCTGTTCGCCCTGCTGTTCGTCGTGGTGGACATTGCGATCGGGGTCCTGCTGGCCCGGGACAGTGCTCGCCGAGACCGCTGGGAGGGGTTCGCCGTCTGGTTGGCCGCCCCCATCCTGCTGGGTCCGATCCTGTACGGGCGCTATGACTCGGTGCCCACCCTGGCTGCCATGGCCGGCCTGCTCGCGATCGCCCTCCCTGTGGCCGCGGGTGCGATCCTGGCTGTCGGGGGCGGG
>JAQBEX010000232.1:0-30272 GCA_032123675.1 Actinomycetes bacterium
TGGTGAAGAACCTCAACGACGTCGAGACGCTGGGCTCCACCAGTGCCATCAACAGTGACAAGACCGGCACCCTGACCATGGACATGATGACGGCCACCCGGATGTTCGCCTCCGGCCAGTGGTTCACCATCGACGGGGCCGGATACTCCAAGCAGGGCCAGATCCTGCACGCGGCGGGGCGCGAGCAACCGGACTTCAACGCGCTGGGCTACGGCCTGGCGCTGTGTGGTGACGCCACTGTCGACGACCAGGGCACGGTGATCGGGGATCCGACAGAGGCGGCCCTGATCGTCCTGGCTGCCAAGATGGGCGTGGACGCGCCCACCTCGCGGCGGGAGATGCCGCGGCTGGCTGAGGTGCCCTTCGACTCCGCGTACAAGTTCATGGCCACCTTCCATCGCACGGACTTCCAGGACCGCGACACCCTCGTGGAACTGGTCAAGGGCGCCCCTGACGTGGTCCTCGAACGGTGCACCCAGGCCTACGTGGGCGACGAGGTCGTACCGATCGGTGACATCCGCGACGAGCTGGTGGCAGCCAACCGGGAGTTGGCTGAGCAGGGGCTGCGGGTCATGTCGTTCGCCCTGCGCCTGATCGACCCGGCGGAGCTGGACGCCGTGCAGGCCGACCCGATGGCGCAGGTCGGCGAGCTGGTGTTCGTGGCTCTGGTCGGGATCATCGACCCGCTGCGACCCTCAGCGCGCGACGCCGTCCAGATCGCGCTCAAGGCCGATATCGACGTCCGGATGATCACCGGCGACCACGCCGTGACCGCGCATGCCATCGGCGCGGACCTCGGGCTCGGTCCGGGTGTCATGACGGGCCCGGAGTTCCAGCGGCTCGACGATGCGGAGCTTGTCGAACGGCTGCCCGAGGTGCACGTGTTCGGCCGGGTGGCACCAGAGGACAAGCTGCGCCTGGTCTCGGTCATGCAGCAGCGCGGGGACATCGTGGCCATGACCGGTGACGCCGTGAATGACGCTGCCGCGCTGAAGAAGGCCGACATCGGCGTGGCGATGGGCAGCGGCAGCGAGGTGACCAAGCAGGCCGCGAAGATGATCCTCACCGACGACAACTTCGCCACGCTGGTGCACGCGGTCGAACTCGGCCGCGACATCTACGCCAAGATCACCGCCCAGATCCGCTGGGTGATGGCCGGCCTGTTCGGAATCCTGGGCGTCATGCTGGGCGCCAGCATCCTGAACATCAACGGCGGAGCTGTCCTCACCCCGGTCCAGGTGCTGTTCAACAGCTTCCTGATCGGCATCTTCCCGGCGCTGGCGATCTCGACCGACACCACAGAGCCGGGCATCATGGACGCCTCACCCCGCGACCCCAGCATCCCCATCTTCAACGCGCGGACAGCCCCGCTGTGGATCATGTTCGGGCTCGTCGGGGCCGCCGCCAGCCTCCTGCCGTGGGTCTGGCAGGACGAGTTGGGGGTGCCTGCCGCACAGTCGATGACCTTCGCGGTCCTGTCCCTGACCACCGTGCTCATGGCCATCTCGCTGCGCCGGTCCCTGGTCCCGGGATGGGCCGGCCCGTACATCCCCTACTGGCTGTGGATGGCGGTCCCGGCGGCGTTGACGGTGCTGTGCATCGAGCTTCCCCTGCTCCAGAGGATCGTGCAGACCACGACCCTGACCGGGTCACAGTGGATGGCGGTATGCCTGCTCTCCCTGGCCACCCCGGTGGTGATCGAGAGCACCAGGGCGATCCAGCGGCGCGGCACGCGCAGTCAGTCGGCGGTCTCCCGGTAGCGGTTCGTGATCGGCTGACGGCGATCCCGGCCGAAGGAGCGCGGAGTGATCTTCGTGCCGATCGGGTACTGGCGGCGCTTGTACTCAGCGAGGTCGGTCATCCGCATCACCCGCTCGACCAGGGCGTGGTCGTAGCCCGTCGCGACCAGTTCCGCGGCGCCTCGGTCGTGCTCGATGTACTCGTCGAGGATCGCGTCGAGGGTCTCGTAGTCGGGCAGCGAGTCGGTGTCCACCTGACCCGGGCGTAGCTCGGCCGACGGGGGCTTGTCGATTGAGCTCGGCGGTATGGGCGGCGTGCGGCCCAGCCGCTCGGCCTCGGTATTGCGCCACCGGGCCAGGCGGAACACCCAGGTCTTCGGGACGTCCTTGATCGGTCCGAAGCCGCCGACGGCATCTCCGTAGATCGTGGAGTACCCCACCGACAGCTCGCTCTTGTTGCCAGGAGCGAGAACCAGGTGGCCGTCCTGGTTGCTGCTCGCCATGACGGTCACCCCGCGGATACGGGCCTGCAGGTTCTCCTCGGCCAGGCCGCTGAGCTCCATGGCGGACATGTACGCGTCGAACATGGGCTCGATCGGGATCCGGCGGATGTGCGCCCCCAGCCGCTCGGCGAGTTCGAACGCGTCGTCCTGGGAGTGCTGTGAGGAGTACTTGCTGGGCATGGAGATGCCGTGGACGTTCTCCCCGCCGATGGCGTCCGTGGCGATCGCTGCGACCAGCGCGGAGTCGATCCCGCCGGACATGCCGAACGTGACCGAGCGGAAGCCGTTCTTGCGCACGTAGTCGCGCAGGCCGACCACGAGCGCCTGGTACATCTCGGCCTCGTCAGTCAGCCGGTCGTCGATCGACGGCGCGGGGCGAGGCTCGTAGGGCGGTACCGGGTCGGCGCTGATCACGGCGGTGCAGTAGCCCGTGCCCGGGCGCAGGTCGACGTCGACGACGAGCAGGTCCTCGACGAACTGCCGCCCGCGGGCGATCAGCGACCCGTCGGCGCCGACGACGAGTGAGTCTCCGTCGAACACCAACTCGTCCTGGCCGCCGACCATGTTCACGTAGGCCAGCGCCGCGTCGGCCTCAACGGCCCGCTGGGAGGCAAGCTCGAGCCGGGTGTCGTCCTTGTGCACCTCGTAGGGCGAGCCGTTGATGACCACCAGCAGCCCGGCGTCGGCGCCGCGCACCTGGGCCACCGGCCCACCGGCCTGCCAGAGGTCCTCGCAGATGGCCAGGGCCACGTCCACGCCATGCACCCGGACCACGCATGGCTCGGTGCCGGACACGAAGTAGCGGAACTCGTCGAACACCCCGTAGTTGGGCAGGTGGTGCTTGGCGTACCGGGCGACGACCTGACCGCCGTGCAGCACCGCGGCGGCATTGATCGGGGCCCCGCGGGGCGTGCCCAGGGGGTGATCCTGACCACCGTCGCGCAGGTCGAGGTAGCCGACGATGACCGCCACCTCGCCGAGGCCCTCGTCGGCCAGGGACACCGCCAGGGAGTCCAGCGCCCCGATGGAGGCCTGCTGGAAGGACCACCGCAGGGCGAGGTCCTCGATCGGGTAGCCGGTCAGCACCATCTCGGGGAAAGCCACCAGGTGTGCCCCCGCTCCGGCAGCCTCGCGCGTCCGGTCGATCACCATCCGGGCGTTGCCGGAGAGGTCGCCCACAACCGGGTTGACCTGGGCGAGGGCAATTCGAAGTTGGGGCACGGCTGGAGGCTACAAGCCGGGCGCGTGCTCAGTCGCGACACGGTCGGCCGCCACCCGTCGCTTGCGCCGTAGGGTAGGAGGCCATGACCTCGTCCTCGACACGCCCGTTGCGGCTGGGTGACCTCGAGCCGCGGCACCGACGGCGGGTGTTCATCACGGCCCTCTCCCGCAGCCTGCTGCTCGTGGCAGCCGTGATGGCGCTCTACTTCGTGTGGCCGGAGGGCGGGACCCCAGACTCGGCTCTGGAGTGGGTGACCGCCGCGGTGGGGATGGCCGTGTTCGTCGGCGTCGTGGTCTGGGAGGTCGGCCAGATCATGTCCGCCCGGTTGCCCGAGGCGCGCGCGCTCGAGGCCCTTGCGGTGGTCGCCACGCTGTTCGTGGTCATGGTGTCCACGCTCTACCTGTTCATCGATGCCCAGTCCGCGGGTAGCTTCTCCGAACCGCTCACACGAATGAGTGCGCTGTACTTCGCCGTCACGGTGTTCGCCACGGTCGGGTTCGGCGACATCAGTCCGGTGACCGACGGGGCCCGCGCAGCGGTGACCGTTCAGATGGTCCTGGACGCGGTGTTCATCGGGTTCCTGGTCAAGGTCATCTTCGGGGCTGCCCAAGCCAGCTTGCGCAGGAACGACCCAGCGCTGGAGCGTGCCGACAGCGACGGGCCGGGTGCTCCAGCCGGCTAGGGACCGGCCTCGGATCCTGCGCAGACGCCACCGGCCGACCGCTACTCCTGGCCCGGGTCGGCTGCCTCGATGCGCCCTGATGTTATCGCCTCGGTGAAGGCCGCGTAGTCCTTGTCGTTCTGCGTGGCGTAGGTCACGGCGAAGTCACCGAGCGCGTTGTCGACGGTGTCGCTGTCACCGAGGTAGGCGGCGATGGCCACGGAGTCCCCGGCCCGGGCGTGGGCGTGGGCCAAGGTGCCGCCGCCGAGGGTGGCATAACCGGTCAGCTGGTCGGGAGTCATGGCGGCGACGTCGGCCGAACCCTTCATGTCGTGGAACTGCCGCCAGTAGAACTCGTTCGTCTCGCCCCCCCGGCCGGGTACGTGGGCCGACGACCACCCGAGGAAGATGTCGCTGGAGGCCTGCATCAGTCGGCGTCCCTCGACCACCCGCTGACCGTGGTGGGGGTAGCCGCTGGCCGGCAGGTACTCCTCGAGCACGGAGGACATCGCCTCCTTGATCTGCAGGACCAGCGGTTCGCCGTTGTCCACCCCGGTGAGCAGCACGATCAGGCACCGGGTGCCCACCGAGCCCACGCCCACGACCTTCAGGGCGATGTCGACGACCTCGAATCGTCCGAGCAACTCCTTGCGGCTGTCGCTGAGGGATGCCGCGTA
Source organism: Actinomycetes bacterium (assembly GCA_032123675.1). GTDB lineage: Bacteria > Actinomycetota > Actinomycetes > S36-B12 > CAIYMF01 > Prado023. The sequence goes on from JAQBEX010000232.1 coordinate 4,803, forward strand.
CTGCTCGAAACTGTCCCGGACGACCTGGTTCAGGCCGTCCGTGCTGGACTGCGGGACCTTCTTCGACAGGTCGCTGAGGCGTTCCAGCAGCGGCGGATCGTTGCGGATCTGGAGCTTGCCGTCGATCGTCTCGGTCAGCTTGCCCAACGCCCGCTGGCTTGTCCTCGACCGGGCCTTGGCCACGTTCTTGTCGAATGCCTTCTTGTCCGCCTTGGAGGGCATGACAGTCTTGAGTCGCGCCATGTCGATGCTGTAGTACCAGACGTCCATGGCACCCAGGTGGGCCATGTCGGACATCACTCGGCGGTAGGAGGCTGCCGCAGCAACGGCGGCGTCCCTGCCGACGGTGCCGGGGAATCCGTTGTCCTGGCCGGCCAGGACGAAACTGGTCACCAATCGCTTGAGGTCCCATTCCCACGGCCCCGGCAGCGTCTCGTCGAAGTCGTTGACGTCGAACACCTGTCGGCGCTCCGGTGACGCGTAGGTCCCGAAGTTCGCCAGGTGCGCATCGCCGCAGATCTGGGTGTGCAGACCCGTGGTCGGTGTCTGGGCGAGGTCGGCGGCCATGATCGCCGCGGCGCCGCGGAAGAAGGAGAAGGACGACTCCGACATCCGCTCATGGCGCACCGGCACCAGCCACTGCAGCCGCGCGGCGTCCTGTCCCGTGAGGATCGACACCGGATCGCCACGGTCCGCCGGCGGCTCCCACGCGGAGTGCGCGGCCCGGGGAACCTGGTCCCGGATCGCGCGCGCCGCCTCGGCGCGGACGGTGGCCCTGGCCGTGAGCGGCAGGTGCGTGGCGCCCGCGGCGGGAGTGGTGGTGCCCTTCGGCTTCTTGTCCGTCGACTTCTTGGCCATCCCCGCATCATCGCCCGGCGCGGGCACTGATGCCGCGCGAGTTGGGGGCGCGGGGGGATCCGGCCTGTGGGCGGCACCGAGAATGGGGCAGTATGTGCCCATGGACAAGCAGACGGAGTTCGTGCTGCGCACTGTCGAGGAGCGCGACATCCGGTTCGTCCGGCTGTGGTTCACCGACGTGCTCGGGTACCTCAAGTCGGTGGCGATCGCACCCGCCGAGCTCGAGAGTGCGTTCAGCGAGGGAATCGGCTTCGATGGCTCGGCGATCGAGGGCTTCACCCGGATTCAGGAGTCCGACATGCTGGCCATGCCAGACCCGAGCTCCTTCCAGGTGCTGCCCTGGCGCGGCGAGGCCAAGGGCGTGGCCCGGATGTTCTGCGACATCAGGGTGCCCGACGGCAGTCCCTCGTACGCTGACCCCCGCTACGTGCTCAAGCGGACCCTGTCCCGCGCGGCCGACCAGGGTCTGACCTTCTACACGCACCCCGAGATCGAGTTCTACCTGCTCAAGAGCCCGCACACTCCCGGCGCGAACCCGATCCCGATGGACAACGGTGGCTACTTCGACCACATCGCGCAGGAGACCGGGTACGACTTCCGCCGGCAGACGATCCAGGTGCTGGAGTCCATGGGCATCTCGGTGGAGTTCAGCCACCACGAAGGCGGTGCCGGGCAGCAGGAGATCGACCTGCGCTACGCAGATGCGCTCACGACCGCCGACAACATCATGACCTTCCGGCTGATCGTCAAGGAGGTGGCTCTCGAGCAGGGGGTCAGCGCGACGTTCATGCCCAAGCCGTTCCGGGATCACCCCGGCTCAGGGATGCACACCCACCTGTCCCTGTTCGAGGGCGACCGGAACGCCTTCTTCGAGGCGGGCGCCGAGCTGCAACTGAGCAAGTCTGCGCGGTCGTTCATGGCTGGGATCCTGCACCACGCCCCGGAGATGGCCGCGGTCACGAACCAGTGGGTCAACTCCTACAAGCGGCTCGCCGGTGGTCGGGAGGCGCCAGCATGGGTGTGCTGGGGCCACAACAACAGCAGCGCCCTGTTGCGCGTGCCCATGTACAAGCCGGAGAAGGGCAACTCGACCCGCATCGAGTTCCGCGGCATGGACTCGTCGGTCAATCCCTACTTGGGCTTCGCCCTGCTCCTGTCCGCGGGGCTCAAGGGGATCCAGGAGGGCTATGACCTGCCCCCCGGTGCCGACGACGACGTGTGGGCGCTGAGCAACGGCGAGCGCCGCGCCCTGGGCGTCAAGCCGCTGCCGGAGAGCCTGAACCAGGCGATCGCGCTGATGGAGCGCAGCGAGCTGGTCGCGGAGACCCTCGGCGAACACGTGTTCGACTTCTTCCTGCGGAACAAGCGAGCCGAGTGGGACGATTACCGGCGGCAGGTCAGCCAGTACGAACTGGACCGCTACCTACCGGTTCTCTAGGACCGACAGTGAGCGACCCCCGATCCGGCCGTGCCGACACGATGGCCGGCCGGCTTGCTCGTCTGGGCGTCCCGGATGCCCAGAGGATGGGCGCAGGGCTGGCGGAGGTCGCCTGGTGGTCGCCGAACCTGCTTGACGAGGTCGGCGCCGCGGCCGATCCCGGTCAGGTGCTCCGCGCCACCCTCGAGCTCGACGCGGCCGATCCGAGGGGCATCTCCGCCGTCGCGGCTGATCCACGCGCCTGGCGCAGGTTCGTGCTGACCACTGGTGTCTCCGTGGCCCTGAGCGATCACCTGGTGCGCCACCCCGAGCACCTGTCGATCCTGTTCGAGGATGCCCCGCCGCCGGGGCCGGAGGAGATCCGGGAGCACATGGTCGGCGTCGTGACAGAGGCGGGGCCGGGAGCTGCTGATGCCCTGCGGGTCGCGCACAGGGCCGCGGTGCTGCGGATCGCCATCGCTGACATCCCCGATGATGCACCGTTCGAGCTGACGTCGTTGCGCCTGTCCGAACTGGCCGATGCCATCCTCGAGGCGGCCCTCGTGGCTGCGCGCGCGGAGCTGCCCGCGGATGCCCCCGAGGCTCGGCTGGCGATCATCGGCATGGGCAAGTGCGGCGGGCGGGAGCTGAACTACATCTCCGACGTGGATGTGATCTTCGTTGCCGAGCCGGCCGAAGGTGTCGAGGAGTCCGCCGCCCTGCGCAGGGCCACGACGCTGGCCTCCACGGTCATGCGGCTGTGCAGCCAACCGACCCGGGAGGGCTCGATCTGGGAGGTCGATGCGAACCTTCGCCCCGAGGGCCGGTCCGGTGCCCTGGTACGTACCCTCCGCGGGCACGCTGCCTACTACGAGCGCTGGGCGAAGACCTGGGAGTTCCAGGCCCTGCTCAAGGCCCGGCCAGTGGCCGGGGACGTTGAGCTCGGGGCGGCCTACATCAATACCATCCTGCCCTTGGTCTGGGCGGCTGCGAATCGCGAGGGCTTCGTCGCCGATGTGCAGCGGATGCGCCAGCGCGTGGAGAGCAACGTGGCCGCCAAGGACGCGGATCGGCAGTTGAAGCTGGGGCCGGGTGGGCTGCGTGACGTGGAGTTCAGCGTGCAGTTGCTCCAACTGGTGCACGGGCGCAGCGACGTGATGCTGCGCAGCCCGACGACACTCACAGCACTGGAGTCGCTGGCCACCTGGGGGTACGTCGGGCGCGAGGACGCCTCGGCGTTGGCCGCTGACTACCGGTTCCTGCGCACGCTGGAACATCGGATCCAACTGCACAGGATGGCGCGCACCCATGTGGTGCCCTCGGAGCCTGAGGACCTGCGCCGGCTGGGTCGGTCGATGGGCTTCATGACAGATCCGGCCAAGGAGCTCGGCGACGAGTGGCAACGTCGCGCACAGGAGGTCCGCCGGATCCACGAGAAGCTGTTCTACCGCCCGCTGTTGGACGCCGTGGCCCAGCTGGACAGTGGCCACGCCCGGCTGACCATGCAGGCGGCCCGGGAGCGCCTGGATGCGTTGGGCTTCCGCAACCCGGCCGGGGCCCTGAACCACATCCGGGCACTGACCGCGGGGGTCAGCAGACGGGCCGCGATCCAGCGGACCCTGCTCCCGGTGATGCTCGGATGGTTCGCTGACGCGCCGGACCCCGACGCAGGGCTCCTGGCCTTCCGGCGGGTCAGCGAGGACCTTGGCGGCACCCCCTGGTACCTGCGTCTGCTTCGCGACGAGTCGGCCTCCGCCAAGCGGCTGGCGAAGGTGCTGGCCAGCAGCCGCTACGCATCCGAGTTGCTGCTGCGGGCGCCCGATGGCGTTGCCCTGCTGGCCGACGAGGCCGAGCTGCGCCCGCGAGCCTCCGCGCCGCTCACCGCAGAGTTCGTCGCGACCGCCGGGCGCTACGACGACGCAGCCGAGGCCGTCGCCGCTGTGCGCGCGCTGCGCCGGCGTGAGTTGTTCCGGATCTCAGCTGCGGACGTCCTGGACTCGCTGACTGTGGAGGACGTGGGCAACGCACTGACCGACATCGCCGATTCCACCATCGAAGGTGCTCTGCATGCAGCCATCGCTGAGATGGAGCGGGCGCGGGGGGCGCCTCTGCCGACTCGGATCCTGGTCATCGGGATGGGTCGCTACGGCGGTGGCGAGATCGGCTACGGCAGTGATGCTGACGTTGTGTTCGTGCACGAACCGCTGCCCGGCCAGGACGAGCGCGAGGCCACCGCCGCCGCCGCGCTGGTCGTCAACGAGGTCCGGTCGTTGCTCAACGCTCCCTCGCCCGACCCGCCACTGCAGTTGGACACCGATCTGCGCCCCGAGGGCAAGCAGGGCCCACCGGTGCGGCCAGTCGGCTCCTACGTGGGCTACTACGAGCGGTGGCGCTCGTTCTGGGAGGCTCAGGCCCTGCTCCGCGCGGACCGGGTAGCAGGTGATCCCGAGGTCTGGGCCCGGGTCCGAGCCGGGATCGACCCCATCCGGTGGCCGGCCGAGGGCGTCGGCTCCGAGCAGCTCCGCGAGATCCGGCGGCTCAAGGCGCGCATGGAGAACGAGCGCCTGCCCCGAGGAGCTGACCCGACGCTGCACACCAAGCTGGGCCGCGGCGGGCTGTCGGATGTGGAGTGGGTGGTCCAGCTGCTCCAACTGCAGCACGCCCATGCCGTTCCTGAGCTGCGCACCACCAGGACGATGGCTGCCCTGGAGGCGGCGCACCGGACGGAACTCATCGACCAGGCCGATGCTGACATCCTGTCCGACGCATGGCGGATGGCCACCCGGATCCGCAACGTCGTGATGCTGGTCCGTGGCCGCGCCACTGACATGGTCCCCACCAGCGGTCAGGAGCTCACGGCGGTGAGCCGGATCCTGCAGTACCCACCCGGTGAGTCCGGGGCCCTGCTCGAGGACTACCGGCGAACGACACGGCGCGCCCGAGCCGCCACCGAGCGGCTGTTCTACGGCCAGTAGGCGATAGCTGCGGCCCTGTCGGGGATCGCGCCATTGGTCCTGGCGGACAGGGTCGAACGTCCCGGATCAGATTTCCGGTCCAGCCCGGCCGTGCGTATCATTGTCGGCTAAACATGAAGGTTTGCTCATGAAAGTTCGTGGGTAACCCGGGCACCCCGCACCTCCCGAGAGGCTCGATGATGACCACGACCGCAGGACAGCCCCGACCGATCGTCGTGGGCGGACCCACCGCACCACGGTCTGGCTCGATGGCCGCACGGTTGGCAGCAGGCAAGCACCCGACGACCCTGCTGTTCCCCGGGATCGATCCCGGGTGGCCCACCGCCCTGGCCACCGTCCTGGTCGGCCGTCCGGACCTCGCGGCATGGGTCGACACCGTCGTCACCGACCTCGACGACTGGGCCCAGACCCCCCCGGTGCGCGCCCTCGGGCTGTTCGCCGACGGCTTCTCGCACCTGCTGCCGTCGAGTCCTGACGACCAGATCAGCCCGCTCGCCGGGACAGGGCCGTACTCGCTGGTGGGCAACCTGCTGACCAACCTGGTGAGCCTCGCCGCCCTCGATGCCGAGGGGCTGAGCCAGGCCACCTCGGCCTCGACCACCCGGTCCGCGGGCCACAGCGCGGGGCTGCTGGCCGCGGTCGTCGCCACCGCCCGCGGCCGCGACGGGCTCGTCGATACGCGCACCGCCGCCGACGCTGCCAGGATCGCCGCGATCATGGGCGCGCATGCTGCCCGGCACCCGTGGGCGGTCTCGGACTCCGCGGTGGCCGCGGCCCTGGCCGGCGATGAGCTCGCGGGCACCCCGATGGTGGCCATCTCCGGCCCGCGCACCGAACGCCTGGCCGCGATCCTGGCCGGTGTCGGCGGCCAGGACCGGATCATCATCGGCGTTGTCAACGGTCCGAACCGGCACATCCTGACCGGAGATCCGGCCGCCCTGGCCCACCTGCGCGTGGGGCTCGAGGGCCTGGCCCAGGCCGAGGCCAGGAAGCGCTCGGCCGGCCAGCTGGGCGGGACCCCGTTCAGGTTCGCCTGGGAACCGCTGGCCAGCTCCGTGCCCTTCCACCACCCGAGCCTCGCCCGGGCAGCAACCGACGCCCTTGCCCAGATCCGCGCCCTTGGTCTGAGCCTGCCGGCGATCGGCGACACGCGGATCACCGACCCCGCAACGGGGCATGACCTGGCCGCCGGGGATCCTGTGCGCGAGGTGGTCGTCTCGGTCCTGGCCCGTTCACACGACTGGGCAGGTGCAGTCATCGAGAGCGTTCCGGCCGGGACAGCCGCGGTGATGGTCAGTCCGCTGGGCGCCCTGGGCGCCCAGACCGCCGCGGACCTGCGCGGGCGGGCGGCGCTCGTGATCGATCCCGCCACGACCGCTGGCCGCGAGTCCTTGTTCACCCCGGGCCGTGCGCCGGTGATCCCGGAGTCCTATGAGCGGTTCGCCCCGCGAGTCATCCGTGCCGCCGATGGCTCGCTTCGGCTGGCCAACCTGCACACCCGGCTCTCCGGACGTTCGCCGATGATCCTGCCCGGCATGACCCCGTCAACAGCCGAGGCGCCGATCGTGGTCGCAGCGGCCAACGGGGGGCACGTCGCCGAGCTCGCCGGTGGCGGGCAGGTCACCGAGCGGATCCTGTCCGAGCGGATCGCCGAGGTGAGCGAGGGGCTCGCGCCCGGTCAGGAGATCGTGCTCAACGCGCTGTTCCTGGATCCGTACCTGTGGAACCTGCAGGTGGGTCGCGAGCGGCTGCTGCAGAAGGCCCGTGCTGCCGGCGCCCCGATCAATGGGTTGACCATCTCCGCCGGCATCCCCGACAAGGCCGAGGCCGTCGCCCTGCTCGATGAGCTTGCCGAAGCTGGTATCTGGCTCAACGCCTTCAAGCCGGGTACCGTCGCCCAGGTCCAGGAAGCCCTGGCGATCGCCGCGGACACGCCGCACACCGTCTGGATCCACCTGGAGGGTGGCGCCGCCGGCGGCCACCACTCGTGGGAGGACCTCGACGAGCTGCTGCTGGCCACCTACCACCTGATCCGCGAGCACGAGAACGTGGTCCTGGCCGTGGGTGGCGGCATCGCCGATCCCGAGCGGGCCGCCGCCCTGCTCACCGGGACCTGGGCGCACACGCACGGTGCGGCCACGATGCCTGTGGACGCCATCCTGCTCGGGACCGTCACGATGGCCACCCGCGAGTCGGCCGCCTCGCCATCGGTCAAGGCTGCCCTCGTGGCCGCCGCCGGGCATGACGGGTGGGTCAGCCGCGGGGCATTCACCGGGGGGACCACCTCCGGACGCTCCGGCCTGAACGCAGACATCCACTTCCTCGACAACAGCGCCGCGCGGGCCGCCCAGCTCCTGGACTCGGTGGCCGGCGACGAGAAGGCGGTCGCCGCCCGGCGCGAGGAGATCATCGAGGCGCTGGCCAGGACGGCCAAGCCGTACTTCGGCGATGTGTCGGACATGACCTACGCCGACATGCTCGAGCGCTTCGTGGTCCTCACAGCCCTTGGCCGGCACGGCCGGTATGAGGATGGGGCGTGGCTCGACCGCACGCACCGCAGCCGGTTCATCGCGCTGCTGCAACAGGCTGAGGCGCGGCTCCACCCGGCCGACACCGGGCGCATCGAGACCCTGTTCGCGGACCCTGCGTCGGTCGACGACCCGAGTGCCGCGCTGGAACGCCTGGCTGGGGCCTACCCGACTGCCGAGACCGCCCTGATCCATCCGGCCGACGTCGCACACTTCCTGGCAACTGCCCGCACGCCCGGCAAGCCTGTGCCCTTCGTGCCGGTCATCGACGGCGACGTGCGTCGCTGGTACCAGTCGGACTCCCTGTGGCAGTCGCACAGTGACCTGTACGACGCCGACCAGGTGCTGATCATCCCCGGCCCGGTGGCCGTCTCCGGGATCACGACGGTCGACGAACCCGTCGCCCACCTGCTCGACCGGTTCGAGGCCTCGGTGGCTCAGGCGCTGGCCGCCGACCATCCCGTGGCCGGCGACGATCGCGACACCGCGGACTTCCGGCTCGGCCAGAACCCGGCTGCGCCAGCCTCGGGTCCCGAGGCCCTGCTCGCTGCGGCCCTGGTGGCCCCGACCTGGACGTGGCTGGGTGCCAGCCGCCCCAACCCGGTGCACCGCATCGGTCCGGCCGACGAGTGGTCCATCCTCGGTGCCAGCGCCGTGTGGTCCTCTGGTGGGGCCGAGACGGCCACCCTGAGTGCCCTGCCCGATCGCACGCTGGCCCTCACGCTGGACTGGCCGGACCTCGGCCTGCCCGGTGACGGTGAGCTGACCATCCCCCTGGAGGTGACCGCCCACTGCGGGGTCGTCACCTTCGGGGTCACTGAGGACGGGCTGGCATCGGCCGGTTCGGAGTTGCTGTCCATGTTCGCCGGCGGGACCGACGGCCCCACGTCCGCCGAGGATGTGGCTGCCGCCCACGCGGCCACGGTGGGCGCGGCCGGAGCGCTGCCCGACCGCGTGATGTCCACGCTGTGGCCGCACGTGTTCGGCGCACTGGCTGAGGCCGGCATGGCCTCCTCGCTGTTCGACCTGGTCCACCTGCGCCACGAGATCAGCACGTCGCCGGCGACCGAGGCCGACACCGTCAGGGTCAGCGCTCCCGGGCTCGCCCGCACCGATGGGGGCCTCGTCGTGGAGGTGGACTCCCGCGCTGCCGGTGCGATCGTCACCGACCGCTTCTTCGTCCGACGCAGCACGGTCGACCCGTCGTTGCCCGCGGCAACGCTGCCTGAGCCACGCTCCGGTGTCGTGGCCACACCGGTGCGCACCTTGGGCACCCTGACGGTGACGGCGCCCACCCAGCTCGAGGCGTTCGCGACCGTCAGCGGTGATGCCAACCCGATTCACCGCTCGGACCTGCTCGCACGTTTCGTCGGCCTCCCGGGCCGGATCGTGCACGGGATGTGGACCTCCGCAGCGGGAACCCGGGCGGTGCTGGAGCTCGCCGGCGGCGGGGACGCCAGCCGGTTGCGCGAGTGGACCGTGGACTTCGTGGCACCGGTGCTCCCGGGCCAGGCCGTGACCTTCACGGCCACCCGAACTGGCGTGCGTGACGGCGCCCGGATCGTGTCCGTCGAGGCCACCACGGACGACGGCGTCGTGGCCATGGGCCGTGCCGTGGTGGCTGGCCCGCGCACGATGTACGTCTTCCCGGGGCAGGGCATCCAGTCCCCGGGGATGGGCATGGATGGGTACGCGCGATCCGCGGCTGCGCGCTCGCTGTGGGACCGTGCTGATGCGGTCACCCGGGAGCGGATGGGCTTCTCGATCCTCGAGGTCGTCCGGGACAACCCGACGTCCATCGAGGCGGTCGGCACCACCTATCGACATCCGGCCGGCGTGCTGCACCTGACCCAGTTCACGCAGGTCGCGATGGCCGCCCTGGCCATGGCGACTGTCGCGGAGATGCGCGAGGCAGGTGTGTTCGACCCGGAGGCCGCGGTCGCCGGGCACTCGGTCGGTGAGTACAACGCCCTCAGCGCCTCCAACGGCGTGCTGACCCTCGAGGGCGCGATCGAGCTGGTCTTCGCCCGCGGGCAGGGGATGCACGGCCTGGTCCCACGTGATGACGAGGGCAACTCCGAGTACCGCCTTGCCGTGATCCGGCCGCACCTGGCCACGCTCACGCACGCCCAGGCCGAGGCACTCGTGGCCGCCGTGGCCGCCGACACCGGGCAGCTCTGCGAGATCGTCAACCACAACCTGCGCGGCAAGCAGTACGCCGTCGCCGGAACCCTCGGCTCCCTGGCGGAGCTGGAGCAGCGGATCGGGGCCGGCCAGCCGGGCCGCCCGCCGATGCTGCTGGTCCCCGGGATCGACGTGCCGTTCCACTCCTCGGCGCTGCTCGGTGGCGTGGCCGACTTCCGCCAGCAGTTGCTCAGGACGCTGCCCGAGCACATCGACACCGAGGCCCTCGTCGGGCGGTACATCCCGAACCTGTACCCGCACGTGTTCCGGATCGACCGGGAGTACGTGCAGGGCGTGCACGACGTGTGCCAGTCGCCGATCCTGGCTGAGGCCCTGGCCGACTGGGAGTCCGCGAGCGCGGATCGCGACGCGATGGCCCGGACGCTGATCATCGAGCTGCTGGCCTGGCAGTTCGCCTCACCAGTGCGCTGGATCGAGACGTTCGAACTCATGTGCGCGCCCGTCGAGGTCGGCGGGCTCGGCGTGGAGCGGATCATTGAGATCGGCGTGGGCAGTGCTCCGACGCTGGCCAACCTGGCCAAGGGCTCGCTGGCCAGCCCGACCCACCGGGGCAGCCGTCCCGAGGTGCTCAACATCGAGATCGATGGCGACGCTGTCTTCGAGACCTCCGCTGATCCGGCCCCCGTGGTCGCCGAGGAGGACCCAGCGGCTGAGGTGGCCTCCGAGCCGGTCGCCGTGGCCGTTCCCGCGCCGGCCCCCGGCCTTCCGCCCGCGGCCCCCGCGGTTGCCGTCGCCGATCTCCCGGTGGACCATTCGACGGCCGTGGCTGCCCTGCTCGCCCTCCGGGTGGGGGTGCGTGTCGACCAGCTCGAGCACGACTCGATCGAGTCCCTCGTCGACGGTGCGTCCAGCCGGCGCAACCAGGTGCTCATGGACATCGGCAAGGAGTTCGCGGTTTCGGCCATGGACGGCGCCCACGAGGTGCCGTTCGTGGAGCTGACCAGCAAGCTGGCCGAGAAGACCACGGCCTACCGGTACCCCGGCCCCGTGCTGACCGCGGCCGTCGAGGGTGCGGTCACCGCGGCGCTCGGGCCGCGCGGCTCGTCGCAGTCCGCACTGGCCAGGCGGGTGAGCACCCACTGGGGGCTTGGGCCGGGATGGATCGCCCGCACTGCGCTCGCCCTAGCCCTGGGGACCCGCGAGGGCAGCAGCCGTCGCGGGGGTGACCTGGCCACGCTGACCGAGTCATCGGCCGAGGGCCTGATCGACCAGGCGGTGCGCGCTGCTGCGGCCGAGGCAGGGGTCACGGTTGCCCCGGTCGCTGCCGCGGCAGCCGGCGGCGGGACCGTCGATGCGGCCGCCGTCAACGAGCTGCGTGAGCACGTCGAGGGGATCCTCGTGGACCAGGCCTCCGAGGTGCTGGCGCGCCTCGGCCGGGTCCCGGTCGCCGACTCGCTCGACGCTGACTACCGCGAGGCGCTGGCGACGCTGGCGCTGCTGGAGGCTGAGCACGGGCCCGCGTCGCTGGTGGCACCACTGTTCGACGCGCGTCGGCACGTGGTGCTGGACTCTGCAGCCACGTGGGCGCGCGCTGACGTGGACCACCTCGTCCAGGCCTGCCTGGCAGCGGAGCCCGGAGCAGTCGAGTCGGGTGCCGTCGAGGACCTGATCTCGCAGATCGCCGCCCATCGTGCGGCGGATCCGCGGATCGGCGCGACCTTGGCCTACCACCGCGAACGGCTCGCTGCCGCCGGTCGCTCAGAGACGGTCGCGGTGATCGACCGTGTGGTGGGCGCTGCCCCCGCAGGCGTGCCCGTGCCGGAGGTGCAGAAGCTGCGCGGGGCCCTGGGCAGCGGTGACTGCGCGCGGGTCCTTGCTGCGGCGGAGTCCCTGGGGCAGGCGCCGGGTGACTTCCGTGGTGAGGTCGCGCTGGTCACCGGCGCTTCGCCGAACTCCATCGCGTGGTCGTCGGTGGCGCACCTGCTGCGCGGCGGTGCGACGGTGGTGCTGGCCACCACGACCGATACCCCCGAGCGGATCGCGGCCTACCGCGATCTCGAGCGCCGGTTCGCCGGCCCCGGTGCGCAGCTGCACGTCGTGCGCGCCAACCTCGCCTCATTCGCCGACATCGACGCCCTGATCGAGTGGATGGTCACCCCGACCATGGAGGACCTGGGGCCCATCACCCGTGAGGTCAAGCCAGCGCTGTGGCCGACCATCGTGCTGCCGTTCGCTGCCGCTCCGGCGATGGGCGAGCTGCCCGACACCGGTCGCGATGCCCAACTCACCCTTCGCCTGCTGCTGCTCGGCGTGCAGCGCCTCGTCGGCGGCCTTGCCGAGCGTTCCGGTGCTGCACGTCGGGACCCGTTCAGCGTGATCCTGCCGATGTCGCCCAACCACGGGACGTTCGGTGGCGACGGTGCGTACGGCGACGCCAAGGCGGCCCTGGAGACCATGGCGCACAAGTGGAGCTCCGAGGGCTCGCGTTGGGGCGCCCAGACCCGGATCATCTCCGCCGAGATCGGCTGGGTGCGTGGCACCGGCCTCATGGCCGCGAACGACCGTGTCGCCCGCTACGTCGAGGACGAGCTCGGCGTGGTCACCTACTCCGCCGAGCAGATGGGCGCACTCATCGCTGCGCTGGCCACGGAGCAGTTCCGCGACGACGCCGGCCGTGCGCCGCTGCGCCTGGACCTGTCCGGTGGGCTCGCCGGGCGCGCGGAGCTCGGTGCAGCCCTCGCCCGGGCAGTCACGCAGCTCACGGCCGCAGCAGCCGACCAGGCCGAGGGGGAGGCCGAGCCGATCGGCACGGTGGCTGCGCTGCCCAACATGCCGGAGGTGCTCGCTGACGCGCGGGGAGCCGTGCGCACCCCCGAGGGGGAGTCCCGCGCGAAGGTCCGTGCCGAGGACATGATCGTCATGGTGGGCATCGCCGAGTACGGCCCGTGGGGTGGTTCAGCCACCCGTTGGCAGGCTGAGGTCGGTGACCTCGGCGCTGCGGGGGTCGTCGAGCTGGCCTGGCGCTGTGGGCTCATCGACTGGGATGCCACGGCCGGGGGCTGGGTCGACGTCGAAGCCGGTGGACTCGTCGATGAGGCGGACGTGGCCGAGCGCTACCGGGATCAGGTCGAGGTCCGTTCAGGGCTGCGCCTGTTCACCGACGACGAGGCGGTGGCCGCCGACGGCTACCCGGAGTTCACCGAGGTGTTCCTCGACAAGGCCATGAGCAAGCTGCTGTCCAGCGAGGCCGAGGCCCGGTCCATGGCCACCAACGTCCCCGGGGCCCTGGTCACCCAGGCCGAGGAGGGCTGGATCCTGACGCTGCCAGCAGGGGCGTCGGTGCGGATCCCGCAGCGCCGGATGCTGGCCCGCTCGGCCGGCGGTCAGTTCCCGCTGGGATCGGACCCCGTCCGGCACGGCCTGGACTCCGGGATCGCCGGGTCCATGGACCCACTCACAGCCTGGAACGTGGTGATCACCGCGGAGGCGCTGGCCGATGCCGGCGTCACCGCTGAGGAGCTCGTGGGGGCCGTGCACCCCAGCCTCGTGGGCAACACCCAGGGCAGCGGCATGGGTGGGATGAGCAGCATCTCCAAGGTGTTCATGGGCCCGTTGTCCGGGCGCCAGTACGCCAACGACGTGCTGCAGGAGGCGCTGGGCAACGTCGTCGCCGCACACGTCAACCAGGGACTCATCGGTGGATACGGACCCATGGTCCACCCGGTGGCTGCATGCGCAACAGCGGCGGTCTCCCTCGAGGAGGCAGTCGACAAGATCACCCTGGGCAAGGCGGAGATCATCATCGGCGGTGGCTGGGATGACCTCAGCACCGAGGGGATCACCGGGTTCGCGAACATGGCGGCCACAGCCGACAACGAGGCCCTGATCGAGTCCGGGCTCTACCCCCGCCAGCACAGCCGGCCGGGCGACCGGCGCCGACGCGGGTTCGTCGAGTCCCAGGGTGGCGGCAGCTTCATCATCTGCCGCGGATCGGTCGCCCTGTCGATGGGCCTGCCGGTCCGGGCGGTGGTGGGGTACGCGGCGTCGTTCGGCGACGGGATCCACACGTCGATCCCGGCCCCCGGCCTCGGCGCCCTGGGCTCGGTCCGAGGCGGTCAGGATTCGCCGCTGGGCCGGGCGCTGGCCCGGCTCGGCCTCACCGCTGACGATGTCGCGGTGGTCTCCAAGCACGACACGTCCACCGAGGCCAACGACCCGAACGAGGCGTTCCTGCACGAGACCATCCAGGAGACCCTTGGCCGCACGCCTGGGGCACCGCTGCGGGTCATCTCGCAGAAGTCGCTGACCGGTCACTCCAAGGGCGGTGCCGCCGCATGGCAGATGGCCGGCCTGTGCGACGTGTTCGAGACCGGCACGGTGCCGGGCAACGCGAACCTGGTCAGTGTCGATCCGCGCGTCACCCCCGGTGATGCGCTGGTCGTGGACTACCGGCCGCTGCGCCGGGCTGAGCCGGTCCGCGCGGCCCTGGCGACAAGCCTCGGCTTCGGCCACGTGTCTGCTGTGGTCGCCCTCGCCCATCCGGACGTGTTCGTCGAGGCGATCCCGGCAGACCAGCGGGGGGCGTACCTGCAGCGCGCCCGTGATCGACGGGTGTCGGGGGCGCGCGCGCGGCTGTCCGCGGCGCACGGCGGCGACGCCGTCCTGGAGCGGCGCACCGAGCGGCGGATGGGGACGGGCGCAACGCAGGATCTGCGCGCGCGGGAGGCCGCGATGCTCGTTGATCCGCAGGGGGCGCTGCCCGGGCTGACCCGCCCCTGATGGCGATCCACGCTGTCGGGATCGACCTCGTGGCTGTGGATGCTTTCGCCGACCAGCTGGGGTCGGTCGGGTCGGCGTTCACGGAGCGGACCTTCACTGCTGGCGAGCTGCGCGCCGCAGGCGGCCACTCCGGTGCCGCTGCGCACCTGGCTGGCCGGTTCGCGGCCAAGGAGGCGTTCGTCAAGGCCTTCTCCGGCGCGCGACCCGGACGGGCCCCGGTTCTGCCGGACATGGACTGGCGCGACGTCGAGGTGCTCGTCGACGGGTGGGGTCGGCCGACCCTTGCGCTGCATGGCGCGTTGGCCGCCGCGGTGCGCGACACCCTGGGCGAGATCGCCCTGCACGTGTCCATCACCCACGAACCGTCGATGGCCGCGGCCGTGGTCATCCTCGAAGGGAGCTAGGCGATCCTTGAGACGGCTCGCAGATAGGCCCGCAGCATCCGCTTGAGCTCACGAACCGTGTCCGGGTTGGGCTTTCCGTCGGAGACCGAGAAGTGCAGCAGGGACTGCGCCATCTCGACCACAACCTCGCAGATCGTGACCTGCTCCTCGAGGGGCTGGCCCTCGGTGAGCTGCTTGATCATGGGCAGCAGGGTCGTCACCAGGGCTCGGGAGTGCTCGGCGGCCAGCGACCTGGTGGCTGCGGTCGAGCGCATCGCCAGCCACACCGCCCGCCGTGTCGGGTCGTCGACCCAGTGCGCGGCGACCAGGTCGATGAGCTCGTTGGTCTCGGCCTGCCAGTCGCCGAGCGTGAGCCGGTCGGCGCTGGCGGTCAGGTCATCGATCAGCGCCTCGGTGTCGCGTGCGTCGAGCTCGGCGACGATGGCGAACTTGTTCGGGAAGAACTGGTACACCGAGCCGACGGGGATCCCGGCCCGGGCGGCGACGTCGTCGATGGTGAATCCCTCCACCCCGCTCTCTGCCAGCAACTCCCGTGCGGCGGTGAGGATGGCGTCGAAGCGGACCCGGCCGCGTTCCTGGACGGGCCGATGCCGAACCGTGAGGTCGGGGGAGGGGCTGTCGACCGGCGCCACGCTTCGATCCTACGGGGGCGACCACACCAGTGCGTTCCGCGGGCGGTCGATCGGGAGCACCGGCCCTCGGCTACCAGCCCAGCCAGCCCTCGGGGTCGACGAACTTGCCGTTCTGCTTGACCTCGAAGTGCAGGTGGCTTCCCGTGGAGTTGCCCGTCGAGCCCATCCCGCCGAGCCGGTCACCGGTGGAGACCTTCTGCCCCGGTGAGACGCTGATGCTCGACAGGTGGTTGTAGGTGGTCTTGAGGCCCCCGCCGTGGCTGACCACGACCTGATTGCCGTAGGCGCCCTTGTAGCCCGTCGACACGACCCGCCCACTCGCTGCAGCCTTGATCGGAGTCCCGGACGGAGCCGCGAAGTCAAGGCCGGTGTGGATGCCGGAGGACCAGTACCGGCCAGTCTGGCCGAAGCGGGCTGAGATTCTGTAGCCGCTGGTCACAGGCGACTGCCGAGACTCGGCCAGGCTGGTCTTGTAGACAGCGGCCTTGAGCCGGGCCTGCTCGAGATCGGCCTTGGACTGGGCCAGCTCAGCCTTGCGGCCATCAAGCTTGCCCTGCTTGGCCTCGATGGTCTGCTCCACGGACACGACTGCCTCAAGGGTCTCCTCGCCGAACTCGACGGATGCATCCAGCCGTTCGGCTGCAAGTTGCGCAGTCAGCTCAGCGGTCGCGACCTCCTCCGCGCTGGGGGCTCCGGGCAGCACGGACGCGACGCCCGTGGCCGCTGACGCGACCTCCTCGGCATGCGCGGCGGCCGCCTCCCGCGACAGTTCGGCGGCCTGAAGGTTGGCCAATGCAACGGCCGCCCCGGCCTGCGCCTTGGTGAGCTCCTGCTCCGCCTCCGAGATCGCCTCCCTTGTCCGGTGCGCCTTCGCCTTGTTCTTCTGCAGTTCCGACTTGGTCGCGGCAGCCTGGCGCTGAGCCTTGGCCACGTCGTTGGGGCTGGCTCCGCCCTTCGGCGGCGTGGGCTTCTTGGCCTTCTTGGGTTCCTTCTGCTTGTCGGCCGTCTTCTTGCTGGCCTTCTTCTTGGCCTTCTCCTCGACCTCTTCCGGGTCGGCGTACACGGTCTCGACGACCTGCTCGGGCGGAGCCGGGATCACGGAAGCAGCCGGCGCCGGTGTTGCGGCCGCGGTCGGTACCGTCAGCTGCCCCCGGGATTCCTGCGAAGCGGACCGGGCGCCCTCGGAGCCACCACTGCGGCTGGCCTGCGCAGCAGCAGCCTCCCGCTGGATGACGTCATCGAGCGGCTGGCCGGTCACGGCGGCGAGTTCTACCTTGAGTCCCAGGAGCGGGTCGATAGCCGTGTCGACGGATGCTGACACCGAAGGCGGTGCCGGTTCAGCCACGGCCCCAGCGACCGGGGTTGCAGCAACGCCGAATGCGACCGTTGCCAGAGCACCTGCCTTGAGCAGTCCCTTCGGAGCCATCCCCAGGCGGATCTCGTCGATCACGAACAGGAGCGGCACTGACGTCTCTTCCAGCAGCTTGAGCGGGATCTCGCCCACCTGGCCGTCACCCAGAGTGCCGTTGACCGCCTCGCGCATGCGCACGCGCGCCAGGGACACGTCCCCGAGGTCGTCGATCACGAGGTCGTAGTCGTGTTGGGAGAGCTGGTCGGCGATCACCGGCCAGATGTCGGTCACCGACGCGGCTGTGATCCAGTCGTAGTCGATGTTCTTGGCCTTTGCCCGGGCTATGGCCTGGTCGTAGAGCTCCTGCTCGCGGCTGATGCTGATCGAGTCCAGCAGGTCCTCGGTGTGCGGGTTCTCGTCCTGCGCGCCGATGACCAGGACGTCCAGGTGCGCACCTGCTGAGTCCGCCACGGCGACGCCTGCATAGGCCAGCAGGCCGGATACCGGGCCGCCGCTGCGGTCGACGATGGCCAGGATCCGTCGGAAAGGCGGCGGATCGCCGTCAGCGAGGAAGACGGCAAAGCCGGGGACCCCATTGCCAGCATGCTTCGCTGTTGCGATCAGCAACTCACTGAGCAGTTCCCGGGGTGGCGCGAAGTCCCGGCGCACCCCGATCCAGTGCATCCCACGCCGGGCGGCGATCCGCAAGGCTTCGGACATGGTGGGCTCGGCGGTGTCCGAGGCCAGCACCACGGCGTCGACATCCACAGGATCGACGCCCCAGGAGGTCAGCAGCAGGGTCCCCTCCGCGTAGCGCTGGGAGATCGTCAGTGCAGCCGTGCTGTTGGCATCAGCATCCATCACCACCAGCATCTGCGGGTTGGCACCTTGGGGCACGACAGCTCCTTCCGAGCACAGCTCACTGCCAGTGTGCCCGATTCAGGGGTGCCAGTCATGTGCACAGGGCCAGAGCCGCGGTCGGGTTCGTCCGGGGCTGGTGCCCCTGGTCCTCAGCGCAGCCCCTCCAGCCACCCGGCGGCCCGTCGGCTCTCACGTCGCAGCCACTCAATCCGGGCACCGGCAAGGACGAGCAACGTCCCGGCGATCGCGAGCCCGAACCAGCGCGGCAGGTTCGACAGGCCACTCCAGACCTGGGCACCCGCCGCGATGATCAGCGCCGTGGCAGCGGGGACCAGCAGGCCGCCCAGGTTCAGCCGGGCGCCCGTGACGACGGCGATCACGCAGACGCAGAGGGTGGCCCCGAGCCGGGCCAGGTGCCAGGACGAGTCGAGGTTGCTGACGTCCCAGGCCCACGGAGCCGCCCACGTGGCCACGGCCGAGGGGATGAGCGCCATGGCCACGCTCGGGCCAAGCCACAGCAGGGAAGGTGTCGGGCCACGCCGTCGCCAGAGCAGGCCGGCGAGCAGCAGGAGGGTCGCGAACGGCAGTGAGTAGGCCTCGATCGGGTCCTGCCACGTGCGCGGCGCCAGCACCATCGCCAGCATTCCCAGCAGGGCGCCGACCCAGCCTGTGGCCGGAAGCCGCCAGGCCACGGCGAAGGCGATCACAGCCACGGTTGCCGCGAGCAGCGACATCTGTCTGGTGACCAGGTCGCTTGCCAACGGTTCGGGCTCCGAGGCGATTCGGACGGCCGCCCAGGGGATCCACACCGAACAGGAGCCCACGATGGCCGTCACCTGATCATCGCGAAGCACCCAGAGGGTGAAGCCGACAGTGAGTCCGGCAAGGCTGACCGCGGCCGCCAGCCATACCGGCTGCGGGTCGGCCGGCAGCGCCAGCATGAGCGCGATGGTGACCCCCAGGAGCGCGGAAGCTCCGAGCTCGACCAGGCGAGTTCGGCCATGGTCCAGCGCCGACCAGGTGCCCAGTGCCACCGTGGCTGTTGCCGTGGTGACAAGGGCTCCGGGCAGGGCGCTGCTGGACAGCGCCGCGGCGGCCGTGGCCACCGTGCTGATCGCCAGGCCCAAGGCACCCAGCACCTGCAGGGAGCGCCGCTGGTCGGGCCATCGGACGCTGTGCTGGGAACCGGCCAGCATGGCGATGCTGGTCAGCGTTGGTGCGACCAGCGAGGTGCTGAACCAGGCGCCCGAGTCCAGGTCGTCGGTGGCGCCCGCAACGACCATGACCACGAACCACGAGCTCACCTGCACGGCGGTCCATCCCAGCCAACTCCATGCCCGCAGGCTGAAGCGGTTGTCCAGCAGCACCAGGACCATCCCGAGGAGGGCGAACGCCATCGCCGGGTAGAGCGTCGGATCGCTGATCCAGTTCCTCGGCAGGAGCCCAAGCAGGGGGGCGGCGAACAGGTCGACGGCAGCCAGCCCCGCGGCCACCGCCGCCAGTGCCTCTGCCGTCCCCGGGAGCCGGGCGCGCAGCCGGACGGCCAGCGTCCCGATCCCGGCGGTCGCTGCGAGCATGAGGACGACCTGGCCGGCGGCACCGAGCCGGTCCCAGACCACGGCGGCGAACACCGCCCCGGCGATGACGAGCAGCAGGGCGCCGAGGGCCAGGAGGATCGTCTGGGCGCTGGGGGTGTCGTGCGTGCGGGGCAGCGACTGGGCAGTGCCTGCTCTGACCGGGACCGTACCGGCCCGGGTGGATGACGGCGGATCCCACACGGCGTACTGGGCGCGCAACTCAGGAACCGGGGCACCATCCCCTGCGGCGATCCGCTCGGCCAGCCACGCGGAGCGCCCGGCACGGGCGTCCGCCTCGGCCACGTAGCCCGCGTACGCACGGTGCCCGCACTGACAGGTGATCATCCCGGCGCTGTCGTGGCGGGTGGGGTCCAGGTCCTCGGCTCGGCAGCGCGGGCACCTCATGGCCAATCCCCTCCCCATGCGTACTCAGTCCGGGGGGACTACTCCCACGCTACTCCGGGTGCCGGCCGAGTCCCGGTGTGGCCGGCCACGTACGTGGCCCGCCAGGTCGCCGTCAGCGTGTGCCGTCGTCGTGCCCGCGCACGGTGCGTCCCGCGCCGGGAGCACTCTCGCTCGAGGGGCCGTGGGTTCGGTGGGTCCACCCACAGTGCGAACACCGCTTGTTCGGGCACGATGGGTACTCAGACGGGTTGGGCCAAGGAGGGACGGCATGACGGACATGACCACGAGTGCGGACATCAGCTTCCTGGGGACACGTGGGCAGTCCCTGTCGGGAGTGCTCAGCATGCCCGCTGGGACGCCGCGCGCGTTCGCGGTGTTCGCGCACTGCTTCACCTGCGGCAAGGACAGCCACGCCGCGGCGCGCATCTCGCGGGCGCTGGCCGAGCGCGGCATCGGGGTACTCCGGTTCGACTTCACCGGCCTGGGGGAGTCCGGCGGGGACTTCGCCGACACGACCTTCAGCTGTGACGTGTCCGACCTCACGCTCGCCGCCGACCACCTCGCAGCCACCTTCAGCGCTCCCGCCCTGCTGGTCGGGCACTCGCTGGGTGGCGCAGCTGTCCTGGCTGCCGCGCAGGCGATCCCCTCGGTGCGGGCCGTGGTCACCATCGGGGCGCCGAGCCAGCCGGGCCATGTGGTGGACCTGCTCGGTGGTGCGGCCGAGCGGATCGCGCAGGACGGCGAGGCTGACGTGACCCTGGGCATCCGCACCTTCCGGATGCGCCGACAGTTCATCGATGACATCGCCGCCCAACCGCAGGAGGACCGGATCCGTCGTCTCGGTCGCGCACTGCTCGTCCTGCACGCGCCGGCGGACACGACCGTCGGGATCGACAACGCGCGCCAGATCTTCGACACGGCCCGGCACCCGAAGTCGTTCGTGGCCCTCGATGGTGCCGACCACCTGCTCTCCGATCGGGCGGACTCCGCGTTCGCCGCAGACATCATCAGCACGTGGGCCGCTCGCTACCTCGAGGAGTCGGAGGCGGTCGCTGGGCCGGAGGTCGACGTGTCCGCACCGGACCGGGGATCGGCCGCGGCGCAGGAGCCCGGGCTGGTCACCGTGCGGTCGAGCCCCCCGGGGCCGTTCACGCAATCGATCATCGCCGGGCGGCACGAGTTCCTGGCAGATGAGCCCACCTCGGTCGGCGGGACTGACCGCGGGCCCAACCCGTACGACCTGTTGCTCTCCTCGCTGGGGGCATGCACCGCCATGACGCTGCGCATGTACGCAGATCGCAAGCAGCTCCCGCTGCGCGACGTCGAGGTGGCGCTGCGACACGACCGGATCCATGCCAACGACTGCTCCGAGTGCGACACGAGGACCGGGATGGTCGACCACGTCGACCGCGTCATCACCCTGCACGGTGACCTGAGCGTCGAGGCGCGGGAGAGCCTGTTGCGGATCGCTGATCGATGCCCCGTGCACCGATCGCTGACGGGTGCGGTCCACATCAGCACCCGAGGGACGTGATCGACCTTGTCCGCGGGGATCCCGAGGGAACCTGTCCCACGCATGCCGGTCCGGCGGGGCGTGCGCGGGGCGGTCTGGGTGTTGCTCACCCTCGGTGCGCTGGCAGCGTGCGGGTCAGCCCAGCAGCCAGGCCGGGAGACCTCCGCGGGGCTGGGGTCCGGGGCGGGCGAGGTCGCCGGCCCGGTCGAGCTGGAGCGCGCTGTGGAGTCACCCGAGGAGGACGTGGTCTCAGCCCTGCAGGACCCGGCGGCCGCCGAGTTGCCGACCCCGCTTGTCGACCCGGTCATGCTGGTGTCCGGCGGCCCGCCCCCTGATGGGATCCCGGCAATCGATGACCCGCTGTTCCACGCGGCGTCGTCAGTGACCTGGATCGGCGCCGACGAACCCGTGCTCAGCCTCGAGGTGAACGGGGAGGCCCGGGCCTATCCGGTCGCCGTGCTGATCTGGCACGAGATCGTCAACGACACGATCGCAGGGGTTCCGGTGGCTGTGACCTACTGCCCGCTGTGCAACAGCGCGATCACATTCGAGCGGCAGGTCGGCGACCGCGTGCTGAGCTTCGGCACCTCGGGACTGCTGTATCAATCAGCCCTGGTCATGTACGACCGACAGACCGAGTCGTTGTGGTCCCAGCTGGAGCTCGGTGCAGTGGCCGGGGTGCTGGCCGGGACCGGGCTCAAGACCATCCCGACCCAGACGGTGGCGTGGTCGGACTTCGTGGCGGCCCACCCGGAGGCGTGGGTCCTCAGCGACCGGACGGGTTTCAACCGCCCCTACGGGACGAACCCGTACGTGGGCTATGACGACGTGGGCACCGACCCGTTCCTGTTCGACGGTTCCGTCCCCCCGGTGCTGCCGGCGAAGGAGCGGGTCGTGGGGCTCGGAGGCGATGCCGACCCGGTGGCCGTGCCCCTGGATCGGCTGGCCGAGGAGCGGATCCTCACCGAGGAGGTCGACGGCCGAGACGTGGTGCTCTGGCTGCAGCCCGGGCTGCGCTCACCGTTGGACACCGAGGAACTGTCCGAGGGCCGTCGGATCGGTGCGGTTGCCGTGTTCGAGCCCCAGTGGGACGGGCAGGCCCTGACCTTCCGGACCGGCGGCGATGGGGAGTTCGTCGACGAGCAGGCCGGATCCACATGGAACGTGCTCGGCCAGGCGGTCGCCGGGCCGGCAACCGGAGCGCGGTTGATGCCCGTCGAGCATGTCGATACGTTCTGGTTCGCGTGGTCGGCGTTCCGTCCTGACACCCGGCTGGCGTCGTGAGGACGGGTGTACCGGCGGCTGGTTCGGCTCTGGTGCCTGACTCGGTATGGCCTATGGCGTGAGGCTGATGATCACCGTCTGCCGCGGGGCGATCGTGGACGTGGGCTGGTAGTCCTCGATCACGCCGCCGGCTCCCACGGTCATCGGATCCATGGGGGCCCCGGTCAGAAGGTCCGTGGCTGTCAGGCTGCCCTCGGCCAGCGGGCTGCTGGCCAGTCCGAGCGTGCACCCGGTCTCGGCGGTGTCCGAGAAGTTGTGCACGACCAGCACAGTGTCGGTGCCCTCGCGTGTCGTGCGCAGCTGGGCGTTGAGGCCCGGGCAGCTGCTGGCCATGGTGTCCAGCGCGCCCACGCTGAGGGCCGGGTGTGCGGATCGCACGTGGATGAGGCGCCGATAGTGATCGAGCAGTGAGCTGGGATCACCGTCCTGGGCAGCCACGTTCACGGTGGCGGCGTCGGCATTGATCGGTTGCCATGGGATGCCGTCGGTGAAGCCTGCACCCTCGGTCGAGTCCCACTGCATCGGCGTCCTGATCTGCTCGTCCGGCTTCTGGCCCACCATGCCGATCTCCTCGCCGTAGTAGACGAAGGGGACGCCCGGGAGCGTGAGCAGGACGCCGGCTGCCAGCTTCGCCTGATCTGGGTCGCCACCGAGTTGGGTCATCACCCGGTCCTGGTCGTGGTTGGTCAGGAACGGTGCGAACTGCCCCGGTGGGAACTCGGCGAGGACTCGGCGTAGCTGCGCCGCGAAGGCGGTGGGGTCGGCGGCACTCACGCTGCGCAGGATGCTCTCGGCGAGCGTGAACTCGAAGGCGACGTCCACCTCGTCGTCGACCACGTAGGGCACCACGGCGCTGGTGTCATCCCAGACCTCGCCCACTGTCAGGGCCTGCGAGTCGATGGTGTCGATGAAGTCGTCCCATGCCACCAGCCAGTCGTGGGTCTCGGGCGTACCGTCGTAGCGGTCGCCGTCCTCGATCAGGTGGCGGACGGCATCGAGTCGGAACCCGTCGACGCCCATGTCCTCCATCCAGAAGCGGGCGATGTCGTACATCTGCTCGGTGACGGCGGCGGTCCGGAAGTTGAGGTCGGGCATGCCCTCCCAGAAGAGTCCGTGGAAGTAGGCGCCGTTGCGCGGGTGCCATATTGGGGTGTCCCACGGGCTTCTGTGGCCGGGATCCGAGTCGCTCCAGACATACCAGTCCCGTTTCGGGGAGGTCGGGCTGCCGGCTGAATCGACGAACCACGGATGCTCGCTGGAGGTGTGGTTGAGCATCAGGTCCACGATGACCTTGATCCCGCGCTGGTCAGCCTGGTCCATCAGCTCGCCGAAGTCGTCGTTGGTGCCGTAGTCCTGCTCGACGGTGTAGTGATCGGTGGTGTCGTAGCCGTGGTAGCTCGGCGATTGGGCGACCGGCATCAGCCACAGCGCGGTGACGCCCAGGTCGTCGTCGGTTCCGGGGTCGCCGTCGTTGAGGTAGTCCAACTTGTTGATCAGGCCGCGCAGGTCCCCGATCCCGTCGCCGTTGCTGTCGGCGAAGCTGCGCACGAACACCTCGTAGAAGACCTGCTCGTTCCACCAGGGGATTGGGGCGGCGACGGGCTGGGCACTTGCCATCGGTGCGCCGCTCGGACGTGTCACTCGGGTCAGGACGGCTCCCTCCATCTGCTCTGCGCGATAGGCGCATGCGTCGGAGATGATGTCGAGTGTCACCTCGTCCCCATCCAGACCCCACCGGTACGTCGCTTCCATCATCTCCGGGGGTTCCGGGCATGCGCCGGTGAAGGTGAGGACATCGCCGGACACCGAGTACGACGCTGATCCGGCCAGGTCCTCGAGGGCCACGGTCTGCGGATCCTGGCCTGGTGCGCCGACACCGCCCCACAGGGACCCGTCGGCACGGAAGTCGATGACCTGCAGCTGGTCGGTGAGCTCGACGGCCCACGCGCCGTACGGGAACTCCTCCTCGTCGGCCGAGCACCCAGAGACCAGCATGACCACCAGCGCGACGAGCACCACCACGATGTGACCGGGGCGAGGCCGATTCACTGCGAACCCCCTGACTCCGGTGGCATTCCGAATGCCACCACTTCGAGCATCCCGCGTCGCCGCGGTGGGGCCAAGGGCCGAAGGTCTGCGGAAGACGGACTCGAAGGCGAGGGGACTTCGGCTCTGGTGCCCATCGCGTCACGGGGTGACGATGGGAGTAGTTCCGATGGAGGTGGAGTATGTCTCAAAGGGATCGAGGGCCAGAGGTGCGCCCGCTCCCCATGGCGGCCGGAATGATCCTGGGTTCGCTGACCGGCTTCGCGATCTGGATCACCACCGACACGTTCGCGCTGTTCCCAGCGTTCGTGTGCATCGGGTTCGTGCTCGGCCTGGTCTTCTCGGACGCGTCGAATCGACGTGCGGGCAGGTGAAGGGGTCGAGGACGCCCGTTGCGCATGAGTCGGACGTGAGTGGCCGGGTGACCATGTCGAGCCACAAGCAAGGTCCGCGCGTCGAGTTGTGCGGCGAGGTCTGCGCGTCGAGCCATAGGGCGAGGTCTGCGATGAGCGTGGCGTGCCCGCAGTCGGGGGAGGGGACATGGTGGGTGGGTCAGGCACGGAACCGCCGCTGAGCGCTGGCGTACCCCGGGTTCAGGGCAGGGGTGGTGGGGGTGTGTCGTTGATGGTGAAGCCGGCGGGTGTGTGCCAGCGCCAGCCGGGTGGGTCGGGGTCCGGGGGTGCGGCGGGTCCGCC
>JAQBEX010000233.1:0-5215 GCA_032123675.1 Actinomycetes bacterium
GTCGACGCGGGGGAGTGACGCGGGCGCGGGTCCGTGGCCCGCGGCTTGCGGGCGACCGGGGGCCGGGGGCCGGCGACCGGCGGGAGACCCGCGCCTCGTCCGGCCGAGTTGGGTGGGCAGGGTCCGGGCGGCGCCGGGGTCAGGGTCCGGGTAGCGCCGGGGTCAGATCGGTCTGGGCAGCGCCGTGGTCATTGCGGCGCACTCGTCTGGACCGAGGCGTACGTGCCGTCCGGCTGGATCGTCTGGCTGACCTCCACGATGACGTCTGCGGGGATCCCTGCTCGTTGGGCGGCTGCCCGGATGGCGTCTGCGGACTCCGCCTCGTACAGGCAGTAGGTCTTGCGCTTGTCCTTGGACAGGAACGAGTACAGCCACTGCACCTGCGCCTCGTCGTTGATCTGCTTGAGCCCCACGGCGTCGACGGACTCGAGTTCCTCGGCGAACTGGCGTTCGATCATGAAGACGGGCATGGGTCGACCATAGGGCCCTGAGCAGGTTGACGGAAGGCCCACGGAAAGCCCAAGGAAGGGCAGCCTCAGTTGTTGTCTGTCCGGAGGTGCGTCCCGATCGGGCGGTGAGGCGCAGTGTGCCGGTCAGCTGTTCCCTCGGGCCATGGCGATCCGGTCATGGTGGCCGTAGATGATGAGCTCATCGCCGGCCGCCAGCGTGATGTCGACCGGAGACTCGCCGAAGTACTCCTCGCCGCGACGGATTCCCAGCACCGTGATCCCGGGCAACGCCTGATCAAGGCCGCGCAGCCCGCGGACGGTCTCCTCCGGGTCGGCCGTGAGCCGCAGGATGTCGATCTCGAAGTGATCGCCCAGGTGCAGCAGCACTGTCGGCTCCGAATCCAGAGCCGGGATCAGCCTCTTGGCCGCGTACCGCTGCCCGACGCCCACGAGCCAGCGCGTCATCGGGCGATTGAGGACCGCGAGGAGGATCACCAGCAGCCCGGACAGCAGGACGAGCGTGCGCCCGGCCTCGGTGCCCGGCCCTGGTGCGACGAATGTGAGCAGCACGGTGACGATCAGCGTTGGGGTGCCGAGGCTGCCCACCAGCATCGTCGTGGCGATGATCCGCCGCCGCGCCGGGTGGTTGATGACGTTCTCCGCCTCGGTCGTGGTGAAGCCCGCCCCACTGAAGGCCGACCGTGCCTGGAACGACGCGATCTCGGGGGGCACCCCGGTCGCGATCAGCGCGCCGGTCGCGAACCGCCCGAAGACCAGGGTGAGGACCGCGACGATGAGGAAGGTTGCCACCGCGTACATGTCTGCGATCCTCGCAGATGACCAGTGGGAGGCTGGCGACATCCCGGCGGGCGAGTCCGGCTCGGCCCGGTCGGCGATCATGGCCCTACAGTGAAGCTGTGAGAGCAGCGGTGTCGACGGAGTACGGACCACCCGATGTCGTGCGGATCGAGGACGTCCCGGTCCCCAGCCCCGGAGCGGGCGAGGTGCTGGTCAAGGTGCACCTGGGCACCGTGAATCGCACGGACTGCGGGTACCGGGCCGCGAAGCCGTTCATCCTCCGGGCCTTCACCGGATGGCGCAGGCCGAAGCTGACCGTTCTGGGCACGGAGTTCGCCGGGGTGGTTGCGGCGGTGGGATCGGCAGTGCGCGGGTTCGAGGTCGGCGACAGGGTCTTCGGCTACAACGAACCCGCCTTCGGAGCCCATGCCGAGTACCTGACGGTCGACGCGGACGGCCCGGTCGCGATCATCCCCGAGGGGGTCTCCGAGGAACGCGCAGCGGCCAGCACCGAGGCATCGCACTACGCACTTTCGATCATCCGCAAGGGTGGCATCCAGCCCGGTCAGGATGTCCTCGTCCACGGAGCCAGCGGCGGGATCGGCACCGCAGCCGTCCAGCTGCTCAAGGCCCTCGACGTCACGGTCACGGCCGTGTGCGGACCGGAGGCTGTCGACCTCATGCACGAGATCGGGGCGGACCGGGTCATCGACCGGCTGGCCCAGGACTTCACGCAGGGCGGCGAGCAGTACGACTGTGTCATCGACGCCGCCGGCAAGACCAGCTTCGGCAGATGCCGATCGGTGCTCCGCCCCGATGGGATGTTCCTCACCTCGGATCTCGGTCCCGGATGGCAGAACCTGCCGCTGCAGCTTGCGACCACAGTGGGCCGCGGCAGGAGGGTCATGCTGCCGACCCCGATGGACTTCGACAAGGCCCTCATCGAGGAGTTCCAGGAGTTGCTGCGATCAGGCACCTTCCAGCCGGTGCTCGATGACCGGAGCTTCGACCTGGACCAGATCGTCGAGGCCTACCGGTACGTCGAGTCACAGCAGAAGATCGGCAACGTCCTGCTCCGGATCGACCCCGCGGACCCCGGCCGCTGATGCCGGTGGCCCTGGTGCTTCCGGGCCTTGCGAACCCTCGTTCGCGCCTGGGCGAGTCGCAGCGCTACGGGACGGTGAGGACCACGTTGCCGCGCTTGCGCCCGGTGTCGACGTACCTGTGCGCGTCGACGATGTCGTCCAGGGCATAGGTCCGGTCGATCACGGGCCGGATATCGCCCTTCGCCGCCAGTCCCCCGAGGGACACCAGGTCCTCGCGACGCAGCTTCGGCGTCCCGTCGTCGACGGAGATGCAGGCGCCGCCGGGGGCCAGGACCCGCTGGCACCGCTCGAGGGCGGCGGCGCTCCTGCGCTTGCCGACAGCATCGAGGATCAGGTCGTAGCGCTCTTGGCCGTCGGTGAAGTCCTCGACGGTGTAGTCCACGACCGTCGAGGCGCCCAAGGACGCCACGAGGTCCATGTTGGTGGTGCCGCAGACGCCGGTCACCTCAGCACCGATGTGCCGAGCGAGTTGAACCGCGGACGTGCCGACCGCTCCCGACGCCCCGTAGACCAGGACCTTCTGTCCCGCTCGCACGTCGGCCGTGCGCAGGCTGTGCGACGCGAGCAGTCCCCCGAAGGTGATGGCCGCGGCTGCCTCGTGGGTGACGTTCTCAGGGCGTGTTGCCAGCAGCCCGTCCTCAGGCCAGCACACGTACTGCGCGTAGGCCCCGAAGTGGTGTCGGTTGAACCCGAACACGGGGTCACCCACCCGGAAGGACCGCACGCCGCGTCCGACCGCGTCCACTTCCCCGGAGAGCACCATGCCCAGGACGGGCCTTCTCGGGGCGTTCCACCCCACCACCAGCCGCGCCATCACCCGGTAGTTGGGATTCAGTCGCAGCCCTCGCAGGTAGCAGTCGCTCGACGTCACCGCAGTCGCCCGGATCCGGATGCGCACCTCGTTCTTCCGGGGAGTCGGCGTCGGAAGCTCCGCGAGCCGGAGCACCTCCGGCGGACCGTATGCCGTGCAGACGACTGCTCGCACCTCACATCCCTTCAGCCCACGGATCCGTGACTCGTCCCAGCGGCGCGCACGCCGGTGACGTCCATGGCGGGCCATGTAGATGGCCGCACCGGTTCCGACCTCGTGGCGTCAACCGTAGCCGGAAGGCCCGGTGACCCGGGTGACCCCTTCACGAGCAACGCGCCGCAACGATGCGTCGCGACGTGACAACCGTAGGGCGGCCGGGATTCGAACCCGGAACCTGACGGGTTATGAGCCCGCTGCTCTGACCTGTTGAGCTACCGCCCCTCGGCGCCAAGAGTAGGGGACCGGCGCGCTGGTCCGGATCCTGGTGGCCCGGGCGACGGAACGGCGTGGCGATGTCGGACGTGCCGCTACGCCCCCGGAGTTTGCCGATCGCACATTTGGGTAGGCAGGGAGCTCCGACTGTGCGCGGTTCACGAACAGGTGGTACTCAATGACCATGGACGTCACGCCTGCGGGGCAGCTCACTCCGGGCGCACTGCCCGTCGGTGGCGGTCCCCAGCCGTCACCGGTCGGCCCCGCTCCGCCGCGCACGGGGGCTTTCAGCACTCTGCACACACGCTGGCTGGTCCTGTGGGCGCTGGCCGGTGCGCTGCTGATCATGGGGCTGGCGGAGGCCGCTATGGCGATTGGACTACCGGTCTCCGACGAACTCACCGGAGTGCTTCTGTACCTCCCGGTCATCGCGTGGGTCTGGTACATGGTCGTCCGCCGCGGTGGGGTCAACCTCGGGGCGATGCTCCGCTGGCCCCGGCTTGGTTCCTACTGGTTCGTCGTGGCGGGGCTGCTCGTGGTCCAGTTCCTCTTCAGCCTGGCTGCGATCACGCTCACGACCTTGGTGGCGCCGTGGATGTTCGACTCGCTGGAGGGCGTGGGGGAGGGCAACCTCGCGCTGGCCACCCTCGGCCTCGTCGTGCTCCCACCCCTGGTGGAGGAGGTGGTCTTCCGGGGCGTCCTGCTCGAGCGGTTCTCGGTGAAGTGGCGGGTGGGCGTGGCGATCGTCCTCTCGGCGGTGTTCTTCGGCATCCTGCACGCCGACCCCGTGGGGGCGGGCATGTTCGGTCTGATCACGGGGCTGCTGTACCTGCGCACCGGGTCGCTGTGGCCCGGGATCATCATCCACTTCGTCAACAACCTGGTCGCCCTGGTCGCCACTCGGCTCGCCGGACCCGACACCGGCACGGACGCGCTGGAGGTGTCCGATGCGCTGGTGTCCGCCGGCGTGCTGCTCCTGCTCAGCCTGCCGTTCCTCGCCTGGTTCATCAGGGCCAACTGGCCTGCCCGCGGCACGCCAACCCCGTACCAACGCCATGAGATGCAGGTTGGCCTACCCCCTCGTTCGTTCGACTCGGTCGCGTGGTCGGGGGTCCATGCCACGGTCCGGGTACAGGTGACCAGCACGCACGTGGAGGTCAGCGACGGAACTGGGTCGCCGATCGCCCGCCTGCCCCTCGATCGCGTGCGAGCTGTCTACCCCGCCAACGTCCCTGGCGGGACCGAGATCGTGCTGCTCCTCCACGACGGGTCCTGGACGACCCTACGGGCGCCACTGGGAGACCCGAAGATGACCGATGCGCTGAGCGCATCGCTGACCGAGCGCGTCGCCCTTGCGGGCCGCCCGGCTCTGGCGTCCCGAGGCGCGGCGGGCGCCTGAGCCGGGTGCCTGGGCTGGGTGCCTGGGCCGGGCCCCTGGGCTGGGTGCCTGGGCTGGGTGCCGGGGCTGGGTGCCGGGGCTGGGTGCCTGGGCCGGGTGCCCGAGCTGGGCTCCTAGGCTGGGCGAACGAACTGGGCTCCTGGGCTGGGCTCCTGAGCTGGGCGACCGAGCTGGGCTCCTGAGCCCGCCGGCCCGCGCCCGCCGACCTGCGCCTGCCGGC